>JAIXOZ010000016.1 GCA_027486495.1 Comamonadaceae bacterium | reverse complement strand
TCCTTGGTGCAGACCGGAGTGCTGGGCACCAGCGCCACAGTGGATGCTAAGTTGCAGCAAGCGGTTGATGCCACTGGTACGAGTGCCAAGGACATCAGTGGCAAAGCGATTACTCAGATTGTCAAAGCCACTGGCGACAACAAGCAGGCCTTGATCAACGTCAAACCCGAGGAACTCGATACGGTGAACGGCTTTGGCTTTGTTCGCCTGTCACTCACTGTGGGTGTGGCCGCAAGTCAGACAGCAGCGCAAATCCTGGGCGTCAATCCTAGAGAGCTGCCAGCCAATGCAGGTAATCAGGCAGCAGTTGTGCAGATCGTCTAAATGCCACTGCAACTGGTCACAGCTCCAGCGGGGGAGCCAATCACGCTTCTTGAGGCAAAACAGCACCTGCGGGTGGATGTTGATGACGATGACGCGCTGATTGGCTCACTGATAACCGCAGCTCGGCAGGCAGCCGAGACAATAACCGGCAGGCAGTTGATGACTGCTCGCTGGAGGCTGGTGCTCGATGCCTTTCCGGGTGCGTTAACCATGCATGTTCCTTCCGATGCGGCCTTCAGCCTACCCGGACACGCGATTCTTATTGCGAAATGCCCAGTGCAGTCTTTGGTCAGCATCGAATACCTGGACATGAATGGCAGTTTGCAGTTGATGCCAGCAAGTGATTACGTGTTGGACACAGCATGCGAGCCTGCGCGACTCACTCCGGTATTTGGAAAGACTTGGCCCACAACTCTTCCACAGATTGGTTCTGTGATCGTCACTTTTGACGCCGGATACGGCCCAAGCTCATCAGTCCCCGAAGGACTTAAGAGCTGGATCAAATTACGGGTGGGAAGTCTTTACGGCCATCGGGAAGAAGTGGCAATGCTTTCGCGTGGCCGCATCGACCCATTGTCATTCGTGGATGGTCTCCTCGATGGATACCGAGTGAGCTTGGTATGAGCTCAATCAGTGCGGGCCAGTTGTGCCACCGTGTTCGCATTCAGCTGCCTACTGTTGCAAAGGATGTGTTGGGTGCACCTACACAGACCTGGATAGATGTGGCGATTGTTTGGGCTGATATTCAACCCATATCAGGCCGCGAAGCCCGGATTGCAGATCGCATAGCTTCGGTGGTTACTCATCAAATCACAGTACGTCATAGATCCGAATTTGACGATCCCAAGAGCGTTGCACAAATGCGAGTTCTGTATCGAGGGCGTGTGTTTGCGATTCACAACGCGCTGAATGAGGATGAGGCCAATGTCTCAGTCATTCTGTTAGCCAGCGAAGGGGTGAGTAATGGCTAGAGTTGAAACAGTTCGAATTGAAGGACTTGCTCAGCTTGATCGTGCTCTTCGTGAACTTCCCGATCGTGTTGCTAATCGAGGACTCAGAGCCTCGGTTTATGCAGGTGCAAAGGTCATACGGGATGAGGCTCGGGCACAGGCTCCTAAAGCTGCGCAGTCCCTTGGTTCAAAGCAGCCACCTCCCGGAACGCTACAACGCTCGGTGATCATGAAGCACATCCGAGAGCTTTCCGGTGGAGGTCGCCAGACGTTTTATGTTCTGGTGCGCCACGGCAAAAAATTCCGTAACCAGGGTAAGCGGAGCAACCTATCGCAAGACGCTTGGTACTGGCGCTTCGTTGAATTTGGTACTCGCAAGATGGCTGCTCGGCCATTCCTACGTCCGGCATTGGAATCTCGTCGCCGTGCGGCGGTTGATGCCATCAAGCAGCGTCTTACCCAGCGCATCGAGATTGAAGCTCGGTCCTTGAATGGACGCTAGCGATGCAGGACTTCTATGACGCGATCAAGCATCTGGCTGCTGGACAGGTTTACGCCATCTTTGCACCTGTGAACGCACAGTATCCGACGCTTGTTTACACCCCTATAGATCAATCCAACGTTGCTTCCCTTGACGGACCCAACCAACTGCGGCGCTCGAGGGTGCAAGTTGACGCCTATGCAAGGACGCTGGTTGCTTGCGAACAACTGCAAGAGCAGGTCCTTGCAGCTTTGCTAGCCAGTATCAAAACGGTGGCCGATGTACGCATGGGCCTTACCGATTTCGATGATGAATCCGGTACTTACCGGATATCTGTGGACTTCACCTACTACCGGTAACGGTAGCTAGATTTTTATTTTTTCATGGAGGCCTTTTATGCCTAGTACTGCCATCACCGCGCAGGGCATCACCATTGCCCGGTTTGGAACCACAACCTTTGAGACCATCCCCAACGTAGTCTCCTTTCAGGGACCTGGGGGTCAAGCCTCAGTTATTGACGTTACCAATCTTGCTTCAACAGCCAAAGAGAAAAGAGTCGGTCTTCGCGATGAAGGTCAACTCTCTCTGAGCTTGCACTTCAACCCAGACGATACGGTCCATCAGGGTCTTCGCACCGATCGAGCCAACCGAGTACGTCGCCAGTTCAAGATCACCTTCACGGACACCACGCCCGCTGCGACATGGACTTTCTACGGCTACGTTACACAGTTCAGTGTTCAAGGTGGTGTGGATGCCGTCGTTGAAGCCAGCGTCACGATCGAAATCGATGGCGACATCACGGAGGCATGAAGACTATGAACATCCTTACTAAAGATGCCATCCTGGCGGCCGACGATCTGCCGCGCGAAACCGTCCTTGTGCCTGAATGGGGTGGTGATGTCTATGTCCGCACTATGAGTGGAACCGACCGCGATGCCTTTGAAAGCAGCCTGATTGCGCGCGATGGCGCAAAGGAAGGTCGCATGGAAAACGTTCGAGCCAGGCTTGTTGCGTTGACCCTGTGCGATGCGACGGGCAACCGACTTTTTGAGGATGCCGAAATCACTGCGCTTGGCCGAAAAAGTGCTCTCGCACTGGACAGAGTTTTTGCAGTAGCTCAGCGTCTCAACGGTATTGGCATCGAGCAGGCTGAAACAGCAAAAAAGGGCTAAAGGCCAATCCCACTCGGCGCTTCGCTTTTCGCCTGGCACTTGCGCTTGGCATGCCGGTTCGTGAGCTATTGCAGCGGATCGGATCAGACGAAATAACCGAGTGGATGGCCTTTTATCAAATGGAGCCTTTTGGCGATATGCGTGCTGATTTGAGAAGTGGTGTGATTGCGTCTACCTTTGCCAACGCCAACCGTACCAAGCACACGCGTCCCTTTACGCCTGAAGATTTCATGCCATTTATCGAACGACCAGAGACGATTGATGAGGCCCACCTGAACGTCGCCCGTTTTAAGTCAATGTTTGCTCACAGGGTCAAAAAGCATGGCTGATCTGGGCTCTCTTGTTGTCAAGCTGTCTGCAGAGACATCTGAGTTTCGCGCCGATCTCGGGCGAACTGCGCGGCTCTTGGATCGCCATGCCAATGACATGAAGACCTCGCTTCAGCGGGTCTCTTCCATTGCTCAGACAACCTTTGCAGTCGCGATTGGTGCGACTTCGGTGGCAGCACTAAGAGATTTTGTAACTCATACGCTAGAGGCCGCTGCGGCGCTTCAGGGTCTTTCTGAGCAAACCGGTGCCAGTACGACGGCGCTCTCAGGCTTCACACCGGTGGCCACCATATCTGGAACAGCTATAGAGGCAATCGGCGCTAACCTGGCCAAACTCTCCAAAGGTTTAGCCGGAGTTGATGACGAGACTGCTGGGGCAACGAAGGCGCTTCAGTTTTTAGGTATCCGCGCCAAAGATGTCAGTGGAAATCTTCGTGATCCAGCAGAGGTCATGAATGATGTCGCGCTCAAGTTAGCAGAATTTGAAGATGGTGCAGGAAAGACCGCAATTGCAATGGAGCTCTTTGGTAAGTCGGGCGCAACCATGCTCCCGTTCCTTAAAGATTTGGCGGAAAACCAAGACCTGAACATTCGCTTGACTGCCAAGCAAATTGAGGAAGCAGACAACGCCTCAAAGGCAATGGGCCGCATGAGAGCAGAGTCGAGTTTCGTTGCTCAGACTTTGGTGACGGCGGCAATTCCTTCAATGTCCGTTTTGACACAAGAACTCAAGCGTGTTTTTCTGGGAACCGATAACGCAGTTGAGGGTATTCAGCGCATGCGCGCTGAAGGTACTCTGACCAACTGGGCAGAGAAAACGGCTTATGCGATTGCAGTGGTGATTGATGCACTGAGGGGAATTGGCCACACGATCAAATCGGTCATTGGAAGCTTCTCTGCCGTCTGGGCAGATATTGAGCTGGCTGGAACATTCTTGGCTGGCGGCAAAGGGCTCAATCCTTTTTCGGATGAAAACCGTTCACGCTTGCAGGCAGCGCTTGAAAAGCGAAATGCCATCGTGGCGCAGTCAAACCAGAACTATGTCGATCTATGGGATATGCCTCTTTTGGCTGATGCCGTCACGAAGCGTTTTGACGAAATCCGAAAGGGCACGGAGGCTTCCAACGCAGCCACTCAGGCAGCTACTCCAAGGAAGCAGTTGAACTACAGCACTGCGACTGGCGCTGTTACTGCTAATGCAATGGCAGGTATCGACAGTGAGATTAAGCGTTTGCAGAGCCAGGTAGATGTGGAAAGTGCCATCCTCAAGGACAGGCAACGGATCATTGACCTCTACGAAAGTCAGGGCTACCTGAGTTTCAAAGATGCAAGTGATGCACGCTTGGCTGCCCAAGAAGACTTTACGGAAAAGCTTCGTGCGCTGTCTGCAGAAGAAGAGACGATCTTGCTTCGCGGCCTAGAGACAGTCGCCAAGACCACCCAAGACAAACTCAAGCTTCAAGATCGCTTGGCTGAAATAACTCTAAAACGACAAAGACTAGAGCGTGAAGCTCAACAGTCAAACTTGGAGCGCCAGATTAGGTTGCCTGGCGAGTCCATGAAGGAGTTGCAAGAACAAGCAACCCGAGGCTTGAGCGAACTCCGTTCTGTTGAAGAGCAGATCAAAACGCTGCGTGATACGGGCGCGATCAGTGAACTGAAGTCATTGCAGAAGCTGGCAACCGCACGGCAAGAAAGCGGGTTGCAACTTGCCACGCTTGCAAGTCAAGCGCGCGAACTGGCTGACGCCGCACCGGGCAATGAAAAACTTGCAGATGCTTTTACGAAAATTGAAGAGGCGGCGCGTCAAGCAGCAGATGGTGCTTCGCTTTTAGCTCTTCGCGTGAAGGAGATGTCTGATCCAGAGGCTGGCTTTGCGAAAGGACTTCGCTCCGTAGCTGAAGAGGCTGAGCAAATCGGCAAGCAAATGGAGTCCGCCACCACTCGTGCTTTTAACGGTATGACCGATGCATTGGTGAATTTCGTGATGACTGGGAAGCTTGATTTCAGGACCTTGGCCAACTCCATCATCTCGGACTTGATCAGGATTCAAATTCAGCGCGCAATCACGCTGCCGCTGGCCAACGCTATGGCTGGAGTTTTTGGTTTTGCCAGTGGAGGTGTCATGACTTCCGCAGGTCCCACATCATTGCGCACCTATGCCAGCGGCGGTATCGCCAATTCCCCTCAGTTAGCCCTTTTTGGTGAGGGCTCTCGTCCAGAGGCCTATGTGCCGTTGCCTGATGGTCGTTCAATTCCCGTCACCATGAGTGGCGCTGACGGCGGCGGGGATGTCTTCAACATTTCTGTCAGTTTGACGGACTCTGGTGTCTCTAGCCGTGGCGAAGACCCTGGGGGACGCGATTTGGGTAGAGCGATTGCGAGTGCAGTCAGACAAGAACTTCTTGCGCAAAAGCGTGCCGGTGGTCTTCTAGATGGACGCAGGGGAGCATAAATGGCTACCTTCACATGGACCCCTTCCATTGGTGCCAATTTGTCAATGCGTCCCACAGTGCGCCGAATCTCTTTTGGCGACGGCTATGAGCAGCGCCTAACTTTTGGGATCAACACCCAACCGCAGGTTTGGTCTCTTGAGTTTCGCGGTCGCACCACGACTGAGGCCTCTGCGATTGACAACTTTCTTCGAGCCCGTGGGGCTGTTCAAGCTTTTGACTGGACACCACCTGGTGGATTACCTGCCAAGTTCGTCTGTGATGAATGGAGTCGCTCAGTGGATGAACCCAACATTGAGTCCATACGGGTAACGTTTAAGCAGGTATTTGATCTCTCATGACCAGTCTTGCTATCACTTCAGAGATCCAAAAGCTCGCGCCAAGTAGCGTGGTCGAGCTATTCGTTTTGGATCTCGCACTCTTTGGACAGGGGCCGGTGCGTTTTCATGCTGGTACAAATGCGCTCCAGCAGCGCGTTGTTTGGCAGGGATACGCCTATGAAGCTTTTCCAATCGAGGTCGAGGGATTTGAGTCCAACGGCAATGGTCAAGTGCCTAGGCCTCGTTTGCGCGTAGCGAACGTCACTGGCGCGATCACGGCTCTGGTTCTCACCTATCAGGACTTGGTCGGTGCCAAGATCACACGCAAGCGCACGCTTGCGAAATACTTGGACGCAGCTAACTTTTCCGGCGGAGTAAATCCAACAGCTGATCCTTTGGCTGAATTTGCCGACGATATTTACTACGTGGATCGAAAGTCGCGTGAGACAAGAGACGTCGTGGAGTTCGAACTCGCCGCTTCCTTTGATCTTGAAGGCGTAACTTTGCCGCGCAGGCAGATCGTTCAGAACGTATGTCCCTGGCGTTACCGTGGTTCTGAGTGCGGCTACACCGGTGCGAGCTATTTCAATGCCAACGACCAGACTGTGTCGTCGAGCAGTCAGGATGTATGCGGCAAGCGGCTAGCTTCATGCCAAGCGCGTTTTGGTCAAAGCGCAGAACTGCCATTCGGCGGTTTCCCTGCTGCTGGATTGATCCGCTGATGCTGGCCGAGAACAAACAGCTGGCAATGGACCACGCTCTTGACGAAAGTCCGCGTGAATCTTGCGGCTTGTTACTGATCCGCAAAGGCCGTGAGGTGTATCGGCGATGCCGAAACATCGGCGTGGGCACCGATCAATTCGTTATCCATCCCGAGGACTTCGCACAAGCCGACGCGCAGGGTCATATCGTGGGTGTGGTGCACAGCCACCCTGGGTTACCGCCGACACCGAGTCAGGCCGATCGGGTGGCTTGTGAAGTTAGCGGTTTGCCGTGGCACATCGTCAGTTTCCCAAGCGGTCAATGGTCGCAGATTGAGCCTTCTGGCTATGTTGCACCGCTAGTTGGTCGTGAGTGGTCCCATGGCGTTCTGGACTGCTACGCGTTACTGCGCGACTGGTTCAGGTTGGAGCGTGGGGTGGAGTTGCCCAACTTCACTCGCTTTGATGACTGGTGGAAACGCGGCGAGAACTTGTACCTCGACAACTTCGAAAAAGTAGGCTTTGCGCAAGTGAAGCCAGAAGAAATTCAAATGGGCGATTGCATCTTGATGCAGGTGGCGTCTCCCGTTCCCAATCATGCCGCCGTCTATCTTGGGGATGGACTGATCCTGCATCACTTGCAAGGACGGCTATCAAGCCGAGATGTCTACGGTGGCTATTGGCAAAAAGTTACAACTCACGTTATCCGACATGGTCACAGTCATTCTTCTCGGTGAACTCGGTCGTTGCTTTGGCCGCAGGCACAACCTTGCCATTGGCTCGGCTGCCGAAGCGATTCGAGCCCTTTCGGCCAACTTTCCTACCTTTGAGCGGGAGTTGGTTGCCTCCGGCGAACGTGGTGTTGGCTACCGGGTGCTTGCTGGCCGGGATTCCCTTAACCTGGAGCGATTACATGAGCCCACCGGCTCCCAGCGCATCACGATTGCGCCGGTGGTGTCTGGTGCTGGTGGTGATGGCCTTGGTCAAATCTTGCTTGGCGCAGCATTGCTTGCTGTCGCATGGTGGAACCCGCTTGGCTGGGCTGCATCGGGGGCATTTCTTTCCCAGGCCACGCTCTACTCGGTGGGCACAGCCATGATTCTTGGCGGTGTTGCGCAGATGATTGCACCTACACCCAAAGCATCTGAACCATCTGAGCGTCCAGAGAACAAGCCCAGCTACAGCTTTAATGGTGCAGTCAATACGACCGCTCAGGGCCACCCCGTGCCAGTGGGATATGGTCGATTGATAGTAGGTTCAGCCGTGATCAGCGCTGGTATTGATGTCGACGAGATTCCTGCATGACAGATTTGATTATTGGTGCAGGAGGTGGAGGCAAAGGGGGTGGTGGGGCCAGCGCACGCGTGGCCCAAGAAGCGCCTGACAGCTTGCGCTCCAAAGCCTACGCAAGGGTTGTCGACCTCATTTCCGAGGGCGAGATTGAGGGTTTGGTCAATGGACTGCAATCTGTTTATTTGGACGACACACCTATACAGAATGCCGATGGAACGACCAACTTCTCTGGTGTGACGCTTGAGACCAGAGATGGCACTCAGCAGCAAAGTTACGTACCCGGATTCTCTTCTGTCGAGAATGAGGTGCCCGTTGGCGTGGAGATTAAGGCGAGCCAATCCGTGGTGCGCTCAATCACTGATCCGGATGTAGATGCTGTAAGGATCAAGGTGAGCGTAGGTCAACTAACTAACCAAGACACGACCAACGGAGACCTTAACGGAAGCTCAGTCACATTCGCCATCGATCGTCAGGTCAATGGTGGCGGGTTTGTCGAAGTGATCAACGACACGATCGCAGGCAAGACCACGACCAAATATCAGCGCAGTTACTACGTGCCTCTCATTGGCAGCGCTCCTTGGGAAATCCGTGTACGACGAATCACGGCAGATTCAACCTCCAGCGCCATTCAGAACAAGACTTATCTCGACTCCTACACCGAAGTTGTTGAGAGCAAGCTGCGTTACCCAAACAGCGCCTTGGTTGCATTGAGGGTAGATGCTTCGCAGTTTTCTGCCATCCCTCGGCGCAGCTACGACATGAAACTGCTGCGTGTCCGTGTGCCGGTGAACTACGACCCTGGAACACGAGCCTACAGCGGCGTGTGGAATGGAACCTTCAAAATCGCATGGACAGACAATCCAGCGTGGTGTTTCTACGATCTGGTCACCAGCACCCGGTACGGTTTGGGTGGTTACATCCCTGAGTCTCAGGTGGACAAATGGGCGCTTTACCGAGTAGCGCAGTATTGCGATCAGTTGGTGCCTAACGGGCTCGGGGGCTTTGAACCGCGCTTTACCTGTAACTTATACCTTCAGACTCGCGAGCAGGCTTACAAGGTCGTGCAGGACATGGCCTCGATTTTTAGAGGCATGGTGTATTGGTCGGGTGGTGCAATTACGGTCACACAGGATGCACCCAGTGATCCGGTATACCAGTTCGCCCCTGGCAACGTGGTGGACGGTGAGTTTGCCTACCAAGGTTCTTCTGCTAAAGCTCGTCACACCGTTGCGCTCGTGACCTGGAACGATCCAGATGATTTCTACCGTCAGAAGGTTGAATACGTCGAAGATGCCGCCGGTATCGCCCGCTATGGGATTGTGCAAAGCGATGTAGTTGCACTCGGTTGTACTGCTCGAGGTCAAGCCCACCGGGTGGGCAAGTGGCTTTTGTTCTCCGAACAATCGGAATCTGAAATTGTTACCTTCCGCACGGGTTTAGAAGGGGCAGTAGTCCGGCCGGGCGATGTGATCAAGGTAGCCGATCCTGTCCGAGGCGGTATGCGCCTGGGCGGCCGTATCGCCGGTGCAACGGTCAGCACTGTGACGATCGACCAAGAGTTGCCCGCTGATTTACCTTGGCGACTATCGGTCGTTTTGCCAAATGGCGTTGTCGAAGAGCGTCTGGTGGGGCCTGTTTCCGGGCGCACTCTGACAGTAACGATACCGTTCAGCACAGCTCCTCAGGTTGACGCAATTTGGGTTTTGGCATCCTCAATCATCGAGCCGCAGCTTTTTAGGGTGGTGGCGGTTGCTGAACGTGATCCGGGTGTTCATGAAGTAACAGCTCTGGCGCACAACCCAAGCAAATATGCTTCGATTGAAGAAGGACTGGCACTTCAACCACGATCGATTACTGTGCTCTCGGACGTTCCACCACCTCCTACGGGGTTGGTCATTCAGGAAAGTCTTTACCGGGTCAAAGATCAGGCTCAAGTCTTGGTTCAGGTCTCTTGGTCCGAGGTTCAAACTGCCATTGCATACCGGCTGTCTTACCGAGTGGCAGGCGGAAACTTCGTAAGCCTGCCCCTGACCAGCGCTAATTACGTTGAAATTCGAGATGCCCAAGAGGGGCAGTACGAGTTCAGTCTGAGAGCTATTGGCATCACCCGTAAGGAGAGCGTTCCCGTAACGCTCAGTGGGGCAGTGCTGGGCAAGACGCTACCGCCATCGGATGTCACGGGATTTACGGTTCAGCGCCGAGTTTCAGACTTGATGATTGCCTGGGATGAATTGCAGGATGCTGACATCTCAGGATACGAGGTCCGCGTGGGGCCAGGTTGGGATAACGCGCAATTAGTGGCCAAGACATCAGGTACGCAGATGTTGCATGACCAAAGTGCAGCAGGCCAGTACCCGTATCACATCCGCGCGATTGATACCTCAGGCAATTACAGCGCGCGCGTGACAACCTTTGTGCTGAATTTGCTTGCTCCAAGCACGGTTCGGCAGTTCGATGTTGTTCAATCGGCCAACCGCTTGGAATTTCGCTGGCAACCTAACCCTGAGCCAGAAGTGGTGGGCTACGAATTGCGGGAAGGGGCTGCTTGGGACGCTTCGCTTTTTGTTGCCGAGGTCAAGTCCACCAGTTATACGCTGCCCTCCGGCTTTGATGGCGAGCGCAAGTTCTGGATCAAAGCAATTGCGTCACCTGGGATTTACAGCGACACCCCGACCTTTGTCTCGACGGTGGTGGCCCAACCTCAAAATGCCAATCTGATTCTCGCCCGCGATGAGCAGGCTCTAGGGTTTCCAGGCACTAAGCACTTTGCAGCGGTCGTCTCGGTCAATGGCCGCAATGTGCTGCGCATGAGCACTGGTGCCCAGACGTCTGAGTATCTGTTTGAGTTGGACTTGGTCTCACCCATCCGTGCCCAAAACACGCTGCTCAACAGTTTGGGGGCATCGGTTGATGACCGTACAACGTGGTTGGAGGCGAATTTCCCTTGGGCAAGCGATGCTGCCAAACGGCAATGGGCTTATGACGGTGCAATTGCCAACGTGGATGCCCGGTTTCAGATTGCGCGTGAAGATGCGCTGCAAGACGGAGAAATTTACGGCTGGAGGCTTAACGGCTCCACTGCCGGTCTTGGTAATCCGTTGCTAAGCCAAGCAGCAAGTGTTAGTTACGCCGCAGGCCGGTATGGCGACGGGCTGATGGTGAAGGACACGACCCGAGTCGCGTGGGGTGTAAATATTCCAGAAGTCTTTCACACATCATTTTGGTTTGCGCCATCTGAGATTACGACTTGTGTCATCTGGACTGCGACAGGCTCATCGGGTCAACTGCTCGTGGGCTATGACTCTAAAAATGGTTCCTTTTTCCTGGAGGACCATCTCGCAAGGCGAGTGAGTTTGGCGTTCTCTTTATCCATCACAGACCGGATTTGTCTTGGTGTTTGTCAAACGGCCACCGAGCGCCGACTCTTTGCAGGACGAATGGGTGGTGATATCGATTCGGCGAGCGCTGCAATAGCGCCGATCGGCACGTTTACAAGTCTGCGTTTGTACTAGATCTAGCTCAACAAAATTTCACCCCAACCGTGGCGCTGCTCTCGCAAGAGGCAGCGTCATTTTTTTTAAATGAGGACTTTTATGATCCAAGAATCTATGCAACTTTATGGCGCGATGACTCTCATCGTGCATCGTGCCAACGGTGAGGTTGAAACTGTTCACAAGGACAACATCATCGTCAACGTAGGCTTCGACTTTATTGCCGATGCGATTGGAAAGTCTGTCAGCCGTCCCAGCGTGATGGGCTTTATTGCGCTTGGCACGGGCACTACCGCAGCCGCAGCAACACAGTCGGCGTTAGTGACGGAACTCGACCGAAACGCCGCGACCTACGCGCACACGACGGGAACCAAAACTTTTACGTTCACAGCTGACTTTTTGGCTGGCGATGGAACTGGCGCAATCACAGAGGCCGGGGTATTCAACGCTGCGTCAGCAGGCATCATGTTTGACCGAGTGGTATTCCCTGTGGTCAACAAAGGTGCCGATGACAGCCTGACCGCCGTTTTCACCTTCACGATGAGCTGATCGTCATGCCCGAAACGGTGACGGTTACTGAAACCCAGGGATCTCGCTACACCTGGGCATCGGCCGGATTCACATGGTCGAGTGCCAGTGCAGGAAAAAGCTGGACAGCAGCCTATCCTGCGGTCTATAGCATTGCTGTGGCCGCAACGCTTGCCTTTATCGAAGCTGGATCGCAAAGCTGGACAAAGCGTTCTCGTGAGAGCCTTCCAATTTCAGAAGGACGGAAAAATGTATTCACCCTGCGTGAATCTGAGGCGGTTGGGTTCTCTGAAACCTACTCGGACCTCATCGCTTTTGTTTTGCGCTGGGTTGAATCGATGGCCTTTGCAGAAGGCGTCGCGAAAGTTAATAAAAAACAAGCGGCAGAATCATTTCAAGCTTCTGACTACCTGAGGCGCGTACTGACAAAAAATACCGGCGAAAGCGTTACATGGTCTGAATCACTTCGGCAAAACAGCGTAAAGCGCCTGGCTGAAGTGATGCCCATCTCTGAATCCCTTCAAAAGCTAATCGCAAAAAACAGGTCCGAAAGCTTTGGACTAGGCGACGACTTGGATCGGGTCATCACAAAGCAGGTTGCAGAGGCGATTGCGTTTGCTGAAACTTACACAGACCTCATTGCCTTTGTTCTGCGAGTGAGCGAAGGCCTTGGCGTCAGCGATTTAGGCGCGAAGCAGGTAAGAAAGCCACTCGTTGAATCCTTTGGCACGTCTGACAAGATGGCGCGTCAAACGATCAAACGGGTTGCTGAGGCCGTGGCCATTGGCGAGGCACTGGGCAGAGCGGTGGCATACCGGCGCAACCTCACTGATGGTTTTGGTGTATCAGATGCACTACGAAAAGCTTTGAGGCTGACAGCTCGAGAGGCACTACTTCTTGCCGAGCAGTACCGCAGGCACGCCAATGGTGTGATCAGCGACATGATCGTTGCAAGCGGTGAGATTACTGAAGATGACTTTGCGGCCATCGTTCAGTCTGGACACCCACCAGGCTACACCGACTTTCGAGACTTCATTCAGGGTGACTACACCTACCGGCGCGCTTTATTTCGTGCGATCTTGAACTCAAGAAACTCAGACCGAGGGTTCATTGATGCCCTGAGAGTAACGGTTGACGTGCCCGACATCTTCGACCGAGGAACAGCGCAGATTACCGACGCAGCCATGGGTGTCGCAATTACTTTCACACGTGCCTTTCGAGTTCCTCCCGAAGTAACGATGACCCACAAGGGCGGAACGGTGGTTGCAATAGCGAGGCTAGTTGGCTCCATCACAACAGTCGGCTTCACCGCTGTACTGGAAAACACGTCCGGCACTCGAGTTGCCGGTTCTTTCACTTGGATTGCACAGGGGTACTAGATGCAAAACTTTACCGACATACCGTCTTCGCGTTCGCTCTCGGATTCACTCATTGAGATTTTGAACAACGACAAGACTGGGATTTCTTGCAACAGCGGAACCACATTCCCGACTACAAACCAGCAAGTTGGAATGCTCTGCTACCGCACAGATCAGTTGAAGCTATATCTGTTGATCGGAACCAACCCTGATAACTGGCGCTTGATCATGGACTTGTCCAGCGGCATTGACTCCCAGTTCGCGACCAAGCTCAATGCCGCTTCTTACACCGCTGCCGATGTCTTAGCAAAGCTTCTTACCGTTGATGGGGCGGGAACTGGTTTAGATGCTGACCTGCTTGACGGTCAACAGGCTAGTGCATTTGCCTCAAGCTCTCATAACCATAACGCGACATACCTTGGTATCACTGCCAAAGCCTCAGACGCTGACAAGCTAGATGGCTATGACTCAACGGCTTTTGTAAGGTCGGTAAACGGAGCCGGGCCTGACGCTGCTGGCAATGCGACTGTCAATATTGATCTGTCTAGCCGCGTTGCCAAGACCGGCGACACGATGACCGGGAATCTGACGATACAGAACACCGGACCGACCATCAACATGCAGGACACGGACAACGTGACCCGCTACCTCCATGTAAACAGCAACCTGATGGGCTTTTTGAAGTCCGACGGCAACTGGGATATGTACATGAATAACGGTGGATCCATGTGGACGGCCAACTACGGGTGGCTGCACGACTATTTTTTTAATGCTGTAAGCAACTGCTTTCGGAGCGGCAATCCTAGTTCCGGTTGGCAAGGTGCGCCTAACTGCGTTGCAAATACTGGCGATTACTACAACTGTGGCGATCAGGCTCCGTACACGGGGCTCTACATGCTGAGACTATCAGATGGAGGTTCAACCATCAGTTTCGGCTCCCAAACTACTCGCTACAACTGCAACTGCGATTGCAACTGTTGCTAAGGAGAAAAGATGAAGCTCTATGTAGGCAACAAGAACACTCCATTTGCCCTGGATGTGTCCCTCAATGGAACGCAACTTAGCTACAGCGTGCGAGCCATCATGCAACGTGAATTCGTTGGTGATCCGTCTCAGGATCATGCCAACGGTGGCAAGTTCTTTGATCGATCTCTGATTACTGAGTGGCGCGGTGACTTTGGGGTTTTTGGCGAACCGCTTTATCTGCGTACGCTGGATCTAGATTTATTGCGTCAGCATTCTGAGTTCTCGGATCACGCTAGTTTCATGCTCTATGCACCCGTTGGATTCATGGAGCGGTACGCAACCCCCACGGGATTCTTTCAGCAGACCCCGAATCTCTATGTGGCCACTTTGGCGTCCAAGATGGATGCGCAGGCCTTTCATTCCTCGGTGCTTCAAACCCATCCGATTGGCCACATCCTGGTGCCATTCAAATCCTCCCCGATCGACGACTGGACACTGGGGTTCAATGTGTTTTCGCCAGAGTTGGTCAAGGCCAGTCACAACATTGAAGTCATCCCCGCCATCACGCTGGCCCTGGTTCGGGAAGAAACCTTGCCTGTGGTTCGGTTTGTCGGTGGCCCATCGATCAATGTCTCAGCCAGTGGAGAGGTGAGCATTGATTTCCAGCTCGAAACCCCAGACGGTGATCCGATTGAGGATCGAGACGCCGAGGTGTACCTGGAGTCCACCGCTGGGTATCTCGTTGCACGACGGGTCAGAACCTCTGGTGGCTCAGGCTGTACGGTTTTCAGACCGAGTGGCATGGCAACAGGGGATGTGGCCAAGATCAAGGTGGGGTTCAAGTACTTCTCGGGGACCGATGACCTGCTGGTGAATGTCCAATGAGACTGAACCTGTTTCCCACAGCCGTGGGTTTATGGACGCTCAACACCCCTTCCAGCTTCGACCAATGTCTTTACCAGGACCTTCTGAAGGTCCATGGCGCGATGAAGACTGAGGCTGGGGAAATCTGGGATCGGCACCCTCACGACGTCTTTGACGGGGCTGTCCCCAGTGCCACCCAACTGGCCAGTATGGCCATACCCATCCTCCAGCGTGACTTTGTAGGCCCACAAGGGCGAATCACCCATTTGCAAGGGCGAGAAGTTGTGCGAGTTGCTGGCGTGGAAATCATGCCGCACTCCGACGAAGACGAATGTCATCTGCAGGCGGTGTATTTCCCCAACGGTCCTGAACTTGATCCGTCAGAAGATCTGCTGGAGCAAGTTAACCAATACGGTCCGAACGCCTTTGCCATTTGCAATCCCGACTGGCGATCTTCAGGTTTTGGCAAGTGCCTTATGCCGTGGGAAAACCACGCGAAGTTTTGGATCAGACCTCACAGGGGATTGCTTGTGGCATTTGATGCTCGTGCTGTTCATTTTCAGAAGCCCTTTACGGGCGAAGTTCCCTTCATGCAGGTGCTCTTCAACATAAAGGTGGAAAGACTCAATGGCTAAATTCATAATTTCGACAGTGGATCCACGAACAGAAGCGGTCGTACCTCTTATGTACGATAACTCGGACTCCAGCTTGACCGACCTTCAGGGGCGATCAATGGTTCGAACAGTAGATCCCACGCTTCTAGTTTCTACGCAAGATGCTCTAGTGACATCCCGTGAAGCTCCGCTTGGAAAAACATCCCCGCGCGTACTTAAGATTTCTCTTGGTTTGTCCTGCAACTACTCATGCGAATACTGTTCGCAGCGTTTCGTTGCCCGAAACATAGAAACCAACCCAGACGACATAAATTGGTTTCTGGCATCTTTAGACAGTTGGGTCCTAACCCCCCCAGATGCCATCGAGTTCTGGGGTGGGGAGCCACTTGTTTACATAAAGACTCTCAGACCCCTGGCAGATGCCTTGCGTCAGAAGTTTCCGGCTGCCAGGTTCTCAGTGATAACAAATGGTTCATTGTTGAATCCAGAAACCAACCAATGGCTTGAAGACTTGGGGTTCACTGTCAGCATCTCCCATGATGGGCCTGGCCAGCATGTGCGGGGGCCAGATCCCCTGGAAGATCAGCAGGTCAGGACTGCCATCTTGGACCTGTATCAAAGGCTAGCTCCTAAGGAGCGTTTCAGCTTCAATGCCATGCTTAATCGAGATAACCAGTCTCGCGCAGAAATTCAATCGTTCTTTGTGAACCTCACGGGTGATCCGAACGTACTGATTGGTGAGGGAGGTTTTGTTGATGCTTACGATGCAGGTGGAATCAATCAGTCGCTACGGGCAGATGAGTTTTATTCCTTTAGGCGTCAAGCGTTTCACGATATCCGGCATGGCAAGGCGAGTCGCATCGCGAGCGTCCGGGATAGGGTGATGTCATTTGTTAACTCGCTACGTTTCATGCGTCCTGCGTCTAGTCTTGGGCAAAAGTGCGGAATGGACCGGCCTGATTCAATCGTTGTTGACCTCAAGGGCAATGTGCTCACATGTCAGAACGTGAGTGCTGCTGCGTTGGCTCCGAACGGAGAGTCTCACCGCATTGGCCACACTAGCCAGATGGATCAGGTGGCGCTCAAAACAGCAACGCACTGGTCACATCGATCCGAATGTCCGAAATGTCCAGTGCTGCAAATTTGCAAAGGTTCATGCATGTTTCTTGAGGGGCCGCTTTGGGAAGCGTCTTGCAACAATGCTTATTCCGATGCACTCCCAATCTTTGCGTCTGGGATTGAGTTTCTCACTGGTTTGGTGCCTGTCTTCATAGATGGTGACATCCCAGAGGCCAGAAAGGATATTTTTGGATTTAGCCACACAAATTCCAATGGAACCGAAGCTACTCGCAAACCATTTCCGGTTCCGGTTGTTGCCGCTTAAAAAATAAAAATTCTTACTACAAGCCCGCCAGGTTAACTCCTGTGCGGGCTTTTTCTTTTTGGAGATGCCTATGACAGAAGAATCCACCAGTTCACAAAACGCTGACATCCTGAACCTTCGCCCGGAGGATCTGGATGATTTGCTTACCCGCGCCGCCGAGCGAGGAGCAGAGCGTGCATTGGCCTGCCTTGGCCTCGAAAACGGCCACGCCGCCGCAGATATCCGCGACCTGCGGGGTCTCATCGATGCGTGGCGGGAAGCGCGCCGAACGGCCTGGCAGACCACGATCAAGGTTCTGACCACCGGGGTGCTTGCTGCACTTTTGGTTGGAATCGCCATCAAGTTGCGTCTTATGGGAGGTCCTCAATGATTGAGACTCTATTAGGCGGCTTGCTGGGCGGCGCGTTTCGCCTGGCTCCCGAGGTCCTGAAATGGTTCGACCGCCAAGGAGAGCGTGGCCACGAGTTGGCCATGCAGGATAAGGCGCTCGAGTTTGAGAAACTTCGTGGTGCTCAACGCATGTCCGAGATCGGAGCAGCTGCCGACGGCGCATGGAATACAGGCGCAATCGAAACTCTTCGCGATGCTGTGCGCACTCAGGGTGAAAAAACTGGGGTTGCCTGGGCCGATGCACTTTCCAGCACAGTTCGCCCAGTGATCACCTATTGGTTCATGGCGCTGTACTGTGCGGCAAAGACTGCTGCATTCGCGGCGGCTGTCACCGCTGGTGCAGGTTGGGGTACTGCGATCCTGCACGCTTGGACTGAAGCAGATCAGGCCCTTTGGGCTGGCGTGTTGAACTTCTGGTTCCTTGGCCGCGTGTTTGATCGGGCTCGATCGTGATCGAGGTTCCGCGTGCTGCGATCGAACTGGCCAAGCGGTTTGAGGGGTTCCATCGGGTGGCGAAGGCAGATCCAGGTCGTGTCCACCCGTACATATGCCCTGCGGGCTACTGGACGATTGGCTACGGTCATCTGTGTGACCCGAGGCATCCGCCGATCACGGAGACTGAAGCCGAGGTCTACCTGGCGCTCGACTTGCAAACGGCGCTCGCAGCAACGCTGCGTTACTGCCCGGTGCTGGTTACTGAACCTGAGGGACGCCTTGCGGCAATTGTGGATTTCACGTTCAACCTTGGTGCGGGGAGGCTTCAGACTTCGACACTGCGAAGGCGTATGAATCAGCGAGATTGGATCGCAGCCAGGCAGGAGTTACGCCGGTGGGTCTATGGTGGCGGCAAAGTACTGCATGGGCTTGTCAGCCGGCGCGAAGCAGAAATTGAGTTGCTCACACTTGAAGATTGATCATTCGCCGCCATTCGACTCATTCAGTGGTTGAAGTAAGCGTGTGGTCGACCGGCAGCTATGAGGCAGCCCAATTCGCAAATTCAGGACCCGGTGATGGCCAGGTGCGGCCATATGGCATTTAGATTTGGCGGTCGGCAAGAGGCCCTTACCGGTAGTAGTCATATTCGATCTGTCTCCTCCAGACCGGCCATCCAAAACTGTTGAACGACTGACCGCTTACTGGAGACCATTTTGGAAATACGACTACTCCACTTATGCAGAAGCTAACTTCCAATATTTCAGCAAGATGTGCAAGAGCCAACCAATTGCTGACATAGAGAACAATCAGCTTGTAAACCGAAAGCAGTGATTGAATTAAGCCAACATGGCACCGACTGCCATGCGCTTGACGCACTACTTGGCTTAGGAGAAACCACTATTCTTCCGAATAGATGCCCAATGAGGCCAAATGGCCAGTCACGGTCAATCAGGTACCGTGGGCTCTCTGGTGAAAGCTGTGCGCGGCTATCAATCCCGCCGCTTGCGCAGCCTCAGCGCATTTCCAATCACCGACGCCGAGCTGAAGCTCATGGCCAAGGCAGCGATCAATGGCGACAGCAACCAACCCGTCCAGGGGAACAACACACCCGCCGCAACAGGAATCCCCAACGCGTTGTACAGAAAAGCAAACATCAGGTTCTGTTTCATGTTGCGCACAGTGTCCTGTGAGAGCGTGCGGGCTACCGCAATCCCGCGCAAATCACCTTTTACGAGAGTCACCTGGGCACTGTTCATGGCCACATCAGTGCCTGTTCCCATGGCGATGCCGACATCGGCCTTGGCCAGTGCAGGTGCGTCGTTGATACCGTCGCCAGCCATCGCTACGATACGGCCTTGTTTTTGCAACTGGTCCACGAGAGCCAGTTTGTCTGCGGGCTTGACTTCACCATGCACCTCGTCGATTCCAAGTCGTTCGCCAACTGAGCGGGCAGTGGTCAAGCCGTCACCTGTCGCCATGACGATACGCAGACCGGCAGCCTTGAGAGTGGCCAGAGCCTCGGGCGTGCTAGCCTTGATCGGATCAGACACGGCTAACAAGCCTGCTAGTTGCCCATCAACGGCCAGATGCATTACGCTTGCTCCCTCTGACCGCAATAACTCCGCCTGTGACACCAGTGCCTGGACAGCCACACCAAGCTGCTCCATCAATGCCGTGTTGCCCAGAGCCAGTTGTCGTCCTCCAACCTGACCTCGCACGCCAATTCCTGAACCCGACTCGAAGTTCTCAGGTTTGTCCAAAGACAGATGACGTTCGCGGGCCGCGCGCACGATGGCATCGGCCAGTGGGTGCTCGCTGCCTTGGTCCAGGCTGGCCGCAAGGCGCAGCACCTCTATTTCGTTAAAACCCGGGGCAGCCACCGCGCGATCAAACGCCGGTTTACCCTCCGTCAGCGTGCCGGTTTTATCGATGATCAGGGTATCAATTTTTCTAAGATTCTCAATTGCAGCGGCATCGCGGAAAAGAACGCCATGGGTGGCACCACGCCCGGTGGCGACCATGATGGACATCGGTGTGGCCAGGCCCAGCGCACAGGGGCAGGCGATGATCAGAACCGCAACTGCGTTAATCAGGGCATAAACCCAGCTTGGCTCGGGACCGAACAGGCCCCAAGCAAAAAAAGTGAGCAAGGCAACGCTGACAACTGCCATCACGAACCACCCCGCTACGGTGTCAGCCATTCGTTGCATCGGTGCTTTGGAGCGTTGCGCTTGGGCCACCATTTGAACGATTTGAGAGAGCATGGTGGCCGCGCCGACTTTTTCAGACCGCATCACGAGAGAGCCATTGGTGTTGAGAGTTGCTCCAATCACCTTGTCGCCAACTCGCTTAGACACTGGCACGGGTTCACCGGTCAGCATGGATTCATCGATGGCGCTACTGCCCTCGGTCACTACTCCATCAACTGGAACTTTTTCGCCGGGGCGAATGCGTAGCAAATCTCCTACATGCACATGCGTTA
>JAIXOZ010000168.1 GCA_027486495.1 Comamonadaceae bacterium | reverse complement strand
ATGAAAAACGTGCGTTTGGACAGCCCTGAACAGCTCAAGCAGCACGCGCAAAACGTCTACCAGCAAGTCGCGGTGACCAAACAAATGCCCATGGGCAATGCCACCGGCATGACCGAAGAAGAGCGCGCCATGATCGGGCGCTGGTTCTTGGCGGGGGCCAAGCTGGACTGAGGTCGGGGTGTGGTGATTCGGCTCTCGCACCGGCCATCACCCGCCCTTGTGCGACAGCCTCCAACCCTGCCGCAGCTCAAGCGGGTTGGTCTGGCGGCGTTTCAAACTGCTCTGCGTTCTTGCCCTTAAAAGGTGCATAAAAGGCTTTGATGGCGACCATGTCTTTCTCGATGTCGCCCGTGGGGTAGAACAGCTGGCCCAGGCCGCTGAGTTTGCGCGAGTAGTCCATGTAGGCCATCACGATGGGCACCTGCGCCTGCAGCGCGATGTAATAAAAGCCGGTTTTCCAATAGCGCGTTTTGCTGCGCGTGCCTTCAGGTGGCACCACCAGGTGCACCGGGCCTTCGGCTTGGACCAAGGCTTGGGCGCAGGAGTCCACCAAGTTGGAGGCTTGTGAACGGTTGACGGCAATGCCGCCCAGCCAGCGCATGACCGGACCAAAGGGAAACGAGAAGATGCTGCTTTTGCCCATCCAGTAAATCTGCAAGCGCAACACATACGCCACCATCAGGGTGTAGGGCAGGTCCCAGTTGCTGGTGTGTGGCGCTGCAATGACCACGCATTTGGTGACACCGGCAGGCAAGCTGCCCTCGACCTTCCAGCCTGTGACTTTGAGAAATGCCAACGAGAGACCGCGCAAGGCGGTGTTGACGACGGGGGTGTCAAAAATGGTGCGGTGCATGGCGCAAGGACGGTCAACGTAAATTGGCGAGGGTGACACGCGGACGCGCATGACTCGAGGTGCACCGATTATGTCTGTCAAATTTGATCCATTGGGTCAACTTCTGAATTCGCATTCAAGGTTAAACCACCCACCCGCCACAGGGGGAATCAGCTTCCCCCCGGCAATGCCGTGCTGAGCAAGAAGTCTGCGAATTGCACGTGTGGGAAATGTTGGGCCCAAGACATGGAGAACAGGACCATTAAACGGGGGGGGCCGTAGAGGCACGCACCATCAATTGCGGCGGCAACATGACCGTCGCATCTTGACTGCCTGGGCTATCGTGCAAAGCATCCAGCAATAAACGTGCAGACGTGTAGCCCATTTGGTAGTGCTGAATACGAACCGACGTCAGGGGCGGATGGACTTGGTCTAGCAGGGGCATGTCGTTGTGCCCCACGATCGACATTTCGGTCGGTACGGCCACCCCAGCGTTGCGCAGTGCTTGTAAGGCGCCCAAAGCGATCAAGTCGTTGGCAGCGACCACCGCCGTGAACACACCACGCGAGCGCAGCGCCAGCAGCTGCTGCATCGCCAGGTTTCCGCTTTCGATCGCGTACGCATCGGCCATCACGACATGCGCCGGTGTCAACCCTTGGCTTCGCATGGCTTGCTCAAAACCCAACCTTCGAGCCATACCCGTGGAGAAACTCTCAGGCCCAGCCAAGTGGGCAATTTGACTGTGCCCTAAGTCCACCAAATGGTCCACAGCCAAACGCATGCCGAGCATGTCATCACTGATCACCGCAGGCAAACGCCCACGGCCGTCGGTTCGGTTGATCAAAACGATGCGGGCATCTCTTTGACGCAAGTTTTCTAACCACACGTCATCGCGCGTCGCTGTGGCGATTAAAAAACCCTCAACCCGCTGTGCTTGCATGCGGTCGACCGCCACTTCGACGGTGCGACCGCTGTTTTCAAGACGGGCGGTGTTGGCGAGAAGGGCGAAATAACCATCGGCTTCTAGGGCGTCTTCAATGCCCCGCAAGATGGGTGGAAACACGGGGTTGGTGATGTCGGGCAGCAAGACGCCAATGGTTTTGGAACGCCCTCGACTCAGCGCTGCAGCGGCGTGATTGGGCCGGTAACCCAAATCGCGAGCAGCAGCTTCGACGCGTTCCAACAAGTTGGCTTTGACCAAATGACGACGTGCAGGGTCCATGGCGCGCGACACAGTGGACTTATGGACCCCCAAATGCTGTGCCAAATCTTGCAAAGTAGGGGTCAAAGATCGCGTCATATTGGTATTTTATTGCAACCGGTCTCTAGTAAATTATTAGGGTAAATCATGATGTTTCTTTAATTTGATGGCCCTATGATTGCAACCGGTTGCAAAACTTTTTAAAATTTGCAATGACTGAAAGCTGAACCATGAACTCTTCCCCTACACCGCCCATATTTCCTACAACGCCCGACACCATCTTGCCTTTGGTGCTAGAGGTGATGGGCCGCACGCCAGACCCCAGGTTGCGCCAATTGCTGTGCGCGCTGAGCACCCACTTGCACCATTTTGTGATGGAGCAACAGGTGACCGAACGTGAGTTTGAAGAGGCGGTGAAGTTCTTAACCGGGATTGGTCAGGAGACGGGAGAGACCAAGAACGAAGTGATCTTGGCATTTGATTTGTTTGGCGTGTCCACCTTGGTCGCGATGCTCAACAACCCGCCTGGACACGACCGTGAGTCGACTGCAGCAGGTTTGCTGGGCCCATTTTGGCGCGACCATGCGCCGGTTTGCCTGCCAGGCGAGAGCATTGTGAGATCGGCCACGCCAGGTATTCCCATGGAAGTGCGTGGTGTCGTCTATGACGCCGATGGCCAGCCGTTGGCCAACGCCAAGGTCGACGTTTGGCAAGCCTCTCCTGTAGGTCTGTATGAAAACCAAGACCCCACCCAAGCCGAGATGAATTTGCGGGGGGTGTTCACGACAGATGCACAAGGCGTTTATTTCATTCGCACTGTCTGCCCTTCAGGCTATCCCGTGCCCACCGATGGACCCTGCGGTGAGTTATTGGCCGCGCAATTGCGTCACCCCAATCGGCCCGCCCATTTGCACTTCATGGTGTCCAGTCCAGGCCACAAAGTGCTGATCACTCAAGTGTTTGCAGATGACGACGCCAACCTCACCAGCGATCCCGTGTTTGGCGTCACCGCGCTACTGGTGGGGCGCTTAACCAAACACGCTGACGGCCACACCACCACAGCGCAATTGACACAAGACTTCCACTTGGTGCGTGGTGAGATGGTGTTCCCACACCCGCCCATTCCCTGAAACCCTTCGCATCCTTCAATGACGAGAACATCATGACATCCACCTTTGAACCCACTGAGTCTTTGACAAATCGCGTAGCCGTTATCACCGGTGGAACTGGCGCCATTGGCCTTGCGACGGCTCGACGCTTGGCCCATTTGGGTGCACGCTGTGTGCTGCTTTACAACTCCGAGTCGGCCGAGTCGGCCGCTGCCAAAGCCGCCAGCCTGCCGGGCTCGGGCCACTTGTGCTTCAAAGCGCCCCTCACCGAAAGCGCCTCGCTGCAAGTCGTGGCAGACCAAGTGGCAGCGCAGTGCGGCGTGGTGCATATCTTGGTCAACAGCGCAGGCTACACCAAGGCAGTGCCTGCCAACGACTTGAACGCATTGACGGACGAGCTGATTGACAACATTTTGAAGGTCAACTTTCGCGGCGTGATCGCCACCATTCGCGCCTTCATGCCATTGCTCCAAAAATCACAAGACGGCTTGATCGTCAACATCTCCTCCATCGCAGGCTTCACCGGCACCGGCAGCAACTTGGCTTACGTGGCCGCCAAAGCCAGCATTGATGTGGTGGGCGACGCATTGGCCAAGGCTTTTGCACCGCATGTGCGCGTCATTTCGGTGTCGCCCGGCGTGGTGGACTCGAGTTTTGTACCGGGCCGCGGCGCAGACTTCAACGAGAAAGTGGCCACCACCATTCCCCTGCGCCGCATTGGCACCGTCGACGACGTGGCTGCCGTGGTGCAAGCCTGCGCGACCACCATGCGTTACATCACGGGCACACGCATCGTGGTGGACGGCGGCCGTCACCTTTAACTAAAAAACCAAAATAGATATGAGCCAAAAAACTTTCCTCACCTGCGCGGTCACCGGCAACATCACCACGCCCGACCAAACCCCTCATCTGCCCGTCACGCCCACGCAAATTGCCGACGAATGTTTGTCGGCAGCTGAAGCAGGCGCAGCGGCGGTGCATATTCATGTGCGAGACCCCAAAACAGGCAAACCGTCCATGGAGCTTGAGCTCTACCGCGAGGTGTTTGACCAAGTGCGCCGTGCCAACCCCGAGCTGATCATCAACCTCACCACGGGTCCGGGGGGGCGCTTCATTCCCAGCGTGGACGACCCGCGTATCGCAGCCCCTGGCTCGACCCTGGTGCAACCCGAAAAGCGTGTCGAACATGTGCGCATTCTCAAACCCGATGTGTGCTCGCTGGACCTCAACACGATGAACTCTGGCGGCGATGTGGTCATCAACACGCCGCGCAACGTGCGCATCATGGCCAAGATCATGCGCGACGCAGGTGTGAAGCCTGAACTTGAGATTTTTGACTCTGGTGACATGCATTTGGCGCGTGACTTGATTGCCGATGGCACCTTGGACGGGCCCGGTATGTGGACCTTTGTCACAGGCGTGAAATACGGGTTTTCTTCCTCACCTGAAACCCTGTTGTACGCCCGCAGCTTGCTGCCAGCAGGTGCCATTTGGTCAGCGTTTGGCATTGGCCGATATGAATTCCCCATCGTGGCGCAAGCTTGGTTTGCAGGCGGCCATGTGCGCGTGGGTATGGAAGACAACATCTATTTGGAAAAAGGCGTGCTCGCCAAGAGCAACGCTGAGTTGGTGAGCAAAGCCAAACGCATCATCCATGACTTGGGCGGCGAATTGGCCAACCCACGCGAAGCCCGCGCGATGCTCAACTTGCCTGGCCGCGCTTGATCAAGAAAGAAAAACAATGTCGATTCAAAAAGAAGACTTACGCGCCGTGCGCGTGAACGCCAAAGCAGCCTCAGCCGATGCGCTGGCACCGACCCTTGAAAAACAAAGCCCGCCTAGCTTGCAAAAAGGCGAGGCCTTGGTACGAGTGCGCAGCGCTGGCGTGAACCCAAGTGATGTGAAAGCCGCTTTGGGCATCATGCCGCAAGCGGTTTTTCCTCGCACGCCAGGCCGCGACTTTGCCGGCGTGGTGGTGGATGGCCCCAGCGAATGGGTGGGCAAAGAGGTGTGGGGCTCGGGCGGCGATGTGGGAATCACACGCGATGGTTCACACGCGGGTTGGCTGGTGCTGCCCGAAGCTGCTTTGCGCGAAAAACCTAAGAACCTGAGCTTTGAAGAAGCAGGCTCGGTGGGCGTGCCCTTCATTACCGCTTATGAAGGTTTTCTTCGCAGCGGCATGCCGCAACGCGGACAAACTGTGGCCGTGATGGGCGCCAACGGCAAAGTAGGCCAAGCCGCGGTGCAACTCGCGGCACAAGCCGGCGCCAACGTGATTGCGGTACGACGCGGCGCTGGCGAATGGGATGGCCCGTCCAAAGGCGTGCACACCATCGATGCCAAAACCGAAGACGTGGCCGCACGCATCCGTGAACTGAGCGACGGCAAAGGCGCGCATATTGTATTCAACACCGTGGGCAGCCCCTACTTTGAAGCCGCCAACAAAGCCATGGCCAAAGGCGCGACGCAAATTTTCATTTCCACTCTCGAGCGCCCTGTCCCATTTGACATCTTCACCTTTTACCGCGGCATGCACACCTATGTGGGCATCGACACCTTGGCGCTCAACTGCATCGAAACCAACGAACGGATGGAAGCCATGCGTACTGGTTTTGAAGCGGGCACCTTACACCCCTTTGTGGTCAGCTCGGACGCGGTGTTCTCACTTGACCACGTCTTGGCGGTCTATAAAGAAGTCTTGAGTGGCGCCAGCCGCCGCATCGTATTCAATCCCTGAAAGCAGAGCACACCATGAACATCACCCGACTCAATCAAGCGCCTGAATACGTTGCCCCTCACCATTTCGACATGCAGTGTTTGCGTCTGCAAGGGCGGGAAGCGGGCCCGGCGGTACAACTATGGATGGGTATGTCCATCTTGAAGCCCGGTGGTCGCACCTCGCTCGATGGCTCGCCGATTGAAAAACATTACGTGGTGCTGCAGGGTGAGCTCACCTTGGTGAGTGAACTGGACGGCGTGGAAACACGCGACATCCTTCATACCTTCGACTCATGCCGTTTCGCGCCTGGTGAGAAGCGCCAAATCATCAACCATACCCAGCAAGAAGCGCGGATCTTGCTGGCCATGCCTTTTGATCCCCCCGCTGCTTAACTTTCAACAATCAACCGGAGACAAACCATGAACAATGCACATTTCACACGCCGCCAAAGCTTGCAATGGGCCGCTGCCTTGGCGGCGGGCTCAGCCCTGCCTAGCTTCGCGCAATCAGAATGGCCTAAAGACAAAGCCATCACTTTTGTTGTTCCCTTCACAGCGGGCAGCGGCACCGACGTGATTGCGCGCACCGTGGCAGAAAAACTCGGCCCGCTTTTGGGCGCACAAATTGTGATCGACAACAAAACCGGTGCGGGTGGTACGGTCGGTGCGGCTTTGGTAGCCAAGGCCCCTGCCGACGGCTACACCATGCTGGTACACAGCTCAGGCCATGTGGTCAACCCTGCGCTCTACCCGAAGCTGAGCTATGACACGTTGAAAGACTTCGACGGCATCAGCCCCTTGGCCAGCTTGCCCAATGTGATCGTTGTTTCGCCCAGCAAGGGCTACAAAGACGTGGCGGACTTGGTGGCCAAAGCCAAAGCACAACCAGGGGCACTCAACTACGCATCGGCTGGCAACGGCTCCGCCACGCACATGAATGCCGAAAGGTTCCGTGTTGCCGCTGGCATACAAGCGCAACATGTACCCTACCGAGGTACACCCGAGGCTCTCACAGAGACAGCTGCAGGTCGTATTGATTGGTTCTTTGCACCGTTGGTTTCGGCACTGCCTTTGATTCAAAGTGGCCGTCTTCAAGCCTTGGCCGTCAGCACTGCACAGCGCTCGCCAATGCTGCCCAATGTTCCCTCCATCTCAGAGGCTGGTTTTGCCAGTGCGGCTTACACGTTCTGGGTGGGATTATTCGTCACCGCAAAAACACCCAAGCCTATTGTTCAAAAATTGCACGCTGGCGTGATGAGCGTATTGGCCATGGCGGACGTGAGAGAACGCCTTGAAAAGCTGGGCGCAGCCGCCATGCCCATGCAACAAGATGCGTTTGAAAAATACCTTGACGCAGAAACTTTGGCCGCCGCTCAGCTGGTGAAAGCTGCAGGCATTCGCATCGAGTGAGCCAGCACGCCAGCGGTAAGCTGTCGTTCACTTGTAAAACGGGACAGGGTGTGCATTGGTGATTGGACCCGCCTTGGCCACCCGCCCCGTTGCAGCATCACTCACGATGGGGCAGCGGGTGCTCGAGCGGGATGAGCAGTGCCACCTGTACCAAGGTGTCGTCATACAAGGCAGCTCGCGTTTTTCCGCAAGTGCCAAGCGCCAATTCAACGTTATCCGGTAGCTAAACCTCTGAAAACACCTTTTGCAACGCCCTCGCTGGGATTGGCGTAAACATCAAATTGCGCCATGGCGGTTTACCAAGGTCGCAAGTCGGCACCGGGGATGCCTTGCTTTTCTACCCAAGTGTTTTGTGCGGCAATCCAATCACCAAATTCCGTTTCAAATTTTTTTTTGCGCGCAGCCAGGCTGGTCGAGTTTTGGTTGGCTTGCAAAACCCGGTATTGCTCAGCCGACAGGATGACCGTGTCAATTTGCCCCGCTTTTTCTACAAACACGGGTTCGCGTTTGGCAAGGGCGCAAATGCTGCCAAAACGGTTTTTGGCTTCGGTGGCGGTGATTTGCATGGTGAACTCCTGCGGATTGGCTAATTTAGCCAAAGGTGTCCAGGGTTTGGAAACTCAAGCCGCCCCCAAAGCCAACCGCATGGCCAACCGGTTGTGCTGCTCAATCAGCGGCCCCATGTCCACCGTGGCAATCTCGCCTTGGCGCACCACCACGCGCCCGTTGACGAGGGTGTAGTCGGCGTTGTCGCTGGCGCACAGCAGCAGCGCACCCACCGGGTCGTGCACCGCGCCGCCCGCCATGCTCAGCGTGTCGGTGCGGAACATGGCGATGTCGGCGCAATAACCCTCTTTGATTTGCCCCAACTCGTGGGCACGGCCCAACACCTCGGCGCCGCCGCGTGTGGCCAGGCGCAGGGCGTCGCGGGGTGTCATGTCTGACGGACCCAAGTCACACCCAAACACGGTGCGCCCGTCTTCGACGCGTGGTGGTTCCATGGCCCTGCCCACACGCGCCAGCAGCATGGCTTGGCGGGCTTCATTGAGCAGGTGAGCCGCATCGTTGCTGGCGCTGCCGTCCACGCCCAAGCCAATCGGCACGCCCGCGTCCAGCATTTTGCGCAGCGGCAAGATGCCGCTGGCCAGGCGCATGTTGCTGCACGGGCAATGGGCGATGCCGGTGCGCGTGCGGGCAAACAAATACGTGCCTTCGTCGTCCAGCTTCACACCGTGGGCGTGCCACACGTCGCGGCCCACCCAACCCAAGTCTTCGGCGTATTGCGCCGGGGTGCAGTTGAACTTCTCGCGGGTGTAAGCGATGTCGTGGTCGTTTTCGGCCAAATGGGTGTGCAGCCGCACGCCGTGGGCACGGGCCAGCTTTGCCGATTCGCGCATCAGGTCCTGGCTCACGCTGAAAGGCGAGCAGGGCGCCACGGCCACATGCGTCATCGCGCCGTAGCTGGCGTCGTGCCAGGTCTCGATCAGGCGCTGCGTCTCTTTCAGGATGGCGGGTTCTTGCTCGACCACGCTGTCGGGCGGCAGGCCGCCTTGCGATTGCCCTACGCTCATGCTGCCGCGTGTGGCCGTGAAGCGCATGCCCATGGTGTGCGCCGCTTCGATGCTGTCGTCCAAGCGCACGCCGTTGGGGTAGATATAGAGATGGTCAGAGCTGGTGGTGCAGCCGCTGAGCAACATCTCGGCCATGGCCACTTGGCCTGAGACACGCACCATCTCCGGCGAGAGGCCCTCCCAGATGGGGTACAGGCCCTGGAGCCAAGAAAACAGCTCGGCGTTTTGCACCCCGGGAATCGCCCGCGTGAGCGACTGGACCATGTGGTGGTGCGTGTTGATCAAGCCCGGCACGACCACATGGCGGCGCGCGTCGATCACCTCATCCACCTGCTTGAGCAGCTCGTCGGTGTTTTCAGTGGCCGGGATGATGCGTTCAATGCGGCCATCGCGGATCAAGAGCGAGGCGTCTTTGAGTTCAGTATTCGCATCGTCTTGTGTGGCGATGCAGCGGGCGCGGTGGATGAGCAGTGTGGTCATGGATCGAACTTTACCTGCCTTGGGGCACAATTTGCCCATGCAAGATGCCCAGCCCCCAATCTCCAGCTTGACCCAAGACTCCTCTGACTTTTTGAAAGTGCTTTACAACGTGGCGGTGCAACGTGCACTGCCCATGCACAACACCGCAGCCCATTTGCCCACCCCGCCAGACCCTGCTAAGGGCCGTACCTTGGTGCTGGGCGCTGGCAAAGCGGGCGGGGCGATGGCGCAGGCGGTCGAGGCCCTGTGGCCTTTGGATGCCCCGCTGTCAGGACTCGTGGTCACGCGTTATGGCCACACGCCGCCGCGTCCTGCGGGCTTGCCCGAGCGCATCGAGGTGGTCGAGGCTTCTCACCCGGTGCCCGATGCAGCAGGCTTGCGAGCGGCTGAGCGGATTTTGGAACTCACGCAAGGCCTGACCGCCGACGACCTGGTGCTTTGCCTGATTTCTGGCGGCGGTTCGTCTTTGCTGACTTTGCCAGCCGACGGCATCAGTTTGCAGCTCAAGCAAGACATCAACCGCCAACTGCTCGCCAGTGGAGCCAATATTTCTGAAATGAACTGTTTGCGCAAACACCTGTCGCGCATCAAGGGCGGGCGCTTGGCGGCCGCATGTGCCCCTGCGCGGGTGGTCACGCTGACCATCAGCGATGTGCCGGGCGACGACCCGTCCATCATCGCCAGCGGCCCCACGGTGCCGGATGCCAGCACCTGCGCCGATGCGCTGGCCATTCTCAAACGCTACGCGATCACGGTGCCTGACTCGGTGCTGCAGGCCTTACAGTCGGGTGTTTGGGAAACCCCCAAACCCGGCTCTTCCGTGTTTGCGGGCCACAGCGTGCACATGATCGCCACGCCCCAACAGTCGCTCGAGGCTGCAGCCACTGCTGCCCGTGCTATGGGCTTGAATGCTTACATCCTGAGCGACGAGATCGAGGGCGAGTCGCGTGAGGTGGCCAAGGTGCACGCGGCGCTGGCGCGTGCGGCGGCCAAGGGCCTGGGGCCGTTCATCAAGCCTTGCGTGATTTTGAGTGGCGGCGAAACTACGGTGACCATCAAGCCCCAGCCTGCGGGCACGCCCCGCGGGCGCGGTGGGCGGGCGGGGGAGTTTTGCATGGGCCTGGCAGAGGCCCTGCAAGGTCAGAGCGGCGTCTGGGCGCTGGCGGCCGACACCGATGGCATCGATGGCATCGAAGACAACGCCGGGGCGCAAGTGGCCCCCGACACGCTGGCGCGCGCTGCCGCGCTGGGGCACAAAGTGGCCGATCATTTGCAGCGCAACGACGCCTACGGCTATTTTGAACCATTGGGCGATCTGGTCATCACCGGGCCCACACACACTAATGTGAACGACTTTCGGGCGATCCTGGTGAGGTGATGGGGCCTCGTTGATTTGCGTCAAAGCCCACATGCTGTGGCTCTGGCACATTTGGCTCCACCATGTTGGATACTTCTTTGCCCCCTATGTCCGAACCCGCAGCCCCCGTTTTGGCAGGCACTGTGTTGCTGCACCGAGGTGACGCGGTTGACCGCATTGTGCATGTCATGCAGGGGCGCGTGGTGTTGGGGGTGCTGGTGGATGGCCACATGGCGCACCAGCTGGGCGAGGTGGAAGGGCCATTCTGGTTAGAGCCCGCATCGGGCTTGCTGGGCTTGCCGCATGCGGTCGACGCGGTGGCCGAGACCGAGGTGTTGGTGCAGTACGTGAGCGTGCCCGATTTTGTGGCCGAATTGCAGGCTTTGCCTGTGGCCTCGCAAAGCCTGCTCATGGACATGGCGCGATCGCAGCGCCAACAAAGCGAACTGGCGGTCAGTCGTGTGGCCAAAGACGCTGATTCGCGATGCGCTGAATGGTTGCTGCGCCACGCTGAACCCAGCGATCAGTCAGGCGGTCTGGCCGTGAAACTGACCGAGCGAAAACGGACCATTGCCGCGCAACTGGGCATCGCCCCAGAAACCTTTTCGCGGGTGCTGCGCCATTTGCGCGAACGCCAACTCATCAGCGGCGGCGGTCGCGTGTTGGGCCTGCCCAACCCCCAGGCGTTGCGGGAGTTGGCCGGGGTTTGAGTTTGTTTAAATTTCAGGATTTTTTCAGCCGTGGATTTTTCATCCACAGCACGGGTTGTTCCTTGACCGGACGCGCCGGAGCGCCGTGCTGCAGCAAGGCCTGGTCGAGCGCTTGGCCCGCTTCGTCTTGCAAGGCGGCTTGGCGGATTTGCGCCACGGCCGCCGCCCGTTCGTGCACAGGCAGCGTCGATGTGGGTCCGCAGACGTGACGCAGGATGTGCAGCAAGTTGTCTTTGCCGCGCTCGTTGGTGCTGCCATAACCCTTGATGAGTTGACCGCAACGCGCCAGCTCCAGGCCCAGAGCGGGGGATTGGCGCGTGGCGGCCTCGATGCCGCCGAGCCATTCTTCGATCAAGGCTTGCTCGGTCTGATAGCGGCTGCCCAGTGGGCGCAGCACACGCAAGCT
>JAIXOZ010000127.1 GCA_027486495.1 Comamonadaceae bacterium | reverse complement strand
GCTTCGTGCACCGCCTTGTGCGCCAACATGGGCTGGCCCACGATGTCGCCAATGGCAAAGATGTGCGGCACGTTGGTGCGCATTTGAATGTCGACGTTGATGAAGCCGCGGTCGGTCACCGCCACGCCTGCTTTTTCAGCGGCGAGTTTTTTGCCGTTGGGCGTGCGGCCCACGGCTTGCAACACGAGGTCGTACACCTGCGGCGCGGGGGCTGTGCCGCCGGGTTCAGCGCTCTCGAACGTGACTTCAATGCCTTCGGGCAAGGCGCGTGCGGACACGGTCTTGGTCTTGAGCATGATGTTGTCAAAGCGCTTGGCGTTCATCTTTTGCCAGACTTTGACCAGGTCGCGGTCTGCACCTTGCATGAGGCCGTCCATCATTTCCACCACGTCCAGGCGTGCGCCCAGCGTGCTGTAAACCGTGCCCATTTCCAGGCCGATGATGCCGCCGCCCAAGATGAGCATGCGCTTCGGAACACTCTGGAGTTCCAAAGCACCGGTGCTGTCCACAACCCGAGGATCGTTGGGCATGAAAGGCAAACCCACGGCTTGCGAGCCTGCAGCGATGATGGCCTTCTTGAAGGCAATCACTTTTTTGCTGCCGTTTTGCGCTTGTGCCGTGCCGGTGGTCTCCAACACTTCAAGGTGATGTGCACCCACGAACTGGCCCAAGCCGCGCACGGTGGTGACCTTGCGCATTTTGGCCATGGCAGCCAAACCGCCTGTGAGTTTACCGATGACTTTTTCTTTGTGGCCGCGCAGCTTGTCGATGTTGACCACGGGCTTGCCAAAGTCGACACCGAGGTCGGCCATGTGGCTGACTTCGTCCATGACGGCCGCGACGTGCAGCAAGGCTTTGGAAGGGATGCAACCGACGTTCAGGCACACGCCGCCCAAGGTGGCGTAGCGCTCAACGATGACGACGTTCAGACCGAGGTCGGCGGCGCGGAATGCAGCGGAGTAACCGCCAGGGCCACCGCCCAACACGAGCACGTCACACTCGATGTCGGCAGAGCCACCAAACGATGAGGCAGTGGGTGCGGGGGCTGTGGCAACAGGGGCTGGAGCAGTTGCAGCCGCTGGAGCGGAAGCAGCTGCAGGGGCCGGGGCTGCCGCAGCGCCCTCCCCTTCCAGCACCAACACCACCGAGCCTTGTTTGACCTTGTCGCCCAGCTTGACCTTGAGTTCTTTGACCACGCCACCGTGGCTGCAAGGAATTTCCATGGAGGCTTTGTCGCTCTCCACGGTGATCAGACTTTGGTCAGATTTGACGGTGTCGCCCACCTTGACCATCAGCTCGATCACGGTGACTTCGTCGAAGTCGCCGATGTCGGGAACTTGGATATCAATCAGTGCCATACCAAATCCTTAGAGAAGAACGCGACGGAAGTCGCTGAGGATTTGACCCAGGAACGCGTTGAAGCGTGCCGCTGCAGCGCCGTCGATGACACGGTGGTCCCACGTCAACGACAGAGGCAGCATCAAACGGGGCACAAACTGCTTGCCGTCCCAGACGGGTTCCATGGTGCTCTTGCACACACCGAGGATGGCCACTTCGGGCGCGTTGATGATGGGCGTGAAGTACTTGCCACCAATGCCGCCGAGGCTGGAGATGGTGAAGGTCGCACCGGTCATTTCTGCGGGGCCGAGTTTGCCGTCACGGGCTTTCTTGGCCAGCTCACCCATTTCTTGGCTGATCTGCAAGACGCCTTTTTTGTCGCAATCGCGGATGACGGGCACCATCAAACCGTTGGGCGTGTCAGCGGCAAAGCCGATGTGCCAGTAGTTTTTGTAAACCAGTGCATCGCCGTCAAGCGAGCTGTTGAACTCGGGGTATTTCTTGAGCGCGGCCACGCAGGCCTTGATCAAGAACGCCAGCATCGTGACCTTCACGCCGCTCTTCTCGTTCTCTTTGTTGGTGGATATGCGGAAGGCTTCGAGGTCGGTGATGTCGGCGTCGTCGTGGTTGGTGACGGCCGGGATCATGATGGCGTTGCGCAGCAAGTTGGCACCGCTGATCTTCTTGATGCGGCCCATCTCCTTGCGCTCGATGGGGCCAAACTTGGCAAAGTCCACCTTGGGCCAGGGGATCAGGCCCAAAGCTGCGCCGTCACCGCCCGAAGCTGCAGGGGCTTTGGCTGCCTGCGCTTTGGTTTGGGCTGCGCCCGACATGACGGCCTGGGTGAAGGCTTGCACATCGGCCTCGGTGATGCGGCCTTTGAGGCCCGAGCCTTTGACTTCTGCCAGCGGCACTCCCAGCTCGCGGGCGAACTTGCGCACCGAAGGCGAGGCGTGGGGCAAACCCAGCGTGGTGCCGCCGGGGGCGTGGGCAGGCGCTGCCACCGCAGCGGCGGCTGCGGCCACTGGGGTGGGCACGGCAGCGGGTGCCTGGACAACTGCCGCCACGGGGGCCGCGGCAACCGCAGCAGCCACTGGCGCAGCAGCAACAGCCACGGTGCCTTCCAAAATGGCCAGCAGGTCACCGATGTTGACCGTGTCGCCCACTTTGACTTTGAGCTCTTTGAGCACGCCGGCGTGTGATGACGGGATTTCCATCGAAGCTTTGTCCGACTCGACAGTGATCAGCGATTGCTCGACCTTGATGGTGTCGCCGGGCTTGACCATGACTTCGATGACGGCCACGTCTTTAAAGTCACCGATGTCGGGCACATGCACTTGCACGGGGCCCGATACGGCAGGTGTTGCGGCAGGTGCCGCCGCCACGGCCGCCACAGGGGCCGCTGCAACAGGAGCAGCCACAGCGGCAGCCGGTGCAACAGCTGGTGCAGCAGCCGCACCAGCAGCTTCCACCACCAACACGATCGAGCCTTGCTTGACCTTGTCACCCAAGGCCACGCGCATTTCCTTGACCACGCCAGCCGTGCTCGACGGGATTTCCATCGAGGCTTTGTCAGACTCCACGGTGATGAGCGATTGCTCGGCCTTCACGGTGTCACCCACTTTGACCATCAACTCAATGACGGTCACTTCATCGAAATCCCCGATGTCCGGGACTTGAACTTCTACCAATGCCATGTTCGTCTCCAGTTTTATGCGTACAAGGGGTTGATCTTGTCGGTTTTGATGCCGTACTTCTGGATGGCTTCGGCCACCTGAGCCACCGGAACTTTGCCCTCTTCGCTCAGGGCCTTGAGGGCCGCGACCACGATGTAGTGGCGGTTGACCTCGAAGTGCTCGCGCAGCTTGCTGCGGAAGTCGGAGCGGCCAAAACCGTCGGTGCCCAGCACTTTGTAGGTGCGGTCCTTTGGAATGAAAGGACGGATCTGCTCGGCATAAGCCTTCATGTAGTCGGTGGATGCCACCACGGGGCCGCTGTGCGCGGCGAGTTGCTGGCCGACAAACGACACGCGTGGGGTTTCCATCGGGTGCAACATGTTGTGGCGTTCGGCGTCCTGACCGTCGCGGGTCAGCTCGTTGAAGCTGGGGCAGCTCCACACGTCGGCCTGAATGCCCCAGTCGGTGGCCAGCAAGGTTTGCGCGGCAATGGATTCGCGCAAGATGGTGCCCGAGCCCAGCAATTGAACGCGCTTGTCGCCCGCGCCGGAGGTGCCTTCAGCGGACGCGCCGGGCTTGCACATGTACATGCCCTTGATGATCTGCTCTTCGGTGCCGGGCGTCAGACCTGGCATGGCGTAGTTTTCATTCAACAAGGTGATGTAATAAAACACGTTGTCTTGCTTCTCGACCATGCGCTTCAAACCGTGGTGCAGGATGACGCCGACTTCGTGTGCGAAAGTGGGGTCATAAGACACGCAGTTGGGGATGGTGTTGGCCATGATGTGGCTGTGACCGTCTTCGTGCTGCAAGCCTTCGCCGTTCAGCGTGGTGCGGCCCGATGTGCCGCCCAACAAGAAGCCGCGTGCTTGCATGTCGCCCGCCGCCCAGGCCAAGTCGCCAATGCGCTGGAAGCCGAACATCGAGTAGTACACGTAGAACGGCACCATGATGCGGTTGCTGGTGCTGTAGCTGGTAGCCGCTGCGATCCAGCTCGACATACCGCCGGCTTCGTTGATGCCTTCTTGCAAAATCTGACCGGCCTTGTCTTCCTTGTAGTACATGACCTGGTCTTTGTCGACCGGGGTGTACTGCTGACCTGCGGGGTTGTAGATACCGATCTGGCGGAACAAGCCTTCCATGCCGAAAGTGCGGGCCTCGTCCACAAGAATAGGCACCACGCGTGGGCCCAGGGCTTGGTCGCGCAGCAACTGGGTCAAAAAGCGCACATAGGCTTGGGTGGTGGAGATTTCACGGCCTTCGGCGGTGGGCTCCATCACGGCCTTGAAGGTGTCGAGCGAAGGCACAGTGAAGCTCTCTTCGGCCTTGGCGCGGCGCTTGGGCAAATAACCACCCAGGGCTTGGCGGCGCTCGTGCAGGTAACGCATCTCGGGCGTGTCATCGGCCGGTTTGTAAAACGGGATCTTGGCCAACTCGCTGTCCGGGATCGGGATGTTGAAGCGGTCGCGCATGTACTTGATGTCTTCGTCCGTCAGCTTTTTGGTCTGGTGAACGGTGTTCTTGCCCTCGCCCGCTTTGCCCATGCCAAAGCCCTTGACGGTCTTGATGAGCAGCACAGTGGGCTGACCCTTGGTGTTCACAGCTTGGTGGTAAGCGGCATAGACCTTTTGCGGGTCATGGCCGCCACGCTTGAGGTTCCAGATGTCGTTGTCAGACAGGTGCGACACCATCTCAAGCGTGCGCGGGTCACGGCCAAAGAAATGCTTGCGCACATAAGCGCCGTCATTGGCTTTGAAGGCTTGGTAGTCGCCGTCCAGCGTGTCCATCATCAGCTTGCGCAGCGCGCCATCTTTGTCGCGGGCCAGCAAGCTGTCCCACTCGCTGCCCCAGAGCAGCTTGATGACGTTCCAGCCGGACCCACGGAACTCGCCTTCGAGTTCTTGCACGATCTTGCCATTGCCGCGCACCGGGCCATCGAGGCGCTGCAAGTTGCAGTTGACGACAAAAATCAGGTTGTCCAGGTTTTCGCGAGCGGCCAAGCCGATGGCGCCCAGCGATTCGACCTCGTCCATCTCGCCGTCGCCGCAGAACACCCAGACTTTGCGATTTTCGGTGTTGGCGATGCCACGGGCATGCAGGTATTTCAGGAAGCGTGCCTGGTAAATCGCCATCAATGGGCCCAGACCCATCGACACGGTGGGGAACTGCCAGAACTCGGGCATCAGCTTGGGGTGTGGGTAGCTCGACAGACCTTTGCCGTCCACCTCTTGGCGGAAGTTGAGCAACTGCTCTTCTGTCAGGCGGCCCTCCAGAAAAGCGCGGGCATAGACACCGGGCGACACATGGCCTTGGATGTAGAGGCAGTCACCACCGTGGTTTTCGCTCTCAGCGTGCCAAAAATGGTTAAAACCGGCACCAAACATGTGGGCCAGCGAGGCAAACGAGCCGATGTGGCCACCCAAATCACCGCCGTCAGCGGGGTTGTGGCGGTTGGCCTTAACGACCATGGCCATGGCGTTCCAACGCATGAAGGCGCGCAGGCGCTCTTCGATTTCTATGTTGCCGGGGCAACGGGCCTCTTCGGTGGGCTCAATCGTGTTGACGTAACCCGTGGTGGCCGAAAACGGCAAATCGATGCTGTGCTGGCGGGCCTCTTCGAGCAGCTCTTCGAGCAAAAAGTGGGCGCGCTCAGGGCCTGCTTTTTCGATCACGGCGGACAGAGCATCCATCCATTCACGGGTTTCTTGGGCGTCGAGGTCCGCGCCCGGTTGTTGTGGTGTGGCCGCTGTCATGCTTGTCTCCTGAAGTGGATATTGTGGGTAACCGATGTCTGAATTTTCCCATGATTTGCTGAAAATTTCAAATAGTGCTCAATGATTTTGCATTGTGAAATTAATTGAAATAGACTCCTGTTTTGGTAAGCCCAACAAGCCGAGTCGCCACACCTTGTCCTCTAAACTCCTTGGTATGGAATTGAACAAAGCAGCATCGGTGGTCACCAAAGTCGGTCCGTGGGCGTGGTGGCTGTCATGGTGGCGCAAACAGTCGCCCAACCGGCAGGATCGATTCGCCAACTTGGCCCCGGTGGCTGCAGTGGTGCTTTTTTTGGCCGCTATCGCCAGTGCATTTTGGTATCTGCGGGTTGAAGAGATGGAGCGCGAGCAAGAAGCCATCAAACGCGATGTGGAATACGCCCAGCAGCGTCTGCGCCTGCGCTTGCTGGAGCGCCAAGAGCAGGTCATGCGGCTGGCCCGGGACGTGTCCAACAAGGAAATCCGCACCGACCAGTTTTTGTCACGCGCCGAGGCGCTGGTACAGCAATACCCAGAATTCTTGTCCTTGACCTGGATCGATGACCGCCGCCGCATCTTGGCCAATCAGAGCATTTCCAGCATCTCGCCCAGCCAGCAAATGAGAGCGGGAACGGTGCTGAAGATTGGCGAAACCGAGAGCCACTTCAGTTTGGCTCGCGACCTGATGCAGCCCATTTATGGCCAGCTCGAAGCCGAGGCTGACCGCGACAGCCAAATTTCGGTGCTGCAGCTTCACACCCCCCTGACCAACGACAACGGGCGTTTCAGCGGCGTGATTTTGGCCGAATACAGCATGGAGGGCCTGCTGCGTTACGGCATCCCGACCGAGGTGCTGGCCAAGTACGCGGTGGCCCTGCAAAACGGCAGCAGCCGCTTGCTGGCCGGCCAGGTCATTCCGGAACGCATCGCCTTGTGGCGTCTGCTGCCGGTCAGCGAAAAACGCAACAACGATTACGAGGTGCCCGTCTCGCCGGTGGGCAACGACCTGGTCTTGCGCGCCCAGGCCTGGCGCACCTCTCAAGGCCTGGTGGGCAGTGGTCTGTTCTGGCTGGTCAGCGTGCTCAGCGCCATGACCGCCTGGATGCTGATCGGCAACTGGCGTCATACCCGCAGACGTCTTCAGACACAAAAAGCCTTGGTGGCCGAGACCAATTTTCGCCGCGCCATGGAGAACTCCATGCTTACAGGCATGCGCGCCCTGGACTTGCGCGGCCGCATCACCTACGTCAACCCCGCCTTTTGCCAGATGACTGGCTGGAGTGAGGCCGACCTTGTGGGTGCGGTGGCCCCCTTCCCGTATTGGCCCGACCAGGACCGCGAGTTGCTGATGAAGCGGCTTGAAGAAGAAATCAGCGGCCAGCATTCTGCGGGTGGCTTTCAGGTGCGGGTCAAACGCAAAAACGGCCAATTGTTTGATGCCCGCATGTATGTCTCGCCCCTGATCGATGCCACAGGCAGGCAAACCGGCTGGATGACCTCGATGACCGACATCACCGAGCCCAACCGCATTCGCGAGCAATTGGCCAGCTCGCACGAGCGCTTCACCATCGTGCTCGAAGCGCTGGACGCTTCGGTCTCGGTGGCCCCACTGGGCAGCCAAGAGCTGCTGTTTGCCAACAAGCTCTACCGGTTGTGGTTTGGTCAAAATACCGAGGGCCATTTGCGTCTGGTACAACAAGCCGGGGCCTACAGCGGTGAACAAACCTCCGAAGATGTGGACGACATGGCCGGTCTGCCCACCGAGAGCCTGACAGTGGCCAGCTCGGAAAATGCCGAAATCTTTGTCGCTGAGTTGGGCAAGTGGCTAGAAGTGCGCTCGCGCTATATCAACTGGGCTGACGGGCGCCTGGCGCAGATGGTGATCGCCAGCGACATCACCCCACGCCGCCAAGCCGAGGAATTGGCCGCCCAACAAGCTGAACGCGCCCAAACCGCCAGCAGCCTGATCACCATGGGCGAAATGGCGTCGAGCGTGGCGCACGAACTCAACCAGCCGCTGACGGCCATCAGCAATTACTGCAGCGGCATGATCTCCCGGATCAAATCGCAACAGGTCAATGAAGAGGACTTGTTGTTGGCGCTGGACAAAACCGCCCGCCAGGCCCAACGCGCAGGGCAGATCATTTTGCGCATCCGCAGCTTTGTCAAACGCAGCGAGCCCAACCGCACCCTGGCTGACGTCTCGGCCATGGTCAGCGAATCGCTGGAGCTGGCCGAAATCGAGATGCGCCGACGCAACGTGCGCCTGACCCACCATGTGGCCGCGCGTTTGCCGCAACTGATGGTGGACCCGATCCTGATCGAGCAGGTGCTCATCAACCTGATGAAAAACGCTGCCGAATCGATCGACAACGCCCAGCGCCCCGCCGGGCAGCGCTTGGTCGAATTGCGCATTGTGCCCAAGCAAATCGACCGCCAATCGGTGGTCGAGTTCTCGGTGACGGATACCGGTCAGGGTTTGCCACTCGAGGACACCGAGCGGGTCTACGAGGCCTTCTTCTCGACCAAGGTCGAAGGCATGGGCATTGGCCTGAATTTGTGCCGCAGCATCATCGAATCCCACCACGGCAGGATCACTTCCGAGAACATCTACAATTCGGGCGAAGTGACAGGATGTCGATTCTCCTTTTGGATACCGGTCGAAACCGACTGACCACACAACAAACCACTGGGGTAAACGAATGAGTTTGATACCAAAAAAAGGCACGGTTTATGTTGTTGATGACGACGAAGCCGTCCGTGATTCCTTGCAGTGGTTGCTCGAAGGCAAGGACTACCGCGTGCGCTGTTTTGACAGCGCCGAATCCTTCATCAGCCGCTACGACCCACGCGAGGTGGCATGCCTCATTGCCGACATCCGAATGGGCGGCATGACTGGACTGGAATTGCAAGACCGCCTGATCGAGCGCAAGTCTCCCCTGCCCATTGTGTTCATCACCGGCCACGGCGACGTGCCCATGGCGGTGAACACCATGAAAAAAGGCGCGATGGACTTCATTCAGAAGCCCTTCAAGGAAGAAGAGCTGCTCAGCTTGGTCGAGCGCATGCTCGATGAAGCCCGTGACTCGTTTTCTGATTACCAGCAAGCGGCCAGCCGAGATGCGCTGTTGTCCAAGCTGACAGGCCGCGAAGCGCAGGTGCTCGAGCGCATCGTCGCCGGTCGACTGAACAAACAAATCGCCGACGATTTGGGCATCAGCATCAAGACGGTGGAAGCCCACCGCGCCAACATCATGGAAAAGCTCAACGCCAACACCGTGGCCGATTTGCTCAAGATCGCACTCGGGCAAAACGCGCCCAAAGCCTGAATTGCCTGCTCCCCAAAAACGCCCGCACCCGCCGGGCGTTTTGCATTTTCCCTTTTGACTTTGACCTGAGCACACACATGACTGCCCAACTCATCGACGGCAATGCCCTCTCCAAACAACTGCGCACCGAAGTGGCCACCCGCGCCCAAGCCCTCAAAGCCAAGGGCGTGACGCCAGGCCTGGCCGTGTTGTTGGTGGGTGATAACCCGGCCAGCCAGGTGTATGTACGCAACAAGGTCAAGGCCTGCGAAGACAGCGGTCTGCATTCGGTGCTGGAGAGATACGAAGCCACCATGACCGAGGCCGAATTGCTGGCCCGCGTGCAAGCGCTGAACAACGACCCCAGCATCCACGGCATCTTGGTACAGCTGCCCCTGCCCGAGCACATCGACGCGCAAAAAGTCATCGAAGCCATCAGCCCTGCCAAAGACGTGGACGGTTTTCACATCGCCAGCGCTGGCGCACTCATGACCGGCATGCCCGGTTTCTGGCCTTGCACGCCTTATGGCTGCATGAAGATGCTCGAAAGCATTGGCTATGACCTCAAGGGCAAGTACGCTGTGGTGATTGGCCGCAGCAACATCGTGGGCAAGCCCATGGCGCTGATGTTGCTGCAAAAAGATGCCACGGTCACCGTGTGCCACTCGCGCACCCAAGACCTCAAAGCCCTGACCTTGCAAGCCGACGTGATCGTGGCTGCGGTGGGCAAGCGCAATGTGCTCACGGCCGACATGGTCAAGCCCGGCGTGGTGGTGCTGGACGTGGGCATGAACCGCAACGACGAAGGCAAGCTGTGCGGCGACGTGGATTTTGATAGCGTCAAAGAAGTCGCGGGCTACATCACCCCCGTGCCCGGCGGCGTTGGCCCCATGACCATCACCATGCTGCTGGTCAATACCCTTGAAGCAGCAGAACGCGCCTCCAAGTGATCACTTATCTCGGGCCTTGCATTTTTTGTCCCCCCGGGCTTTGTATTTTTTGTCATCCCGGGCTTGACCCGGGATCCATCTCCCCCACATCTTTGACCGACCACAACAGGAAACCCCATGACCAACCCCTTACTCGACACCGCTGGCCTGCCCCTGTTTGACCGCATCGCCCCTGAGCATGTGGCCCCGGCCATGGACGAATTGCTGGCCGCTGCAGAAAAAGCCCTGGACGCCGTGACCGCAGCCGACTTTCCTGCCGACTGGAAAGCCATTGCCAAAACCCTGGACGTGAGCACCGAAAAACTGGGCATGGCTTGGGGCGCTGTCAGTCACCTCAACAGCGTGGCCGACACCCCTGAATTGCGCGCTGCCTACAACGCCGCCCTGCCCCGTGTGACCGAGTTCTGGACACGCCTGGGCAGTGACGAGCGGTTGTACGCCAAATACAAAGCCATTGACGCCGCCAGCTTGAATGCCGAGCAAACCCAAGCCCGCAAAAACGCTCTGCGTGGCTTCGTCTTGGGCGGCGCCGAGCTGCAAGGCGCAGCCAAAGAGCGCTACGCCGCCATCCAGGAACGGCTGGCCGAAATCACGCAAAAGTTCAGCGAAAACACGCTCGACGCGACCGACAAATTTGCTTTGTACGTGAGCGAAGAACAATTGAAAGGTGTACCCGCCGATGTGGTGCAAGCCACCCGCGACGCTGCGCAAAAAGAGGGCCAAGAAGGCCATCGCCTGAGCCTGAAAATGCCGGTGTATTTGCCAGTGATGCAGTTCGCAGACAACGGCGCACTGCGCGAGCAGCTCTACAAAGCCTATGTGACCCGCGCCTCAGACCAAGCACCCGAAGACGCCAAGCATTTCGACAACACCCCCTTGATGCAGGAAATCCTGGCACTTCGCCAAGAAGAAGCCCAGCTGTTGGGCTTTGACAACTACGCCCAAGTGTCGGTCGTGCCCAAGATGGCCGAGTCCCCCGAAAAAGTCACCACCTTCTTGCGTGACTTGGCCACAAAAGCCCGACCATTTGCCGAAAAAGACTTGGCCGATTTACGCGAATTTGCCGCCAACGCGCTGGGCATCCACGGCCCGCTGAACACCTGGGACGTGCCTTACCTCAGCGAAAAACTCAAAGAAGCCCGCTACAGCTTCAGCGAACAAGAGGTCAAACAGTACTTCACCGCGCCCAAGGTGCTGGCCGGGTTGTTCAAGATCATTGAAACCCTGTTCGAAGTCAGCATCCGCGCCGACCAAGCGCCCGTCTGGCACCCGGCCGTGGGCTTTTACCGCATCGAACGCGACGGCCAGTTGGTGGGTCAGTTCTACCTGGACCCCCCAGCCCGCGCCGGCAAGCGCGGCGGCGCCTGGATGGACGATGTGCGCGGCCGCTGGCAGCGCCCCGACACCGGTGTGCTGCAAACGCCTGTGGCGCACTTGGTGTGCAACTTCGCTGAAGGCGTGAACGGCCAACCCGCGTTGCTGACGCATGACGACGTCATCACCCTCTTTCATGAGTTTGGCCACGGCCTGCACCACATGCTCACCCAAGTGAACGAGCGCGATGTCTCGGGCATCAGCGGCGTGGAATGGGACGCGGTCGAGCTGCCGAGTCAATTCATGGAAAACTTCTGCTGGGAATGGTCGGTGCTGCGCCACATGACCGCCCATGTGGCAACAAATGAACCCATGCCCCGCGCCCTGTTTGACAAGATGCTGGCCGCCAAAAATTTCCAAAGCGGCTTGCAAACCCTTCGCCAAATCGAATTTTCGTTGTTCGACATGCTGGTGCACTCAGAACACGACCCAGCGCAAGACTTCATGCCACTGCTGCAGCAGGTGCGTGACGAAGTGGCCGTGATGCGTCCACCCGCCTTCAACCGCATGGCCCACACCTTCAGCCACATCTTTGCAGGCGGATACGCCGCCGGTTACTACAGCTACAAATGGGCCGAGGTGCTGAGCGCCGACGCCTATGCCGCTTTTGAAGAAACTGCCGCCGCAGACGGCTCGCCGAGTGTGGAAACCGGACGCCTTTACCGCCAAGCGATCTTGGAGGCCGGAGGCAGCCGCCCAGCACTCGAATCGTTCATAGCCTTCCGGGGTCGCGAGCCGAATCTGGATGCGCTGCTGCGGCACCAAGGCATGGTAGCAACAAGGCCAAGCGCCTTTTAAGCGGACATGCTCGCTGGCCGCACGCGGCCACATCCTCGGGCTGGGCGCGCATGTGATGGGCCTGCCTCACCGAATCGGCCGTCACAGTCCGTACACTTTTGGTGGCCACGCCACGCCCAGACACAGTCACAGCCGAACTGGATAAACGCAAAGAGTTCTGAGGCCTGGTTAAGTGACGCCCAGCGACTTATTGAAATTTAACCTCACTCAGCTGGATGGCGCGGGTGGGCACCTCAGGCCAGCGCATGCGTTCACCCTGAAAGTAAATCTGCGCCTGATCGGTGTGTTCAAAATACAAACGCCAAGGGGGTGAACCGTAAACACTGCGCCCCTCTTTGGGCTGCAATGTGAGTAAAGTGCTTTGACCTGAACCATCCTTGGCACACACCGAGCCCGCTTTGAGCGGGACAATGTGGACCATATTGCCTGCTTTGCTGGCCATAGTGGACATCAACAAAGTGCCCTGTTCGTTGCTCTGGCAAAGCGATTCAGGCAAAGTCAGCGCAACAGCAGACGATGCCTCAGTGGCTGTCAAAGCAGGGACGGACTGCGAATTGGCGGATACCGAGCTGCCCAACGTCGGCATGGACACCCGCTCAAATGGAAAACGCGCCCATTGCTCAGACACCCATTGCGTCAACAAAGCGGGCTGCAATTGCATGACCGCGGCAACAGTGCCCAAAACAAGCAAACCAGACAGCCCCAAAAACCAGCGGACAAACTGCCGAGAACCACCTGATGCTTTTTGTTGAGCTTTTTTGCGTTGTTCTGACAATTGAATCAAGTCGTCCAACACCTGCAATGACACCGCTGCCGGTTCAGTGCTTCCCCCCTCATTCAAGAAGGGGCGGATCACGCTTTCGGGTTCTTGTCCCAAAGCCTTGGCAACTTTGCGGGCAGCACTGTACTTGATGGCTTCGGAGTAAAACAAGGAAACGCCACCCGACTCCAGTTGTTGAATCTGCGCAGGCGACAAATTCACTTGGCGCGCAAGATCACTCAGGTCAATTTGCTGACCAAGCCGCCATTCGCGCAACAGTTCACCACGAACGCGGTCTGAATTGGGTGTTGACATTTCAGAAAACCGTCAAAAAACATATATTCTGCACCAATTTTAATCAAATGGAAATACAAATGTCAAAACATGCATTCATAAAAAAATAATCACAATCATAAAAAAAGCCACAAAAATTGTGGCTTTTTAAAAACTATAAAGATTAAAACTCAAAAAATTAGCTTCACACCCGTCTTGCTTTGCAGCAACTCGGGCGTCACGCCCGGGGCCAGCTCCATCACCTTCAGGCCCGAGTCGGTCACATCCATCACGGCCAGATCGGTGATGATGCGGTCAACCACGCCCTTTCCGGTCAGAGGCAATGTGCACTCGGGCAGGATCTTCATGTCTTCGGTGCCGTCTTTCTTTTTGGCCACATGCTCCATCAAGATGATCACGCGCTTGACGCCAGCGACCAAGTCCATCGCGCCGCCCATGCCCTTGACCATCTTGCCAGGGATCATCCAGTTGGCCAGGTCGCCCTTGTCGGTGACTTGCATCGCGCCCAAGATCGACAAGTTGATCTTGCCGCCACGAATCATGGCAAACGACTGCTCGCTGCCAAAAATCGACGAACCTTTGATGGTCGTCACGGTTTGTTTGCCCGCATTGATCAGGTCGGCATCTACCTCATCTTCGGTCGGGAACGGGCCAATGCCCAGCATGCCGTTCTCACTTTGCAGCCAAACTTCTTTGTCTGCAGGCACAAAATTGGCCACCAGCGTGGGGATGCCGATGCCCAGATTCACATAGAAACCGTCTTCCAGTTCATGCGCCGCACGGGCGGCCATTTGGTCTTGACTCCAGCTCATATCAGACTCCTGCTTTCTCGGTGATGGTGCGTTTTTCGATGCGCTTTTCAGGTTTCGCGTTCAGCACAATGCGGTGCACATAAATGCCAGGCAGGTGCACGCTGTCGGGGTGCATGTCGCCGGTCTCGACGATCTCTTCGACCTCGACCACACAGATCTTGCCCGCCATGGCCACAGCCGGGTTGAAGTTGCGCGAGGTGTAGCGGAATTGCAGGTTGCCGGACTTGTCGGCGCGGTGCGCCTTGACCAGCGACACGTCTGGCACCAATGAGCGCTCCATCACATAGGTCTCACCGTCAAACTCGCGCAGCTCTTTGCCTTCGGCCACCAAAGTGCCCACACCGGTCTTGGTGAAGAAGGCCGGAATGCCTGCGCCGCCCGCACGCAACTTCTCGGCCAAAGTGCCTTGGGGGGTGAACTCCAAAGCCAACTCGCCCGCCAAGTACTGGCGCTCAAACTCTTTGTTCTCACCCACATACGAAGAAATCATCTTCTTGATCTGACGGGTCTGCAGCAAGAGGCCCAGACCAAAGTCGTCCACGCCCGCGTTGTTGGAAATCGCGGTCAGGTTCTGCACGCCGCTGTCACGCAAAGCCGCGATCAGCGCTTCAGGTATGCCGCACAGGCCAAAACCGCCCACACCAATGAGTTGCCCGTCAGTGACGATGCCCTTTAAGGCCTCGGCTGCGGAAGAAAAAATCTTGTTCACGCCAATCTCCAAACAGTGGATCAAAACGCTACGATACTACGTATTCAACTACGTAGTTTTTCGTAGAGGGCGGCCCTTAGACCAACCCAGTCGGCATGGGCTGTTCGGTGGCCGCTTGCCTGCAAACAACAACGTGCTCAGCAAAATCCATCGCCAACCAGGCTGACTTCTACCAAAAGCGTCCACATGTCACAGGACATCGATTACCGACTGGCCTTTGACCTGGCCCCCATCGGCATGGTGCTCTCACGCAACCGCACCATGGTGGACTGCAACCAGCGGGTGTGTGAAATGTTTGGCGTGCCCCGCGAACAACTGATCGGCCAGACCTTTCAGCTGCTCTACCCCAGCGCCGACGAGTACGAACGCACCGGCCAGCGCATCACCCCTATTCTCAACGCCAAGGGCGTGTACGCTGACGACCGCGTCATGAAGCGCGTGGACGGCCGCTTCAAGGGAGAGACCTTTTGGTGCCATGTGACGGGAAGAACTCTGAACCGTGACGCCCCGCACGAAGCGGGCATCTGGACCTTTGAAGACCTGTCCGAACGCAAACCCGTTAAGGCCGAACTCACCGCCCGCGAACGTGAAGTGGCGGCCCATTTGATGGATGGCCTGACCAGCAAAGAGATCGGCAAAGCCTTGGCGATCAGCCACCGCACAGTGGAGATATACCGCGTGAAACTCATGCGCAAATACCAGGCCTCAGGGGCCGCGGATTTGATTCAGAAGTTGTTGCGAGGGTGAAGTGGTTCAGAACGACTGTCCGCTAAAAATTGGGGGCCTCCGATGCTTGCACTACAGCGATCGGCGCACCCCCAATCATTCACACACCCAATCACGAGACAGGCATGTACTGGTCATCCAGCAACTGGGCAGCTGACACGTTGGCGGCGGCGAACAAGGCAAAGTCGTGGCCGTTGTCGTTCGGCACCGTGCCATTGCTGCGCCACTCGTTGGCGCTGAACACGGCGTTGTCGTTGACCTCACCTGTCAGCTTAGGCTGGTGCACCACATTGCCCAATGCCAAGACCTGAGCAGCGTCTGCACCCAACACATCAGCCAATGACAGCTTGACCGTGCTGGCAGCCGTGTCGGCAGACAAGTCCAGCGCAGCCAGCTTGGCCTCTTGGATCACGCCAGACAAGTCCAATGACATGCCGCCGGTGAGCTTGAACAGACTCTCGCCCTGAGCCACGGCGTGCGAGGCCAGCTCGGCGGCAGAGGCCGTGTGGTATTCAAAGCTGGCGTCGGCCACCACCATCGTCGAGCCATCGGCCAAAGTGGCGGAAGACCTACCGGCTTCGTGCACACCTGCTGCGGGCGTGCGCGCCACACCATCGCTGACCAGGTTGATCTCGGTGATGCCCACATCGGCCAAGCTGCGCACTTCGCCTGCGTTGCTCACACCGTCCTGATTGGCGTCTTGCCAGACTTTGAACTCGGCAAATTTTTCGTCGGCTGCGTTGAACTTGCCATCGTGGTTGCTGTCGAACGCATCGGCCAAGCCTTCCAAATCGGTCGCGGCAGGGGCTTGGCCCTGCACGTTGAATTGATAGGTTGTGGCGTACTGTGCAAACGCGTACTGGCTGTTGTTGTGTACCAAGCCATCGGCAAACTTGTCCCAGACCAACACACCGTCTGCAGCGCCTGCCCACTTGGTGGTGTCCAGGGCGCCATCGCCGTTGACGTCCATCGTGACTTGGCCGTAATGGATGATGCCGTCGCGGTTCAAGTCAAGTATCACGGGCGGTATCACGTTCACAGCAGATGCACCGGAAT
>JAIXOZ010000077.1 GCA_027486495.1 Comamonadaceae bacterium | reverse complement strand
TGGTACGCACGCGTGACCCCCAAGGGGTGTATGCCGAAGGTGGCTGCATCGACGCCACCCGCGAATACCCCCGGAGCGTCTGGCCTGAGCACTGTCAGCTGGTGCTGCCAGCCCACTGAGGGCCACAGGCGGGCTCAGCCCACCGTCTCGCGCAAGGTGTCGGGCGGCAGCCGGTCGATTTCCTGCAGCAACTGGGCCAAGGCCCGGCCCGAAGCGTCCAGCACTGCCTGGCCCTTGGCCGCCGTCGCCGCGGCCGCATGGCCTGCAGCACCCTGGCGGTTGTAATCCTGCATTTGCCAGCCCAGCTTGGCGCTTTTGCCATTGCCCAAAATTTCAAACCGCTCGGCGCGGTCTTGCGAGGTAGAACGGAAGTTTTGCGCCAGATCCATGCGCACCCGCTCGGGGCGCAGCGCCAGCATCATCGAGGTTTCGGTATCGCCCGCGTGCACGCCAAAGCGGTGCTCTTCAGGCGGAAACAGCGCATTCACATCGCCGCCTTGCGCGTCGCGCAGCGGCAAATTGAACCAACTCACACTGTAGACCAGCATGCCCAAACGGGCCCGCATGTCACGCGCCACGATGTCCATCACGCTGACCTGCCCGCCATGGGCGTTGAGCAACACCAGTTTCTTCACGCCACTGGCTGCCACCGACTCGCCGATGTCGGTCCACAAGCGGATCACCGTTTCGGGCTTGAGCGTCAAGGTGCCAGCAAAACGCGCATGCTCAGGGCTCAGGCCCACGGTTTGGGTAGGCAAAAACAAGACCGGCGAATCGGCAGGCAAGTGCGGCAAACAAGCCGCCACCACGCCATTGACCAAATCGGTGTCCACCGACAGCGGCAGGTGCGGGCCATGTTGTTCGGTGGCGGCCACGGGCAGGACGGCGATGGCCCGATCGATGGCCCGAGCGCGCGCCAAAGCCTGAAAATCGAGGGTGGTCCAGTCGGCCCAAAAACGCGAAGGGTTTTGCATGGTGGGCATCTTAATAGAGCGCAGGCGTGTACAGTGCCCTTCGCACTGTGATGCACAGGCCCCCGCCCGAGGCGTTGGGGGCCAGAAAGAAGGATGGGTGTGAAAGTTTCCGTGATCTCGCGTGGCTGGGCCACTGTTCAAAGCTGGGGCTTGGCTCTCGGGCTGGGGCTGGGCCTGAGCGCCCTTTTGTTGGCGCCGCTGCCCGGCCAGGCACAAACCGGCCCTTTGTTTTCGGCCAAGTCCGCACCGGGCAGCACCTCAGTCTCTTCCGCTTTGCTCGGTAGCGCAGCCCATGTGGTCAACACCGAGCAGGTGCGCGCCGAATTGCTGGTCCACGCCCCCGAGGGCATTCGCGCCGGGCAAACGTTTTGGTTGGGCCTGCAAATCGAACACCAGCCCCACTGGCACACCTATTGGCAAAACCCCGGCGACTCGGGCCTGCCCACCCGGCTGCAGTGGCAGCTGCCTGCGGGCTTGCAAGCCGGAGACATTGCTTGGCCACTGCCAAAAAAGATCCCCATCGGCACCTTGGCCAACTACGGCTACGAAGGCCGATTGCTACTGACCGTGCCCGTGACTGTAGGGGCGGACTTCCGCTTCCCGGACAGTGGGCCACTGATCCTGGGCTTGCAGGCCGAGTGGCTGGTGTGCCGCCAAGAATGCATCCCACAAGAAGGCCGTTTCACCTTGAACCTGGCCTCAGCCGCGCCGCAAAAGCCGCAAGCCGCCCTGTTTGAAGCAGGACAAAAGCTCAGCCCCCAGCACCTGCCTCAGCAGCAGCAAGGTGGCACCTGGATCACCGGCGGCCAGGCCACCTTGTCCGCTGAAGCCAAGCAGATCAATCTGCGCGTGCATGGCCTGCCTGTAGGCTGGCGTGGCCAGACTTTGAGCATTTTCCCGGTCACCCCCAACGTTGTGCACAACGCGGCCGTGCAGGGCAAAGACTGGACACAAAGTTGGCAAGGCGCGGTCTGGAGCACCCAGATCCCGGTGTCTGAAGAGCGTGGCGACAGCCCGAAATCGATGCGCTGGGTGATCGCGGTGGGGCCGGAGTCCGCACCGAAAGCCCCGGCTTTTGACATCGAAACACCCGTTCAAGGCACTTGGCCCGCGCTGGCCCAAGCTGCGCCCGCTGAGATTTCGCCCGCACTGGCTAAAGCTTTGGCCGAAAACGCCAATGCAGCTCAAAAGCCAGCCACCACCACCACCGTTCTGGGCCTGACGCTGGCCGTTTTGGGTGCCTTAGTCGGCGGGTTCTTGCTCAACCTCATGCCCTGCGTGTTCCCGGTGCTGGCCATCAAAGTGGTGGGCTTTGCCCAGGCCGATACCTCGCAGGCCCAACACCGCGCGGCGGGCATGGCCTACACCGTGGGCGTGGTGCTGTCGTTCATGCTGTTGGGCGGCCTGATGCTGGGCTTGCGGGCTGCGGGCGAGCAGTTGGGCTGGGGCTTTCAGCTGCAGTCGCCCCCTGTGGTGGCGGGCCTGGCGCTTTTATTCACCCTGCTGGGCCTGAACTTGGCGGGTGTTTTCGAGTTTGGGCAGATGCTGCCCAGCAGCTTGGCCACGCTGCAAAGCCGCCACCCCACGGTGAACGCCGGTTTGTCGGGCGTGCTGGCCGTGGCCGTGGCCTCGCCCTGCACCGCGCCTTTCATGGGGGCATCGCTGGGTTTGGCGATTGCGCTGCCCGTGTGGCAAGCGCTCATGGTGTTTGCCGCCATGGGCGTGGGCATGGCTTTACCCTATCTGGCGGCCAGCTGGTGGCCGGGCATCGCCCGCGCCCTGCCCCGCCCCGGGGCCTGGATGCAAACCTTCCGCCAAGCCATGGCCTTTCCGATGTTCGCCACCGTCATTTGGTTGCTGTGGGTGCTGGGTCAGCAAACCGGCATCGACGGGGCGAGCAGCCTGCTGGCTTGGCTGCTCACGGTCTCTTGGCTGCTGTGGGCGCTGGGCCTGAGCGGCCGCACGCGTTGGGTTTTGAGCGGTTTGGCACTGGCCGCCTTGCTGTGGATGGGCAGCAGTTGGTTGCCTTTGGCCTTGCGCGAAACACCTGCAGAGCCACTTGCCAGCAACACCAGCACCAGCCAAGCTGCACCCGGCACCTTGTCCAGCGCGAACGCTGCCACTTGGCAGCCTTGGTCTGAAGCCGCCGTTCAAGCCCAGCTGGCCGCAGGTCGCCCGGTGTTTGTGGACTTCACCGCCGCCTGGTGCGTGACTTGCCAATACAACAAAAAAACCACGCTGGCCGACGCCCGCGTGCTGGCCGACTTTGCGGCCAGGCAGGTGGTGCTGATGCGGGCCGACTGGACGCGACGCGACCCGGCGATCACGCAGGCGCTCACGGCACTGGGCCGCAGCGGCGTGCCGGTCTACGCCCTTTATGCACCAGGTCGAGCGCCTGTGTTGTTGTCCGAGCTACTCAGCGTGGCCGAAGTTCAATCCGCCTTGCAAGGACATTCGGCTCGCTGAGACGACTTCACTTGTTCAGAGCAGGTGCAATCCCTGCTCGCAAAAGAACTTGAGAATGCCCTTGAAACAGAGGCACAAAAACCCCGGCACAGCCTGCCACAATAAGGGCATGAGTTCATTCGCACCCCTTCAAAACGACTCCTTCTTGCGCGCTTGCCTGCGCCAGGCCACCGACCACACCCCCGTGTGGCTCATGCGCCAAGCCGGGCGCTATTTGCCCGAGTACTGCGCCACCCGCGCCAAGGCCGGCAGCTTCATGGGCCTGGCCACCAACGTGGACTTCGCCACCGAAGTCACCCTGCAGCCGCTGGACCGTTACCCGCTCGACGCGTCCATCCTGTTTTCCGACATCCTGACCGTGCCCGACGCCATGGGCCTGGGCCTGAGCTTCGCCATGGGCGAAGGCCCGCGCTTTGCCAAAAACGTGCGCGACGAAGCCGCCGTGGCCGAGTTGGCCGTGCCCGACATGAACAAGCTGCGCTATGTGTTTGACGCGGTGACCAGCATCCGCAAGGCGCTCAACGGCCGTGTGCCCCTGATCGGCTTTTCCGGCAGCCCCTGGACGCTGGCGTGCTACATGGTCGAAGGCGCTGGGTCTTACGACTACCGGCATGTCAAAACCCTGATGTACAGCCGCCCGGACCTGATGCACCGCATCCTGGCAATCAACGCCGATGCCGTGGCCCTGTACCTGAACACGCAAATCGAAGCCGGTGCCCAAGCGGTCATGGTGTTTGACAGCTGGGGCGGCGTGCTGGCCGATGGCGCTTTCCAGCAGTTCAGCTTGGCCTACACGGCCCGCGTGCTGAGCCAGCTCAAAACCGAGCACAACGGTCAACGCATCCCCAGCTTGGTCTTCACCAAAGGTGGCGGCCTGTGGCTGCCCGAGATGGCAGGCCTGAACTGCGATGTGCTGGGCCTGGACTGGACCATGAACCTGGGCCGCGCCCGCGCCCAAGTGGGCGGCCAAGTGGGTGGGCCCGGCAAAGCTTTGCAAGGCAACATCGACCCGAACATTCTGTTTGCGCCCCCCGCGCAGATCGCGACCGAGGTGCGCCGCGTGCTGGACAGCTTTGGCACACCGCACACCGACAAGACCCAAACCGGCCCCACGCACATCTTCAACCTGGGCCACGGCATCAGCCAGCACACCCCACCCGAGCATGTGACGGCGCTGGTGGAGGCGGTGCACAGCCACTCGAAGGCCCTTCGCCATCAGTGAGCACGGCAGGTTTGAACTGAGGGCCCACTAGCATAAAAATCAAGCAAAAAAAGTACTTTTTTTGCAAAAAAAAAGCCGCTTGATGCTTGACTTATGCACAAAAGTAAACATCAACCCAAATAGCATGGTTCTGCTGCGCAGCAACATGAGAGGCCAAGACCCACGCATGTAAGTCTTTGATTTTATTGAACTTTATTTACTGCACATTGAATAGGCATTTTGACGAAGGGCTTGATTTTCAAGGCTTCCAAGGCATCCTGACAGGGTTTTCAACAAAGTTATCCACAGATTTTCTGCATCAACCTCAAAGCCCTTTGAAATCAAGGACTTAGCCTCTCTTTCAAGAGTTCAGCTAACTTGCAATACAGACAAATTCGCAACAAAACATCGGAATCAATGTGAGCGCGCAATACTGGTTCGATGTCGCCGTCCAGACCCCTGCCCACAGCCCCGTCGGGGGGCTGCTCAGTTACCGCAGCCCATTTGGGATGCATTTGGGGCAACTTGTGCGCGTCCCCTTGGGCAGGCGAGACGTGCTGGGTGTGGTCTGGGCGCTGCGCGATGCAGCACCGCCGAACGTGCCCGAATCGGCAGTGCGTGACGTGCTGGGCGTGCTCGAAGGACTGGCCCCGCTTGACAACGCATGGCTGCGACTGGTTCAATTTTCGGCTCAGTATTACCAGCGCTCTTTGGGCGAGGTGGCCTTGGCGGCCTTGCCGCCGCAATTGCGCGACTTGACGTCCGAACAATTGGCCCGACGCCTGAAAAAACAGAACGCCGACGCTGCCGTGCTCATCACGCCCGGCCCAGCCCTCTCAGAAGAGCAAGGCGCTGTGCTGGCACAAATGGCCACAGGCACCGGGCCCTTCCTGTTGTTTGGCAGCACCGGCAGCGGCAAGACCGAGGTGTATTTGCAGGCAGTGGAACGCATGCTGACAGCCGACCCGCAGGCCCAAGCCCTGATCATGGTGCCCGAAATCAACCTGACGCCTCAACTGGAACAACGGGTGCAGTCCCGCTTTGGTACCCATGCCGTGGTCTCCATGCACAGCGGCATGACGCCCGCCCAGCGTCTGAAGGGCTGGCTGGCCGCGCATGCTGGCCAAGCCCGCATCGTGCTGGGCACGCGCATGGCGGTTTTTGCTTCCATGCCGCACCTGAAACTCATCGTGGTCGATGAAGAACACGACCCCAGCTACAAGCAGCAAGAAGGCGCACGATACTCGGCCCGCGACTTGGCCGTGTACCGAGGCAGGCTCCAAAACGCCACGGTGCTGCTGGCCTCGGCCACGCCTTCGCTGGAAAGCTGGCACCTCAGCCGTCCGGCCAACTGCGACGATCCAGGCGGCCGTTACCAGCGCTTGTTGATGCCCTCGCGCATTGGTACTGGTCTTTTGCCCAAAGTGCGGCGCGTGGACATGAACAAACAGCCGCGACGCGCCGTGCTGTCCACCCAGTTGGTGGCCGCCATCCAAGAGCGCGTCGAGCGCGGCGAACAATGCATGCTGCTGCTCAACCGCCGCGGCTATGCGCCCGTGCTGCACTGCGCCGACTGCGGCTGGAAAAGCGAATGCAAACACTGCAGTGCTTTTCGGGTGTTCCACAAAATTGACCGCACCCTGCGCTGCCACCATTGCGGCCTGACCGAGCGTGTACCCCGTGCCTGCCCCGAGTGCGGCAACGCCGACATCGCGCCCATCGGCCGGGGCACTGAGCAACTCGAAGAGCACTTGGGCGAGTTGCTGGCCCACGTCTTACGGCCCGACGGCAATCCGGTGCGCATCGCCCGCATCGACGCCGACAGCACGCGGCTGAAGGGCGCACTCGAAATCCAACTGGCCCAAGTGCACTCCGGCGAGGTGGATGTACTGGTGGGCACGCAGATGATCGCCAAGGGGCACGACTTCCGGCGCATCACGCTGGTGGCCGCAGTCAACCCGGACACCGCGCTGTTTTCGAGCGACTTTCGTGCACCCGAGCGGCTGTTTGCCCTGCTCATGCAGGCCGCTGGCCGCGCCGGGCGCGATGCCGCCCAAAGCGCCACGAGTGAGATGTGGGTGCAGACCTTTCACCCCACGCACGCGCTGTTTGAAGCGCTCAAAAAACACGACTACCCTACCTTTGCCGCCAGCGAGCTGGCCGAGCGCACTGCCGCCGACCTGCCGCCCATCAGCCACCAAGCCCTGCTGCGCGCCGATGCCCGCACGCAAGAAGCCGCCCAAGCGCTTTTGAACGCGGCCCGCGAAACACTGCAAGCGCAACTGATGGCCGACCCGAACGCCCAGGCTTTGGTGCCTCAAGTGAGTGTTTACCCCGCCGTGCCCATGAGCATGCAGCGCGTGGCCGATGTGGAACGCGCCCAAATGCTGCTGGAAAGCCCCAACCGCATGGCGCTTCAAAAAGTGTTGTGGCACCTGCACGACGTGCTGCATCAAGTGCGCAGCCAGCCCGAACACAAAGGCGTGATCCGCTGGCTGGTGGACGTGGACCCGCAGGCGATTTGAGTCCAAGTGGGGTCGACCGGGCACCTGCGACAGGTGTCCTTACATTTTGAAAAATGCCACCGCGCCCGAAAAGGTCAAAAACGCCGCCACCGTGGTCACCAAAATGATGCGGGCAATGCGCCCGTTGTCCGCCCCCAGGCGCTCGGCCAGCAGCGACACATTGCTGGCGCTGGGGAGCGCGGCCACCAACACCATCACCTGCAACGCAAAGGGCTCGATTGGCACACCCCATTGAATGGCCGTCAAACCCACCAGCAACACCAGCACTGGGTGCAACACCAACTTGATCAGCGCAATCGGCAAGTAATCGGCGGCTCGCAAAGGGCCATCAGGGCGCTCGTGCGCCAGCATTTGCGAACGCGCCAGCACCGCACCGATGGTGAATAAGGCCACGGGCGAAGCGGCATCGGCCAGCAGGCTCACCGTCTTGCTCACCGGACCGATCAACTCCAAGCCCCAGAAAGAAAACGCGGCGCCCAAGCTGATGGCCCAAGGCATGGGGTTGCGCAACACCCCGGCCAGCGCCTTACGGGCGGCCACTGCCGCACCATGCTGTCCAGCGGCATCCATGCGCGACAAGGCCACGCACAGCGACGAGGTGATCACCAGATCGACCACGATGGTCACAATGGCCGGGCCCACCGCCTGCGCCCCGAGTAAAGCCACCAGCAAGGGCACGCCCATGAAGCCGGTATTGGGAAAGGCCGCTACCAGCGCCCCCAAAGAGGCATCGTTCCAGCGAATGCGCCCATTCAAGCTGATGGCAATGCTGAACGCCACGATCACCAAGGCACAAAACAAATAGGTGAAAAACACCCCGGCATCGAGCAACTGGGCAATCGGCGTGTCCGCCCCAAAACGGAACAACATGCAGGGCAGGGCAAAAAACAGCACAAAGCCATTCAAGCCAGGAATGGCATCCAAGGGCAAGAGCCGCAACCGAGCCGCCAGGTAACCGCACAAGACCAGGGCAAAGAAGGGGAAGGTGACACGCAATATTTCAAGCATGCTCCGATTGTCGGGGTAAACCAGTAGATCGCTTGGGCGCGGACAGTCGCAGCCCGGACAGGCTTGCCCTGTACAAGCACCAAAACACACACACGATCGGGAGCCAGACAAGGCTCATCAACGAGGATGGCCAAACCCAAGACCGCTATGATGGCCCGCTTTGCCCCGAACGCCCACTTCCCCATGTCAGCCGGACTCAACAACGCCCAACTCGAAGCCGTGAACTATGTCTCCGGCCCTTGCTTGGTGCTGGCCGGGGCGGGCTCGGGCAAGACGCGGGTGATCACGCACAAAATTGGTCGCCTGATCGAAGCCGGGCTGGAGCCCAAGCGCATCGCGGCCATCACCTTCACCAACAAGGCCGCCGCCGAGATGCGCGAGCGGGCCAAGGAGCTGATTGGCCGCCCTGCCAAAGACGTGACGGTCTGCACCTTCCACGCCCTGGGCGTGCGCATCATGCGCGAGGATGGCGCAGTACTGGGCCTGAAACCGCAGTTCAGCATCATGGACGCAGACGATGTGACCAGCATCTTGAAAGATTGCGGCGGCACCACCGACGCAGCCACCGCCCGCCAGTGGCAGTGGACCATCAGCCTGTGGAAAAACATGGGCCTGAACGCCGAGCAGGCCGCTGCCCAAGCGCCCAACGACAACGCCCGCGTGATTGCCCGCATCATGGCGCTCTACCAAGAGCGGCTGACCGCTTACCAAAGCGTGGACTTTGACGACCTGATCGGCATGCCCCTGAAACTGCTGGCCGACTACCCTGAGGTGCGCGAACGCTGGCAGGCCAAGATGGGCCATGTGCTGGTGGACGAATACCAAGACACCAACGCCACCCAGTACGAGGTGCTCAAACACCTGGTGGGCGAGCGGGCCCGCTTCACGGCGGTGGGCGACGACGACCAGTCGATCTATGGCTGGCGCGGCGCGACGCTGGACAACCTCAAGCGCTTGCCTGTGGATTTTCCCCAGCTCAAAGTGATCAAGCTGGAGCAAAACTACCGCTCCACCAGCGCCATCTTGCGGGCTGCCAACAATGTGATCCAGCCCAACCCCAAGCTGTTTCCCAAGACGCTGTTTTCGGAATTGGGCGAGGGCGAACCGGTGCGTGTGGTCGATGCGGTGAACGAAGAGCATGAGGCCGACCGCGCGATTGCGCGCATCCAGTCCATCCGCAGCGGCCATTCGCTCGAATCGAAGCACCGCGAGTTCAAGGACTTTGCCATCCTCTACCGCGCCAACCACATGGCCCGCCCCTTTGAGCAGGCCCTGCGCCGAGCCAACATCCCCTACAAGGTGTCGGGTGGACAGAGCTTTTTTGACAAGGCCGAAATCAAGGACCTGTGCGCCTGGTTTCGCCTGTGGATCAACAACGACGACGACCCGGCGTTTTTGCGCGCCATCACCAGCCCCAAACGCGGCATAGGCCACCAGACGTTGGGCCAGTTGGGCACCTTTGCCACGCAATACAAGCTCAGCCTGTTCGAGGCCCTGTTTGCGGGCAGCCTGCCCAGCGCCGTGAATGCCCGAGCCGTGACGGGTCTGCACGAGTTTGGCCGCTACATCAACGACCTGGAACACCGCGCCCGCCAAACGTTGGGCAAGACGGATGCGCTGGCTTTTTTGCTGGAGTGGCTGAAAGAAATTGGCTACGAGTCGCACCTGTACGACGGCGAAGACAACGAAAAAGTGGCCACTGCCCGCTGGACCAACGTGCTGGAGTTTTGCGACTGGATGGCGGGGCGTTGCGGCGGTGAGATCGAGGACGCCACGGGCACCGATGCCACCGAAAACAAAAACCTGCTGGAGGTGGCGCAAACCATCTCGCTCATTTCAACACTGAGTGAGCGTGAGAAGGACCAGAACGTGGTCACCCTGTCCACCTTGCACGCCTCCAAGGGCCTGGAGTGGCCGCATGTGACCTTGGTGGGCGTGAACGAGGGCCTGCTGCCTTTCAAGCTGGGCGACGACAACACCACCGAAGGGGCCAGTCAAGAAGGTATCTTGCTGCGCCTGCAGGAAGAGCGGCGCCTGATGTATGTTGGCATTACCCGCGCCCAGCGCAGCCTGGCCGTGAGCTGGACCCAACGCCGCAAAAAAGGCCGCGAAACCGTGGCCGCCCTGCCCAGCCGTTTCATTGCAGAAATGCGTTTGGACGAAAACACCACCAAAGAAGACCCGCGTGAAAAACTCAAAGCGCTGCGGGCTGAATTTGCTCAACGGGCCGCCGTTTCGGCGGCGGCCGCAGCACAGGCCAAAACATGACCAATCGTCACCCGCCGCTTCGCCCTCGCCTTTGGGTCATGTCCAGCTTGGCCGCAGTTTTGGCCTTGTCGGGCTGCACCAGCCTGCCGCCCGCTTGCCCCGCCCCCAAAGACGTCAAGCCCGAACAACTGCACGGCGTCTGGGCCGTGCAATTGGACGGCTCCGGCCCCCAATGGAAGCTGCAACTGGGGCCGCACCCTGAGCATAAGGGCAGTCTGCGCGGCGAGCTGACGCAGGGTGCGCTGCGCTACCCTGTGGTAGCCGATCTGGACAATGGCGAGTTCACACTGGAAGAGTCACACGACGGCCGGCGCATCTCGGCCACTTGGCTGGGTGAATTCAAAGGGATCCAATGTGACTGGTTAATCACAGGCCAGCGGCAGTGGGGTGACGACACCCGACCACCTCAGTCGTTCGAGATACGTTCAAACCGCCTTCGTTGATTCACGGATCACCAACTTGGTTGGCAACAAATCAGACTCGGGTTTTTCGCCGGCCATGATGCGCAACAAGCTGTCCACCAGGTGGACACCTGCCAAATCCAATGGCTGACGCACCGTCGTCAAGGGGGGAAAGCTGTGCGCGGCTGGTTCAACATCGTCATAACCCACCACACTCACATCTTCGGGGACTCGGTAACCCCTTTCGCGCAACACGCCCAAAGCGCTGATGGCGATCAAGTCACTGGCCGCCACCAGGGCATCAAAATTCAAGCCATGCCGGTCCAGATGCAAGCGCAAAGCCTCTTGTGCAGAAAGTGGTGCGAAAGAAGAAGGAATGTACAAAGCCGAGTCCATTTTCATGCCGGCCTTGCGCAACGCTTTCTGATAGCCCGCATAACGTTTTTCGGGTTCAGGCAAGGACTTCTCACCCATGAATGCGATTCGCTTGCGTCCCAATCCCAATAAGTGTTCTGCGGCCAACTGACCACCGCTGGCGTTGTCACCGCCCACACTGCAATACAACTGATTGGGCAACTGGGCACCCCACGCCACAAACGGCAGGCGCTGTCGTGCCAATTCATTGAGTTGGTCGTGGTGTCCCCATTGGCCAATCACAATGATGCCGCCCACCCGACCCGAGTCGTACAGAGCCGAGACACGGTCCAGATGGTCTGCATCCACACGGGAAAGCAGCATGTCATATTGGCGGTCGGTCAGCGCATCCGCCAAGCTACCGAGCATGCCCAGAAAAAATGGATCCGAAATGCTTTGCCGATTCGCTGAGTCATAGGGGATCACCACCCCAATCGTTGAGTTGTCGCCTTTGCGCAGATTTTGTGCACCCAGATTGATGGTGTAGTTGAGCGATCGAGCCAACTCAATGATGCGCAAACGAGTTTCTTCGTTGATCAGCGAGCTGCCATTGAGGGCTCGGGATACGGTTGCAGTCGACACGCCCGCCAAACGAGCAATGTCGGCCATCTGAATCTTGCGCTTTTCTGGTTCTGCTTTTGCCATTCACAGTCTCTCGAAGTTCAATCCATGTTAAATCAAAAAAACGCCCCTACCCGTCAGGGTAGAGGCACAAGGTTCCTTGGAAGAAACACACTGAACAACTTGATAGAGCCTGCTCAATTGACAAACTGCTCAGAGCCGACGATGCCCAATTTAGTCAAACCCATGCGCTGAGCATTGGCCATCACGGCCGCAGCAGCCTCGTATTTCGCCTTCGCATGTGAGCGAATGTGCAATTCAGGTTGCGGCTGCTGCTTTGATGCCTCAGCCAATTTAGCCTCGAGCTCGGCTCGAGTCACTGGCGAGCCATTCCAATTGATCACACTGGCTGCGTCCACATCGATTTTGATCACCACCGGATCGACCTTTTTGGCCGCATTGGTCGCCACTGGCATGTCCAGATTCACCGAATGCAGCTGCGCCGGAATCGTGATGATCAACATGATCAACAACACCAACATCACGTCAATCAAAGGCGTGGTGTTCATGTCGATCATGACTTCCGGCTCATCGCTGGAACTGGTTCCTACGTTCATTCCCATGCTCTGCTCCTTCAGTTGCTCGGCTCAGTGATGAAACCGACCTTGGTGATGCCTGCGCGCTGCACCGCGTACATCACGCGGCCCACCGATTCAAAATCACTTTGGCCATCACCCCGAATTTGCACCTCGGGCTGAGGTTTCATGACAGAGAATTTCTTCATCCGCTCTAGCAGATCGGTGGTGTTCTTCATCTTGGTGTCATACAGGTAGATACCCCCTGCCTTGTCCACCGAGATGATCACGTTTTCGGGCTTGGTCTCGCGCACCACGTTCTTTTCTTTGGGCAAATCCACCTTGATGGAGGTGGTCACCACGGGGATCGTGATCAAAAAGATGATCAAGAGCACCAGCATCACGTCCACCAGGGGCGTGGTGTTGATGGTGCCGATGATCTCGTCATCGGCTTCGCCTACGTTCATGGCCATGTTGGCTCCTCCTGTGATCGGTCAGGACCGCTGCTGTGCAGGCGGTCCCGTAACGAAGGGGTTTACTTCTTGGCGGAACCCAACAAAACAGCGTGCAAGTCAGAGCCAAACGCGTTGACCTGTTCCATCACGGCCTTGTTGCGACGCACCAACCAGTTGTAGCCGAGCACAGCAGGCACCGCCACAGCCAGACCGATGGCCGTCATGATCAAGGCCTCACCCACAGGACCAGCGACCTTGTCGATCGAGGCCTGGCCAGAGATGCCGATCTTGACCAGCGCGTGGTAGATGCCCCAGACGGTCCCGAACAAACCCACGAACGGGGCAGTGGAGCCCACAGTGGCCAAGACAGCCAGGCCGTCTTGCATGCGGCTTTGCACGTTGCCAATGGCACGCTGGATGCTCATGGTGACCCACTCGTTGAAGTCCACCGCACCCAGCAAGCCTGTGTGCTTGGAAGCACCTTCCAGACCCTTTTCAGCAATGAAGCGGAACGCCGAGCCTTCTTGCAGTGTGTCTTTGCCTTGCTCGACCGTATTGGCAGACCAGAAGCTCTCTTGAGCTGCTTTGGCTTGCTTGTTCAACTTGGATTGCTCTGCATATTTGGTGAAAATGACATACCAAGAGGCCATGCTCATCAAGACCAAAATCAGCAGCGTGCCCTTGGCGACTGCATCACCTTGGGACCACAAAGCACTCAGGCCGTAAGGGTTTTCTTCTGCTGCTGCGGCGACGGCGGCCACAGGGGCCGAGGCCACGGCAGCCACATCCGCCGCTTGCGCCATCGCTGCACCAGCCAAGAAGAAGCTGGCCAACAAACCTGCGCCTAAGAAAAGTGTTTTGTACGGTTTGAACATGATGAGGGACTCCTCTGAATTAATTAACAAATGTTGAGTAAATGGTTGAACTGCAAGACTGGATCATTCCAGTCGCCAGGTGTATTTCATGGTGGCCCAGCCCTGCTCGGGCTTGCCATCAACAGTGGCCGGCTTGAATGCGCAGCGCGACAAACCGGACCTGGCCGCTTCATCGAGCCGTTTGTAGCCAGAGGACTTCTCCACCTCGGACTGAAGAACTTTGCCATCCACGCCCACAAGGAACCTCAGACTCACGGTGCCTTCCTCTTCAAGACGACGGGACGCGCTGGGGTAATCGGGCTTTTCGCAGTTTGCTGAGTTGACGACTGCCGCAACACGAACTGGCTCTGCTTTGACAACAGGCGCAGGAGGTGGCGCAACTGGCGCGGGAGGCGCAGGCGCTACAGGCGCAGGGGCAGGTGGCAGGACCGCGGACACTGCAGCAATCGCATTCACCGACGGTGCCGCATTGCTCACCTGCACATCCACTGGCGGAACATAGGCCGGGGGTGGCGGTGGTGGTGAATTTTTGGGTGGTGGTGGCGGTGGCGGTGGTGGGATATCCGGCTTTGCATCCTCCAGCAAGACCGCCTCTACCGGGCCCTGAATCTTTTTGACAACCGCTCGGGCCAAACCCGAGCTGATCGCCCAGAAGAGCAAAAGGTGCAACACCACCACCAGCCCCAACCCCATCAGGTGCTTGGTCGGCTTTCTTTGCCGGCTGGCGTAATCGTTCATTGTTTTTAATCTCCTCTTGTTGAGTTGCGATCTATGCAATCGTTTGCATGATACCCACATTCCCATTTCTCAATACTAGGGAAAACACTAGCGACGTGAAAACACGGCAACTTTCAAACATGTTGCTGATCATACACACTAGGGAAAGTCCTATATTTTGGTTATCTCTCGAGTAAGAACCCACTCCTTCAAGACAGTCAAACCCGTCAAGATCGAAAATATTTATTTGCAATCGTTTTCAAAGATTTGCAAAATACAAGCTATCCAAAGTGCGATCACCCCCTGTGGCGCTGATGGATCAACATCTGCAACAATCGATTCACGGTTTTTGCAATCGTTTCAATGTTTTGGAGACCCATCTATGAAGAAGCAAATATTCGCCACCCCGACCAAAGTGGCAGCCGCCGCTGCTCTGGCAGCATTTCAGTTGAGCATGGCTCACGCTCAAACCAACAACGATGCCCTCAAACTCGATGAGGTTGTTGTGACCGGCTCTGTTACTGGCGGCAGCAAAATGAAGCAAAGCTTGTCCATCAGCACGCTGGACTCTGAGCAGTTGACCAACACCGTGGCCAGCAGCTCGGCAGACTTGCTGCGCTCTGTGCCGGGTGTTCGCGCTGAGTCCAGCGGCGGCGAAGGCAATGCCAACGTCACCGTTCGTGGCGTGCCAATTTCTGCCGGTGGTTCGCGTTACGTTCAATTCCAAGAAGATGGCTTGCCCGTCCTGCAACTTGGCGATTTCAACTTCGTGACCCCCGACATGTTCCTGCGCTCTTCTTTGGGCACTGACGGTCTTGAAGTCGTTCGCGGCGGCTCTGCCTCGACCATGGCCACTAACGCGCCTGGCGGCATCATCAACTTCATCAGCAAAACCGGCGATGTGGAAGGCGGCACCATTTCTGCCACCACCAATGTCAGCGGTCCCAGCCAGCGTCGCATTGACTTTGGCTACGGCAAAGCCACATCCGACACTTCTTCCGTTTACCTGAGCGGCTTTGTTCGCTCCGGCGAAGGTCCTCGCGATACGCACGGTGTGAACATGGAATCCGGCGGCCAATTCAAAGCGTCTTTCAACAAAGAGTTGGGCAGCGGTAACAACGTCAAACTCCATCTGAAGTTCTTGGACGATAAAACCCCCACTTTGATGACCTCTCCGGTCAACACCGTCAATGGTCAGATCGTGACCTTGCCGGGTGTGGATCCACGCACCTTCTCGCCTTACGCATCGAAACTCCCTGCTATCTCACAATTCGGCATGCACGGCGGTGCTGGCAATATGAACGATGGCCTGCGCTCCAAATCTGCCGCCATTGGTGCTGAAATCAACCTGAATTTGGGCGATGGTTGGACATTGAACGACAAATTCCGCATCTCCAACAACAGTGGCGGTTTCAACGGCATCATGCCTGCCAACTATGCGGACAACTCACTGCCAACAACAGGTGCAAGCACCTACAAAGCTCTGTTCTTGGGCGCCAAATTCAACGATGTCGGTTTGGCCGTCAATGACTTGAAGCTGAGCAAAAAGCACTCCATGCAAGACGGCGCCAAGTTGACCACGACCGCAGGTCTCTTTGCTTCAAGCCAAAAATTGGACGTTGATTGGGAAATCGGTGGTTTCGATGCCCCACTTGTTCCAGCCGCAAACTCCACCTATGGCAGCTACACATCTTGGTACAAGCGCCGCATCAACCAAACCTACAACACGGTTTCTCCATATGCTGCGTTGAACTGGGAAAAGGGTGCGTGGGTTCTTGACGGTAGCGTGCGCATGGACCGTCAATCTGTGACGGGCACATACAACGCCAATGGCGATTCATTGGGTGCTCGTGGCGTCGATTACAAGTCGAACTTCAACGCTTACTCGTTCGGCGCCAACTACAACATCGACAAAAATACCGCACTGTTTGCCCGAATCAGCGATGGCGCATCGTTCAACAGTGACCGCGTCCTTTTTCAGGAAAGTACAAGCACATGCGGCTTGACTTGCTTTGTTGGTAAAACAGTTCCTGTGAACGCAGTCAAGCAGTACGAAGCGGGTATCAAAAACAAAAGCGGCAACCTGAGCACCTTTGTAACCTTCTTCTTGGCCAAAACGGATGAGTCTAATTACGACCTCACCTCAGGCACAACTTCATTCACCAAGTACAGCGCGAAGGGTGTTGAACTGGAAGCTGGCTACCGCATGGGCGCTTTCCGCATCAATGGCGGCTTGACGCTGACAGATGCCGAAGTGACGAGCAGCAACAATGCAGCCTATGTTGGCAAAGCACCCAACCGCCAAGCCAAAGCCATCTACCAGTTGAGCCCTACTTACAAGTTTGGCGACACCACGGTGGGTGCTGCGGTGATCGGCACGACAAGTTCTAAGGACGCTCAAACTGTTTCAGGCCTGGAAGCCACCCTGCCGGCCTACACCTATGTCAATGCCTTCGCAACCCATGAGTTGAACAAGTCGACCACCTTGACCCTGAGCGTGAACAACTTGACCAACACTTTGGGTTACACCGAAGTCAACAACGAACGCTCAGCGGCGCGTTCGATCACAGGTCGTACCGTCAAGGTTGGTGTGAAATACAACTTCTAAGTTGCTACGACGGGCATCTTCAGATGCCCCTAGTTGATTCACCCATTTGAAACCGCCTTCGGGCGGTTTTTTTGTTCCGATGCAAGTGACCTGAGTGGATTCAATGAACAGTCCGTCTTCCTCTAGGCATCTCACACACCATTAAAAAAGCCAGTCAGATCACTGACTGGCTTTTTTGTTGTGAATGAGCTGGTGCTTATCGCAATTCAAACACCACCGCTTCATCCCCAGCAAGGCCGTGAATGATCCGACCTGACTTGGTTGATAAGTCGACCTCAAGGCGTGCATACGCAGTGCCTTGTTGCCAGTTCAGAGTCAGCTGGTTTGCGGCTGGTGTTCCGCTGCTGAATGTCCCGCCAAAGGCTGGATGGCTGTTACGCAAACGTATCAAATCGAGCAGTCGTTTGACGACAGGCTTGTTCAGATCACCCAACACCTCTTCGCGTGAGTAGTAGTGGCGGTTGATGTCACGCCCCACTTGAGTTCGCGCCAACAAGTCCATGTCGTTTTCACCCGCCAGCAAGCCCACGTAGTACACCTGTGGAATGCCCGGCACAAAGAACTGAATCGCACGCGCCACCAAATAGGCGGACTCGTTACGACCCAGTGCATCAAAGAAGGTGCAGTTGACTTGGTACAAATCCAGATTGGAGGCGGCAGCGCCTGTGGCTTGACGGCTTTGGCCTTGTGAGTTGCGGTGCATGCGCTCCACCAACTCATCCAGCTCATGCGGAGGCACCAAACCAGGGTGGTTAGCCCGATCTGTTGCGTCTGCACCGATGTCGATGATCCCGATGCCATCGTGGGTGTCGAGTACTGTCACCGCGTTGTTGGGGCGTTGCGCAATCCAGTCCAACAATGGACCACTGCGGCTAAATTCCAAAGCATGCAAGACCAATGGCGGCAAGGCGAAGTCATAGACCCAATCCACCTGCTGGGCGATTTCCATCTGGCGTTTGTAATACGAGTGGATTTCCACGAGCACTTCCAGACCCAGCTCGCGCCCACGCTGTGCGAAAGCTTTGATGAAGTCAAAGGTCTCGGGCATCATGAAGCAGTTCGTGCCCGCCTTCTTGATCGCATAGCCCACCGCATCCAGTCGCACCATGGCCACTCCACTTTGTGAGAGTCTTTGCAAGATGGATTCCAGGTAGGCTTTGCCTGCTGGCGTGTGCACATCGATGTCGATCTGCTGGGGTGTGAAGGTGGTCCAGAGCAATCGGCGCTCGCCATTGGCCAACGTGGTCACCGTGAAAGGCATGCCGGGACGTGGGCGGTACACCGCGAGCAAATCTTTTTCTGTAGCGCCATTCGGAAAGACCGATTCCATCGTCAAGAACAAGCCGTCGTATTCAGAGGCGCTGCCCTTTTGCGAGTAGTCAAGAAACTGAGGGGACTCCGAAGACATGTGATTGACAATCACATCGGCCATCACTTCAAGATTTGTTGACAGATTGCGAATGTCATTCCAATCCCCCAGCCTGTCGTCCACACGCGTATGGTCAATGGGATCAAAACCAGCATCTGCGCCGTCTATTTTGTAAAAGAAGGGCAGCAAATGCACACCCCCAAATGCGCCTTGGAGTGGACCTGCTAACAACTCTTGGAGTTCTGTTAATGTCTGACCGCCAAAACGGTCCACATAGGTGATCAATTGGACTTCATTGCGCATGATTTTTTTGTTTTCTACTGCTGGATTCAACTGCAACTCTTGGAGAGCTTGTTATGCTGGATGAGAGGTATCGGGTTCTGGCACCTTGACACGCAATGTGGCCAAGGCTGCCAATATGAGCAAGCAACCTGCGAGGACAAGCACATTGCGTGGATCGCCGCCCAACAAGGGACGGTAAATTAAAGGCAACGTCAATCCCTGAATCAACATGGGAATCACGATGAACATGTTAAAGATGCCCATGTACACGCCCGTTCTTTCTGCAGGAATGCTGCGGGCCAGCATGACATAAGGATTGCCCATGATGCTCGCCCATCCGAGGCCAATACCGATCATGGGAATGAACAACAAGGCTTGGCTGTGAATTTGAGGAATGGCCATCATGCCCAGACCTGCCGCCACCAAGCACAGCGCATGCATCTTCCCGGCGCCCCATTTGCGTGTGAATGGCACCATGGCCAGAGCCGCCACAAATGCCACAGCGTTGTAGAAGCCGCCAATTTGTCCATTGACCAACACCGCATCCCTGAAGCCCGTGCTGGTGGGGTCAGAGGTATCGAACAAGTTTCTGGCAATGGCGTAGGTTACATATTGCCAGTAGCACATCATGGCGTACCACTGAAACAATTTCATCCACACCAATTGACGCATGGCTTGAGGCATGTCTTTGATGGCATCCACGATTTCACGCAGCGTGCTGAGCCAGCCCTTTTGCTTGGCCTTCATGGCCGCCATCGCTTCCGGCGACACCGGCAACTCTGGAACCTTCCAAATCGACCAAACCATGGTGGACACTGACAACAATGCACCAATCATGAAGGCGACCTGGGTGATTTGTGGAATGTGGTTCCCACCCACCGCATCTTTGTTCATGCCCATCCACACCATGATGGATGGCGCCAGATAGGACAAGGTTTGTGCCAGTCCGGTGAAGGCGCTTTGGGTCAAGTAACCCATGGCATGCTGATCCTTGGGCAGACGGTCACTCACATACGCCCGATACGGCTCCATGGTGATGTTGTTGGCCGCATCCAAAATCCAAAGCAAACTGGCCGCCATCCACAGCGCCGAGCTGTAGGGCATGACCAACAAACACAAGGAGCAAAGCACGGCACCAATGAAAAAATACGGCGTGCGTCGCCCCCAGCGCGAAGTTGTTCTGTCACTCATGGCGCCCACAATGGGCTGAACCAACAAACCAGTCACAGGTCCTGCCAATGCGAGCAAGGGCAAAGCCGCTTCATCAGCACCCAAATAGCTGTAGATCGGGCTCATGTTGCTTTGCTGCAAGCCAAAGCTGAACTGCAACCCCAGGAACCCAATGTTCATTTGGAGGATTTGCAAGATCGACAAGCGGGGAAGTGGGGCGCTTAATGGTGAGGTCATTGGAGTTGATTCATGGATGCGCAATGCAATGCACACAGGAGTAATCGTGCCAATTTAAACCCTTTTGCAATCGATTGCAATAGGGTTTAACCTGATTTGTCGATAGAACTTGACCGCCTGTTCCGATTGCGAAGGGTTGGGCTGTAAACCTCAAACACTCATCGGGCCAGCAATCCCCACAAGCTGGCCAACTCAACGGCCAACGCATCGCCTTGCACCGCTGCCAATTGCTGGCGTGCTGCGTCCTTCTGCCCAGCTTTGAGCAAACTGATGGCGTAATGCAAACGGAACTCTGGTTCGCGACGCAGACCACCCAGCGCCAAAGCCTTGCCATACGCCACATTGGCAGACGCCCAGTTTTGCTGCGAGGCATACACATTCCCAACCCCAGCCCATGCCGTACTGTCTTGAGCCGCTTGCTCAAACTGCGCAAAGCCGCGCTCGTCTTCCTGCGCTTTCTTTTGTGCCTCAATGCGCAACTTGTTGTGGGCGGCTGCATCAACCCCCTTGCCCAAAAGACCCGCTTCATAACCCTTGGCCATCACGCGGAGTGCCTCGGCTGGCAGTCCGGCCTTCAGCGCCAACTGGGCCAACTCGGTGTAGTCGCCAGCCTCTTCCAGGTTGTCGGTTTGGTCCAACAATCGATACAGGTCGAGCTCAAGACGGGGGTTCAGATTGACTTGCTGTGCCAAGCGCTGGATCACTTCGGCCCAATAAGCTTTGGATGGATAAGACTCCAGCAAGCGCCGCAAAGTCGACTGGTAACCTGCGCTGTCTTTGAGCTGACGGTGGCTCATGGCCAGCATGCGCAGCTCCTGCTCGGGTGTTTGGAGGCCAGCCGCCACATCAAGGCGCAGTTTTTCCTGCATCTCGCTCACCACCTGCTTGTGCTCACCCATGACCGACAGCGACTGAATCATCACCACGCGAATCACCGGGTTCCCCCCCCCGTCTTTGAGGTATTGGCGAGCCCACTTGACCACCAGGGCTTGGTCTTTCTTTTGCTGTGCCGAATTCACCAATGACTCGAGCATCGGCAAACGGTCCTTCACCGACACCTCCGGCGAAGTGACCAAGAACTCCAAGGCTTCGATGGCCACGCCCCAGTTTTGGGCCCGAAGCGCGGCAACCGCCTGGGTTCGCAAAACCAAACCGCGCTCAGCGGGCGTGAGCTGCGTCACCGCCAGTGCTTCGCGGGTCCGGCTTAGCGCCTGTTCTGCCTGGTTGTTCTTGAGCGCTTCTTGTGCGGCGGCCAAAGGTTTAAGCACTTCGCTCCTCATGGGAGCCGAGCCCGATGTTTGCGCCTGCACAGGCACCCAATAGAACAACAAGCCTGCCACCCAAGCTAAAGGGACAGTCCAATGGGTCATGCGGGAATTTTTAAAGTTCATAAGTGATCTCCTCTCACGATTGTCAGCATAAAAGGCGATGCCATGACACCCGGGCTTCATTTGGTACCTCAAAAGAACCCGCCTGACTTGGGAGAAGTCGCGAGCCTGACAACAACTCACCCGCAAACAAGGCCCCAAAAAAACAAAAGCCGCTCAAAGCGGCTTTTGTTTTGGGCTTGATCACAGATCAGTCGGCGTACTTGCCCGCTGCATCCACAGCAGCCTTGATCTTCACCATCTCGGCGGCCACAAACTTCTTGTGCTCAGCCGGATCGGTGCGGTTGTCGGTCACCACGAGGGCGCCCAGACCTTCGTTCTTCTTGACGAACTCAGGGTCTTTCAGGGCTTTCTTCAAGGCATCGTTGAGCATCTTGGTCACGGCTGGTGGCGTACCTTTGGGGGCATACAGGCCGTGCCAGATGGTCAGGTTGAAGTTCTTCAAACCCATTTCTTGCAAGCTGGGGTAGTGCTTGAGCACAGGATGACTGGACAATGGTTTGGCTGTGGTGACAGCAAAAGCCTTCACACGACCGCCTTCAATTTGGCTGGTTGTGTTGGTGGTCTGGTCACACATCACATCAACCTGGCCACCAATCAGGGCGGTCATAGCGGGCGCGGTTCCGCCAAACGGGATGGTGGTCATCGCGTCTTTGGTCTGCAAAGTCGATTGCCAGAGCAAACCGCAAAGGTGCGAAGCGGAACCCAGGCCCGCATGGGCAATGTTCAGCTTGCCCGCATTGGCGCGGATGTAGTTTTCAAAATCACGGTACGTGTTGGCTGGCAACTGGGGCTTGCCGATCAGGGTCATGGGCACATCGTTGATCATGCCCAGAAATTCAAAGTCTTCCAGCGTTTTGTAAGCGAGCTTGCGGTACAAAGCGGGGGTGGCAGCCATGCCAATGTGGTGCAACAACAAGGTATGGCCATCGGGAGCCGCCTTGGCCACTTTGGTGGCACCGATCGTGCCGCCAGCGCCAGCAGCGTTTTCGACCACAAAGTTGCTGCCAGGAATCTGCTTGCGCATGGCTTCGGCCAAATCTCGTGCGACGCGGTCAGTCGGGCCACCCGCAGTAAAGGGCACCACGAAGGAAATCGGCTTGGTGCCGGGATAAGCCTGGGCATAAGCGCCCACAGAAACTGCCGCCAAGGTGGCGAGTGCGATCCATTGCTTCATTGACAAACTCCTAAAAATGACTTGATATTTTAAAACGAGCTGAGTGTCGTGAAATCGCGGAAAGTACTTAGCGGCTAACCCTTGTATGGCCTTGATTTTGCAAGGGGTTTTCTACAGGGAGTCGGGGCGTGAGCCCACTCAACGCAGGGCTCCGTCAAAGGACTCCGGCCCAGAACATCAAGCCCCAGACTTTTTTCATTGGTAGCTGCGCGCGTCTTCGATCACTTTGCCATCGTTGGGCAGGCTACCCTGCGCCACCAGATAGACGTCTCCACGCAGTTTAGTCACATCGCGCACCGCCTCAGACAACCGGGCCTTGAGCGCATCGTCGGACAAACTAGCGGTCTCGACGTGCAAAGCCATCTGGTCGTTGGCCATCTCGCCGCTCACCACCAGGCGGGCTTTGCTCACATCTGGGAAGCGTTTGACGATCTCGGCCACTTGCCCTGGGTGCACAAACATGCCCCGGATCTTGGTGGTCTGGTCAGCTCGGCCCATCCAGCCCTTGATGCGTTGGCCAGTGCGGCCCGTGGGGCAATTGCCGGGCAAGATGGCCGACAAATCGCCCGTGCCAAAACGGATCAAGGGGTAATCAGGGTTGAGTGTGGTGATGACCAACTCGCCCACCTCGCCTTCGGGCACCGGGTCGCCGGTGCCAGGGCGCACGATCTCAACGATCACGCCCTCGTCCAGCACCAGGCCTTCACGCGATGCGGTTTCGTAAGCGATCAAGCCCACATCGGCCGTGGCGTAGCACTGGTAAGCATCGACGCCGTGCGCCGTCATCCAGTCGCGCAGGCTGGGCGGAAAAGCCTCGCCCGAGACCAGCGCTTTGCGCACGCTGGGCAGGGCCACGCCCATCTCGGCGGCTTTTTCGATGATGATTTTCAGGAAGCTGGGCGTTCCGATGTAGCCCGCAGGCTGCAACTCGGCCATGGCCGTCACTTGCTGCTCGGTCTGGCCAATTCCGCCGGGGAACACCGTGCAACCCAGCGCGTGTGCGCCGGTTTCCATCATGGAGCCTGCAGGCGTGAAGTGGTAACTGAAGCAGTTGTGGATCAACTC
>JAIXOZ010000111.1 GCA_027486495.1 Comamonadaceae bacterium | reverse complement strand
TGATTGCGTGCAACCTCATTGCAGATATTTTGTATGGCTGGCTTGACCCCCGTATCTCCTTTGCCTGAGAAGGCCCCAACACCCCGAGCGCCGGTGTCGCCAGGCCGCGAGGCTTGGCGCCGATTCAAACGTCACCGACTGGCTGTGGTGTGCACATTCGTTTTGGGCTTCATTATTTTGGCGGTGCTGCTGGGGCCATGGATTTGGCGTGTGCCGATCAACGAGATCGACTTCACGGCCCGCATGCAAGGGCCCTCGTGGAGACACCCTTTGGGCACGGACGATTTGGGGCAAGACCTGCTGGCCCGCATGTTGTACGGCGGTCGCATTTCGCTGGCGGTGGGGCTGGCCGCGATGCTCATTGCCATCACCGTGGGGGTGGTGGTGGGCGCGGTGGCGGGCATGTCCAAGGGGCCAGTCGATGTCTTTTTGATGTGGCTGACCGACTTGTTCTTGTCTTTGCCCCAGTTGCCTTTGCTGCTGCTGATCTTTTACCTGTTCAACGACACCCTCAAAAAATGGGTGGGTGCCGAGATGGGCGTGTTCATTTTGGTGGTGGCCGTGATTGGCGGCTTGCGCTGGATGCCAGTGGCCCGCCTGGTGCGTGCCCAATTCCTGTCGCTGCGCGAAAAGGAGTTTGTGGAAGCAGCGCGTGCCTTGGGTGCCAGCCCCTGGCGGCAAGTGACGGTGCACATCTTGCCCAACGCCATGGGGCCGGTGATCGTGGCGGCCACCATCGACGTGGCGGCGGCCATCATTGCCGAGTCCACTCTGTCGTTTTTGGGTCTGGGTTTTCCGCCCGACATCCCCACCTGGGGCCGCATTTTGTTTGACGCCAAGGACCACATGGACATTGCGCCGCACTGGGCCTTGTTTCCTGGCTTGTTGATTTTCATCACCGTGTTGACCATCAACTACATCGGTGACGGTCTGCGTGATGCCTACGATCCGCGCCGCGTGCTGTAAAGAGGTTGACGGATGAGCCAAGCGTTGTTGAAAGTCCAGGATCTGCAGGTGCACTTTGACACCGACGACGGTGTTTTGCATGCGGTCGATGGGGTGAGTTTTCACATCGACCGCAGCGAAACGTTGGGCGTGGTGGGCGAATCAGGCTGCGGCAAAAGCGTCACGGCCATGACCATCATGAAGCTGCTGGCCATGCCGCCGGGGCGCATTGCCAACGGCCAAATCTGGTTTGAAGGCCGCGACCTGGTGCAGGCCGACTCGGCGGCGATGCAAAAGATCCGGGCCCGCGAGATCGCCATGGTGTTCCAGGAGCCCATGACCTCGCTCAACCCGGTGCTCACGGTGGGTGAGCAAATTGGTGAATCCTTGCGCTTGCACGAAGGCCTGAGCGCCAAGCAGGCCAAAAGCCGTGCCATCGAGATGCTGGGCCTGGTGAACATTCCCAAACCTGAGCAGCGGGTTCATGACTACCCGCACCAGTTTTCAGGCGGCATGCGCCAACGCGTGATGATCGCCATGGCCTTGTCTTGCAAGCCCAAACTGCTGATTGCCGATGAGCCCACCACCGCGCTGGATGTGACCATTCAGGCCCAGATTCTGGACCTGATGGACCGGCTCAAGTCACAGATGGGCATGTCCATTTTGCTGATCACACACGCCATGGGTGTGGTGGCCGAAACCTGCCAGCGGGTGGTGGTCATGTACGCGGGCCGGGTGGTCGAAGAGGCCTCGGTGGAGGACTTGTTTGCCTCGCCTGCGCACCCCTACACACAAGGCCTGATCCGCTCCATCCCGCGCTTGGACCTGGACAGCGCACACAAGCAGCGCTTGCACGCCATCCCCGGCTCTGTGCCCAAGTTGATCCTTCCTCCCCCCGGTTGCCGCTTTGCGCCCCGGTGTCCGCACGCCAACGCCCGTTGCGCGTCCGAGATGCCTGAATTGCGTGAACTGACATCGGGTCACCGGGTGGCTTGCCACTTCGCGATATGACTTCAGACACCGCTTCCTTGTCCCACGCTGCGCAAGCACCCGGTGCGCCCAGCCAAGTGCCCGACCAAGCGCCCGACCTCTTGCAGGTCAAGGGCCTGACCAAGTACTTCCCGATCAAGGGTGGGCTGTTCAGCCGTGAAGTGGACCGTGTGCACGCCGTGGACGGCGTCAGCTTCAGCATTGCCGCTGGCGAAACCCTGGGCATGGTGGGCGAGTCCGGTTGCGGCAAGTCCACCACGGGCCGCTGCATCTTGCGCCTGATCGAGCCCAGCAGCGGCGAGGTCCGCTTCAACGGCCAGGACGTCACCGCCATGAACCCGCAAGCGCTGCGCGAAGTGCGGCGCGACATGCAGATCATTTTTCAAGACCCGTTCGCCTCACTCAACCCGCGCATGACGGTCGAGGCCATCATTGGCGAGGCGCTGACCATCCACAAGCTCACCAAGTCGCCCGCTGACTACCAGGCCCGCGTGGTCGATTTGCTCGAAACCGTGGGCCTGAACGCCGACCACATGCGGCGCTTTCCGCACGAGTTTTCCGGCGGGCAACGCCAGCGCATCGGCATTGCCCGTGCTTTGGCTGTGTCGCCCAAACTGATCGTGTGCGACGAACCCGTGTCGGCCCTCGATGTGTCGATTCAGGCGCAAGTCATCAACTTGCTGGAAGACCTGCAGGCCAAAATGGGCCTGACCTATTTGTTCATCGCGCACGATTTGTCGGTGGTTGAGCACATCAGCAACCGGGTGGCCGTGATGTACCTGGGCCGCGTGGTCGAGATCGCGCCCGCGCGCGATTTGTACACCCGCCCCAAGCACCCCTACACCGAGGCACTGCTTTCGGCCGTGCCCATTCCGGACCCCAAGGCCAAAAAGCAGCGCATCGTGCTGACCGGCGATGTGCCCAACCCGGTCAACCGCCCTACGGGCTGCCACTTTCACCCCCGTTGTCCCAAGGCCACCGAGCGTTGCAAGGTTGAAGAGCCCGTGCTTAAAGCCGTGGGCACACAGCACCAGGCTGCTTGCCACCTGAACGATTGAGGTGGCTGCGTCCACCTTCACCGGCGGCATGCACAACAAATTGTTGGGCCGCATGGGTGATTCCTACCTGATTGGCGCAGGCACTTTCGCCTTTGACGCGACGGCGTCGGTCTCGGCCACCGGTGCAGGCGGATTCTTAATGCCCAGGCCGAACTGCAAATTTCGATTGATCGGGATTGCGCCTTGACAGGGCTGTGACCTCATCGGGTCCGACCGTCCAGGGTCAGCTCAGTTTGCCCTGTGAAATGGGGTCTTGGCTACTCGTCAGTGCCCATGGGTTGATGACCTCAACCCCCGTGCCCAAAAAGTCACGAACATGGCGGGTGGCCACCATAAAACCTTTGGTTTTGGCAATCGCGGCGATGGCGCAGTCGGCAAACCCCACCGGGTTGCCCTGGGCCTGAGCCCCGGCCAGGCACGCGGCAAAACACTGCGCTGCGCGGACATCGAAATTCAATACCCGGTCTTCAAAAAGTGCACCCACTTGGTTGGCCAAGGACAGAGCCAAGGCATCACGCCGTTTGCCGTGAGGCATGGTTTCCACGCCCGCCAGCAACTCGGCCAGGTTGATGCTGGTGATGAACAGGGTGGCAGGCTCTTGGGCATTGAGCCAATCGACGACCCCGGGGTGAGGCAAAGGTTTGAGGGGTTCTGACACCAGGTTGGTGTCCAGGATGATCATTCGAAGCTCGCTGGTTCGACGGGGCGCTTGTCGCGCGGGAAGTCGAGCTCAATGCCACCCAATTGTTGGCCAATCGCGACCAAGGCCGAACCCAAGCCGATTTTGGGGGCCACGGCATTTTCCAAAATCAGGCGAATCTCGGCTTCTGAGCTGCGGCCATGCTGGGCGGCACGCAGTTTCAGGGCGCGGTGAGTGGCCTCGGGCAGGTTTCTGACGGTGACAGCTGACATGGCGCAATCTCCTTGCAATGCATCTGAATGATGAAAAAAAATTCGATTTGATATCAAATGGCGTGCTTGCGGGGTTTGGGTATCGCGCATTTCCACCGTTTGTGTGGTTGGGGCGATCTCTTCCTGTCTGGGCAGGCATGGTTGCGGTCTTTGCCAAG
>JAIXOZ010000134.1 GCA_027486495.1 Comamonadaceae bacterium | reverse complement strand
GGTACCGGTGGTCAACGTGCCCGTGCTGGTGGTTTCCAGATCCACAACGCCTGCGCTGCTGGTGACATTGCCCACCGAGGCATTGCCCGCTGCGTCCAGCGTGATGTTGCCCGTGGCCGAGCCGGACGTTGATGTGAAGGTTTTGCCAGCCGTCAAGGTGGCCGCGCCGCCACTGACGACGAAAGACGAGACCGTCAGCCCAGTTCCGGCTGTGGTCACCAAAGCGGTTTTGGCTTTGGCCGAAGTGATGGTCACGTTACCGGTCAGGGACTGCGCATTCACATTCGCATTCAAACTGGTCAGGGCACCGCTGCTGAGGTGGTCAGAGGACTTGAGCAACACGCCCGAAATACCCGAAACGGCACCGGTGGTCAAAGTGCCCGCACTGGTTTCCAGATCCACGATGCCTGCGCTGGTGGTGACTTGACCCACTGCGGCATTGCCCACGGAGTCCATCGTGATGTTGCCAGTGGCAGAGACCGTAGAGGCGGTCAATTTTCCACCCGACGCCAGTGACAAGGTGCCGGATTTGGCGGTCAAGTTGGTCAAATTCAAGTGGCCTGTTGCGCCTGTCGAGGTCACGCTGATGGCTTTGCCCGCGCTCAATGCCAGAGCCGTCACGCCTTGCGTGCTGTTGAGCACAATGTCTCCGGGTACGTTGATGGCACCCAGGTTGATCAACCCAGTGGCCGACATGTTCAGGTTCTGCGTGGAGGTGGCGCTGAGCAGCTTGATGCCGCCACTGGCACTGCTCACCACCAGATCTCCGCCCGAGGCGGAGAGGTTAGTACCTGCGAGATCATTCTGAGATTTCAATTCCAGATTTTTGGCGGCTGTGACCTGCAAATCAATGGTGGTCTTGTTTTGGGCCAAAGACACTGCACCGGTTCTGCTGCTCACAAGCAGTACCGCGGCATCGGTATCCAGCCAACGCCCCACGGCATGGGTGGCCAAGGCGGTGTTGCCCACATCGCCCAGCGCACTCACCACGATCCCCCCAGCGGCACTGGTGACCTTCAAGTCAGTGTTTGTGTCGCCTGCATCTCGCACTGCGCCCGCTGAACTGTTGACCAAAATGGCACTGCGCGTGGTGTTGTCGGAGCTCAGCCCCGTCAGGGTGATGTCGCCTGTTGCGCTCAGCACCATGGTGCCGGTGCCCCCATCGACTTTGGCACCATCGGCCATCGTGATGTTGGACCCCTTCATGACGATGCTGCCTGTCTGGTTGTCCAGGTTGGCCGTGGCCGACAAATTCAGAGGGTTCAAACCGCTGTTCAGGGTCAAGCCTTTGGCGGCGTACATGTTGCCTGTCAAGTTCAGGCCATAAACGCTGCCGTTGAGTGAAATTTGGCCCGTCGTCGCTTGGAGATTGTTGACGGTCAGCGCCCCCCAGGGCGATGACAGGAAGACCGAGCCCATGGCGTTGGCTTGCGTGACGGCACCACTGGAGGCGGTCTTGATGGTCATGGGCATGCTGGCCAGCCCAATGTCGCCACCCGCTGAGAAGGCGATGTTGGCCGCATCCACCGCCTGGGCGTTGGTGCCGCGATCATCGAAGATGCTGTAAGCCGAACTCAAAACCGCCAGGCCCTTGGCCACAACCTGCGATATGCGCAGGTTGCCGCTGTTGGCGCTCAGGTAAGCATTGCCATCGCGCGAAGTGGCCACCAGGCGCGTGGATTCCTTGGGCAGCACGTCCACCGATTGGCTGGCGGTGCCGATGGAGCCGATGGCGGTCAGCGTGACGCTGCGGCCTGACGCATTCACATGCGCGGCGTTGGTGTTGTTGTCCGTGATGGCACCCCGGGCATTGACCAGCACGGCCTGGGAGGCATCCAGACGACCCAGACCCACGTCATCAGCGCCCACGTAAATGTCTCCAGAAACAGCCCGGAACAAGGCCCCACTTTCCATGTCGATGTCCCCGGCGCCCTCGGTTTCGGCGGTCAATCGGCCCATGGCAATGACACTGCCGCGCGCGCGCAAGTTGCCCGTGGGCGCGTACAGGTCAATGTCCAAGCCCGAGTTGATGTTCTTCACGGTGAGGCCGGTTTCTGCGCCTTGCAAATACACCGAAAAACCCACGGGCGTCGAGGCGTTGACGCCCCCAGACACACTCGTCTTGACCACGATCGGGTTGACGGCGGTACCGACCGAGCCATTGAGGGCGGTCAAACTGGCTTCACCCGCCTCGATGGCGCGTGTACGTTCCGTGCCGCGCGCATCGATGATGGCGTTTTGTGCGGTCAAAGCCACGAAGCCAGGGGAGTACACATCGGCAATCCGGATGTCGCCGGTTTGGTTGATCCAGATGCCGTCCTGGGCGCGTGCCACCAAAGTGGCATTGCTGGGGGTGCCGCCACCGGTCAGCGTCATGGTCACCGGTTTGAGGGCCGTGCCAATGCTGCCGTTGGCCGCTTCCAAAATCGCTTTGTGGCCTTGGATGACCGAATCGCTGGTGCTCGATGCATTGAGCACCGAGCCGCTGACCTTGATGCGGATTTCGCCGTTGCCGATGACTTTTTCCAGGTTGGCGTCACCACCGTTGGGGTAAGCATCGGTGGACTCGGAGCCCAGGTACACAAAACCGTTGGACGTGATGTTCAGCTTGTTGGACAACACATCGAAGGTGTCTTTTTTCACCACCGTCAGCAGCCAGGTCGATTTGTTCAGCACCATGTCGTCCGACTCGGCGGACATGATGGTGAGCTGGTCATCGGTGGTCAAGCCGCCTGCCTTGAGCAAATTGATGGTGACCGAACCGTCATCGCGTCCAATTTTTCCACCGGGTCGCAACACCACGCGGTTGCCCACCACGTTGGGCGCTTCAATGCGCGTTTGCGTGTCGGTGGACGACTTGGAGAAAATCGCTTTGGGCAGCGGACTTTTCAACTCGGCCGTGCTCCAGGTGGACATGGCATCCACATCAGGCCGGCCCGCCGCACGGTTGGCGGCATTGACCTGGTCAATGATCAGCGTGTCCGAGGTCTGGTAGGTGGTGGTGCCGTACAGCGCATGCAACTCCTTGATTTCTTGGGTGCGTGAAGTTTCCAAGGCCGTGATCTGTGCGGCCGACAGGCCGTTTTGGCTCAACTGCTGTTTTTGATCTGTGCTGTAGCTGAACGCATAGCTGGCCGGGTCGTAACTGTCGACGGTGTAAGTGATGGCTCCGGTACTCGGGTTGACCGAGGTGACCACCGCGTTGCGCAAACCCCAGTAACGGCGGAACGAGTTGCGCGCACTGCGCAGGGTTTGCTGGCGGCTGGTCTCGGCATCTTCGCCTTGCAATGATGCCGACTTCCACAAGGCCAACAGCTCTTCTTCGGTGCGCACATCGCGGGTCTCGTTGCGGTTGTTGTCGATCAAGTCGCCACCCGCTTCAATGTACACATCGCCCCCGCCCGAGGCCACTTGGTTGACCCACAAATTGCCCGAAGACTGCTTGAGGGCAATGCCGCGCGCCGCCGTGGCCGTGATGCCACCGCCGGCCGAGTTTTCGGTCTGGATGTTGAGCGTGGACTTGACCGTGCCATCGGCGTTGAAGCTGCCGATGCCCCCGCGAGGCGCCGAAATCTCGACGCGGCTGCCCGACACATGCACCTTGCTGGGGTCAACACCGAGGATGTCTTCATCGCCCAACAGCCAAACCTTGCCAGTGGTCGAGACCTGGTTGATGCGCAAGGCGCCGCCCAGACTCTGAAAAGCCACGTTGCCCGAGGTGGACGTGGCCGTGAACGAACCGGTGCCGGTGATCACGTTGATCGGGCTGCCTTGCGAGCCAATGCCGGTGGCGGCGTAAAAGCGCAAATCGTCGCCCGTGACCGAAGTGCCACCGCTGAGCTGCGAAATCGAGCCCAGGGTGCTATTGACCGAGACCAAACCCACGTCGTTGACCAAGTTGCCAGATAAACGGACATCGCCCTTGCTTTGTACCTGGATCAACCCACTGTTGTAGCCCACCATCTCGATGGCGATCGGGTGGTCGGCGCGCACCCGTTGGGTGAACACGTCCTTGCTGCCCACCTCGGTGCGGTAATCCACGTAAAAGGTTTTCTTGAAGCACGCGAAACCGCACTTCTTCCACTGGCGCTTGTAAATTTCTTTTTCTGTGGCCGTGGTGATCGTTTGTGTGCCCATCCAGAAATTGCCGGACGGCGCATTGGCCGTGGTCACATAAATGCCCTCGGGCATGGCCGAGGCTGATTTGACAATGGTCTCGACGCTGTTCCAGTTGATGGCCCCCAAATTGATGGCCCCCCACAGCATCGACGACTTCTGGTACCAGTAGCGTTTTTCTTGGTTGTACTCATAGCCCGCAGACCACACATAGTTGCTGTTGGTGACCGGTGCGTAACTGAAGGTGGCCAACAGTTCGGGACGCGCAGCGTTGGGTGAGGCCAGGGTCGAGTTGCTCGAGCGTATGAGCGCTGCCGTGGCTCCACGGCCGGCGGTGGTGGTCGACTTGAACGCACCAGCCGCATTGCGCTCGTAGGTGGTGACCTCGTAGGCCGTGATCTTGCCGGCCGTGTAAACCGGGCGGTTCAGGTCGGTGATGCGCACCACACCCGCATCGCCGCCTGTGTCCAGGCCCAGCAAATCCATACCATAAGACGTTTGGTTGTCGATGTTCAAGCGTGCAAACCCATCGAGCGCCCGCACCACGCCGCCGCCGGTGTTGATGATGGAGCCCACCATCTCCACCAGGCCGCCGGTGACCTTGGTTTCGGCCACTTGCAAGCGGTTGGTGGACGCGTTGAAGTAAATGAGCGGCTCTTTGCGTCGCGCTGCCATGGCGGCCAGTTCGTTGTCGCGTTGGGTCTGGGTGATGGTGCCGTTTTCAAAGCGTTTGGTCACGGCCACTTCGCTGTCGGTGCTCAAACGTCCACTGATTTGCAACAGTGGTGAGCGCGAGCGGTTTCTCGGCCACTCTGTTTTCCAGCTGTTGATCCTGGCACCCACCGAGGCATCGGTCAGCGTGATGGCGTAGTCTGACTGGCCCGACTCAATCGTGCCGTTGATGTTGAGGTAACGCGCACCCAGGAAAATGCCACCACTGGCGTAGATGCCCCCTGTGCCGTTGCGCAAGCAATTGGCGCTGAAGCTGGTGCTGGCCGGGCTGCCGGCGCGGGCTGTGCCGCAGCGCACCACCCCCATGTTGTTGAGCTTGTTTTGCTGGTCATCGTTGTAGGCCACCGCATACAGGTTTTCGGGTGAACCGCCAATTGACTGGCTCACGGTGGGCGAGGACAGCACAAAGTTCTTGCCAGAATTGACGGTGATCTCCAAGCCGTCCAGGCGCGGCGTGTACAGCGCGTCTTCGGCGATGACCGAAATGCTGCCCGAAGTGTTGTCCAGCAAGATCGAGCCCAGTTTGTTGTAAGCCAGCCCGTTGACCCGAATTTCGGGCGCGCGCATCTGGTCTTGCCGCAAATCGGCACTGCTGCCATCGGGGGCGGTGGCGATGACGGGGTTGGCCGAGATCACGCCCGTGGACACATAGCTGTTGAGAATCTTGATGGTGGGCAAGGCCTCTGCAGGTCCGCCGCCCCGGGTGTCGATGCTGTCCACCGTGATGTTCAAGCCCGTTTTCACATCGCGGTTGAAACTGGCAATGTCGGCATTGCTCTTGAGGTAGGTGCCGTTGTATTTGGCAAAGCCACCGCTGCTGTCGATGATCAGGTCTTTGGCCCGGATGTTCATCGGGCTCTTGTTGTCGATCAGAATTTCCGAGTCGGCTCGGGCCACCACCGAGGCGGTGCCGGTCACGTTGTTGCCAAACAGCTCCACGTTGCCGCTGCCAGCGCGAATGGATTTCAGGGTCAAAAAGGTGCCCGGCACGTTCTCTTGCGGCACGATCTGAGTTTGCCCCGTGTCCGGGTCGGTCTCGAGGCTGGCAAAGCCTTCGCGCAACAGGGTTTGCAAATAAAACGACATTTCGGCTTCCACGAAGGCCCTCACCTCGGGAATGTCGCCGTAGTTTTTCAACTGGGTGTACAGCGTTTCCAGGTAAGCCGCACCTGTGGCCGCCAAGTCTTCGGTGCCAATGCTGTAGCGGATGTTGCCCTCGCTGGAGGCCACCGAGCCATTGGGGTTGATGACCAGTTTTTGCTTGTTGCCGTAGCCCGCCTCAATCAGGCCGCTGAGCACCACGTTGGCGTTCAGGGTTTTGGAGGAACTGCCGTACTCGCTGCTCAGACCCATCAACTCGCCCACCTCGCGGGTCCAGTCGCTGACCTTGCCCTTGCCCTCCACGATGTAAGTGCCGCTGATGCCCCCGAGTTGGATCAAACCACCTGAGCGCACCGATTGGCTGTTGAGCGTCAAGTTGTTGATCAAGTTCAATGTGGCGTCCACGTTCGGATTGATCGACACCGGGATCGCCGAGTGGTTGAACAAATCGGCCCGTGCCGTGACAAAGTTTTTGTTGCGCCAAAAGTCCTTGTCTTGACCCGCCATAAGCGTCACCGAGTTCTCACCCACAATTTGGGTGCCCGTGCCCACAGAAACCAGGTTGGTCACGTTGGCCAAAGCCAGCGCATCGCCTTGCGCGGCTGCTGCAGCGCCATAGGTTTTGGTGATGGTGTTGGCCTCAATGTCCACATAGGACAAAGCATTCACATGCACATCACCGGCCACCTGAATGTTGTTGCGTGCGCCCAGTTTGGCGGTGGCATTGGAAGTCGAGCGGATCTCGGTGTCCACCAAGGCAATGGGCAAGGCCCCGCCAATGTCCAAGCGTCCCAAAGACGAGCCCCGGAACTGGTTGTAGGCCCGCACTTCCAGCATACCGTTGCCGTTGTCGCCCAGGTTCAGCGCCACATCGTCCCCGATTTCGGCCACCGCGTTGCCGCTCAGGGTGGTTTGGGCATCGGCACCCGCACCGGCAATCACGCCGCCGCCGCCGCCTTGTACGCTGATGGCCGTCAGGTCCGTGCGCTCCACGTCGTTGGTGGCCAAAATTTGCAACTGGGCACCCGTCAGTTTGGCGTTGTTGCCCAGTTTGGCGGTGGCCGAACCCGTCAGCGAAGCCACGGTGACCGCGCCCGAACCCCCAAAAGCCGAGGCATTGATGGTCGAGGCCTGGGTGTCAAAGCGCACTTTGCGCTCGGCCGTCACGGCCGTCAGGCCATCCACCAGCAAGCCTGAGCCGCTGCTGGACAAAGTGGCGCTGACGTTTTGAACGTGGTTGATGCGTGCGTCTGCACCCGCACCCGCCACCACACCGCCACTGCCCGCCACCGCATCGGCATCGATCAACTCGTCGCCCCGTGCGCTCACTGTCAAGCTGCCCTGCACGCGCCCGGTCAAGCCATTGGCCGTGGCCGACACGGTGGAATTGCTGTCGGTCAAGGCCACGGCCACACCAGAACCCACAAACCCGACACCCACTCCGGTGGACTCTGAGTTCATGCGCATGGCATCGTTGGCCATGATGGCCACATCGCCGCTGGCCGCTACAGTGGCCCCGTTGCTGAAGGTCACGGTGGCCGTGCCCTTGTTGCTGGCCGTGGCCCCGGCACCTTGTGAACCCAGCAGCATGCCACCACCGCCTGCAACGGCCTTGGCCGTCACGCTCGAATCGCCATGGCCCAGCACCGCATTGACCAGCATGTTTTTGCCGCTCAATGCAAGCGGCCCGTTGGCCAGCACCTGCACCGAAGTGTCCACCTCGGACAGGGCCACCGACACGCCCATGCCCGCAGTGCTTCCCACAGAAACGCCCAAGGCGTAGGCGTCTGCACTTGGGGTGGACTGGGCCAAGAGCGACAGATCGCCCGTGCCTGCGTTGAGCACCGTGTTGCTGGCCAGCGTTAAAGTGACCGAGCCGCTGTCTTTGGCGGTGGCCCCAGCGCCCGAACCAGCGTAAACGCCTGCCGAGCCGCCTGTGGCTTGGGCGTTTGCTGTGGCATCGCGTTCGGCTTGCGCCGTCCAACCCGTGCCGCTGTGTTGCCCGCTCACGGTGGTGGCCACGCTGCCCGATTGTGTGGCCGTGGCCGTGACCACCCCCACCGAAACCACCCCTGCGGTGGCACCCACCGCTTCGCTGCGCATGGACGCCTGGTCCAGCGCTTGCACATTCACCCATCCCCCGGCGCTGGAGGTGCCGGCCAAACTGGCCGTGCTGGCTGTGGTGTTGGACGCCACCGACACCGCTGCGCCCACGCCCACAAAACCGCCCGCGCCCGAAATCGCGCGGCTGTCAATGGCCGGAACACCCTCGGTCGGTGTGCGGTTGCCCGACTGAATGTCGATGTTGCCCGCCACCGCCAAGCTGCCCACCGACACACCCGCATGGTTGGCACCGCCCAGCTGTGTGATCGCCACACCTGCACTGACCCCTGTAGCACCGCCCAAAGCCACGGCCCCGGCGTTGTTGTCCACCGAGGTGCGGTCCAGGCTGGCCACCGTCAATGAACCGGCTGTGACCGTGGTTGCGGCCACGGTGGCCGAGGTGCGGTGGCTGCCCGAGGCACCCGCATAGGCCCCTTGGGTGTTGTAGCTGCCGCTGCTGTTGGCTGAATTGCTTTCTGCCGAGGACAAAGCCGAGCCTGAGCCTTGCGAGCGGTTGGACTGCGTGGCTGTGTTGATTTGCCCCATCGTGCTGGAGCTGCCGGTCAACTCGCTGTTGGCGTTGCTGTCCGGCGCACTGCCAAACACCAGCACGCCGACTGCGCCACTCACGCCCACAAAGCCGCCCCCCCCCGAGGTGGCGGTGATCATGTCAATGTTGGCCTCGCGCTCGGCCTTCACGTTGAGCGCACCCGACACGCGCACGCTGGAGGCGTCAACTTTGGCCACCACCGTGCTTTTGCCCACCACCACGTTGGCCGAAGAACCAATACCCGCGACACCGCCCGCACCGATCTGGCCGGCATTGTTGTTCAGCGTCACCGTCTCATTGGCCGTGACCGACAGCGACCCCGCGCCGGAGGCCTTGTTCATGGTCACCCGTGAGGTCACCCCGGCGCTGGTGGTGACCAGCGCTGTCAGCACGCCATCGCCCAGCGTGCGCAGATCGGCGGTGTAACTGCCGTCGGCGTTTTGGGTGGCAGTGACCGAACGTGTGCCATCGCCCACCGTGACCACGGCGGTGCCGGTAGGCTGAATCCCGTTGTTGCCCTTGAGCACAAAGCGCACCGCGCTGTCGTTGCGCGCATCCACCTGGTCAAAACTGGACAAAGTGGCAATGCGCGTGGCCGCTGCGGGCAAAGAGCCCAGCACCGGGTCGGTTTCCGAGTTGTTGATGCCGGTGGATTTGAACAAGGTCGTGCTCGACGCCTTGCTGGTGCCGCTTTCGGTCAGAACCACCTTGGCCATCAAGGCCCCGTCGGCCAGGCTGGCCACATTGGCGGTGTAAGTGCCATCGGCCTGGCGCACCGCTGTGACCGTGAGTTCACCATCGGACACCGTGACCACGGCCGAAGCCGGATTCACCCGGCCATTCACATCGTTCAAACTGAAACGCACGGTGCTCTGGTTGCCCGTGCCCACCGTGTCGTAATCCGACGCCAAGGTGATCGCCACCGGCGCGTTGTTGGACGAAGCCACCAAACCGGTGGCCAAGGTGCGTCGGCCCAATGAGGATGTGCCGGTCAGACCCGCCTCGGTCGCCCCCTCCATCACCGTCACCGCCGCGCCCACGGCCACGCCTGCCAAGCCGCCCACGGCAGCGGCGGCACTGACGGCCAACGACTCGGTGCGGTTGTCGGCATCGATCACCACGGCCCCGTCTGCATTGAGGGTGGTGTTGTTGACTTTGGCGCGCACGGTCGAGCCCGACACGTTGACCGTGAAACTCAGGCCCGCGCCCAAAGCACCACCGCCTGCGATGGAGCCAGCCACCAAGTTGGCGCTGTTCTTGCCATCGGCCACCACCGACACGGTGTCTGCTGACAGGGTGCTGTTGTCGATCAAGGCCTCTGTGGTGCCCTTGAGCAGGACCACATCGCCGCTGCCAGCCAAACCAGCGGCAGCGCCCCCTGCAGCCCCGACCGAGATTTGCGCCACCGAATTGGTGGACACGGCTTTGACATCCGCTGCGCCTTTGGCAAACACCCGTGCGCCGCCGATGATCTCGGCTTGGGTGGTGCGCTCAACGATCTCGGTGCCCAAAGCCCCCGACACGCCCACGCCGCCAATGGCCAGCGCCGAAGCCGAACTGGCCACCATGGCATGGTTGGCCGCCATCACATCCAGGCTTTGGGCGGCATTCGCGCCAGCCGTGTCCTGAATGAAGCGGGCTTTGTCAATGTAGGCCCGTGTGCTGCCGCCAATCTGGTCCATGTTCATGGCCGCGCCTGCAGCACCCGAAAAACCGCCGCCAGCGACCGCTGTCACAGCGCCAATTTGCTGGATGGCGGTGGCTTGCACCGCCAAGCCCTTGACCGTTCGCGTGCCAAAACTGGCCCCGTTCATCACCGAGTCAGAGACCTGGTTGATGTTCATCAAATTGGGCGCACTGGCCAGGCTCGACTGGCGCACCGTTAAACCACTGCCTTGGGCCATGGCGTTGATGTGTGTGTCCAAACCGACCACGCCCGCACTGGTGCTGCTGGTGATGATGTTGGTCAGCACCCCGCCAGCTGCGCCCACCCCTGCGGCCCCAAAACCCACCGCCCCGGCCAAGGCGCGGATGCGGTCGCGGCTGTTGGCCGTGATGGCTACCGAATCGGTGAAGTACAGGTCGCTGACGGTGGCGTCAGCCCCCACGGTCGTGTGGGTTTGTGCGTTGATGACACTCACGGCCACCGAGCCTTGCACACCGGCCGCACCGGCGCTCATGCCCACGGCAATCGTGTCAATCTCGTTGTCGCTCTCGGTGGACACCACCAGGTCGTCACCGTTCAAGGTCCAATTGCCCTGACCTGCATAAAACCGCGCAATCGGTTCACCCAGCACGTTGGCGCGGGTCACGGTGCCAATGCGGTTGACCGCCACCGCAGCCCCCACCGCAGCGCCCATGCTGCCCGACACGTTGCCCGCCAGCGAATCGATGCTCGAGGCTTGGCGGGCGCTCACGGTGAGTGAGCTGGTGCTGAACAGGTTCGTGCCAGTCCAGTTGGCCGTGATCTCGTCTTCAAGCAAGTTCGTGGCGTTCGACCCCGAGATGGCGGCTGTGCCACTCACGCCAGCGGCCACGCCAATCGACTCGATCGACGAGGTCGAATAGGCGCTGACCAGCGCTTCGCCACTGACCCGCACATTGCTGTTGACGGCCTCGGCTTTGACCACTTTGCTGCTGTCGGCATTGCCCGCCGTGCGGCCCAAAAAGTTCAGTGCCAAAGCCGCGCCGCCCCCGGCTGCGCCGCCACCTGCCACGGTGCCTGCAAAGGATTGGATGCTCGAGGTATCGCGTGCCAACACATTCACAGCGCTGGCATTGACCACCAAGTTGGTGCTGTCCAGTTGCGCCAACACCGTTGAAGTGAGGGCGTTGGTGGTGTTGGAGCCCGCCAGGGCCACCGAGCCGCCGCCGGACATGCCAGCTGCCACCGATTGGATGGCGCCTGATGAAGTGGCCTGCACATTCACCTGACCTGGCGCACGCACCGCGCTGCTGGTCAGCCGCGCTGTCACATCGCCGCCAACCTCGTTGACCGCCACTGCCGCGCCCACGGCGGCGCCACCCGAGCCGCTGATCGTGCCGGCCAGAGAAAAAACATCGCTGTCGTTGTCGGCCGTCACATGGAACGCGCCGCCATTGGTGACCTGCGTCACGCTCACCGCCTGAGCTTTCACGCTGGATGTGAGTTGGTTGGTGGTAAAGCTGCCATTGACCGAGGCCACGCCATCGGCCGCGCCCGAGGCCGCTACCGATTTGATCTCGCCGCGCATGTCGGCATCGACCACCACGGCCGCTGCCGCGTGCAAGCTCATGCCCGACAAATTGGCCTGCACCGCACTGCCAATTTGGTTGACGGCAATGGCCGCGCCAAACGCGCCTGCGGCGCTGCCCGACACATTGCCTGCAAAAGTGCGCACGGTGGCGGCGTCATCGGCTTGCACCGTCAGCGACGTGGCTGTGCCATACAACGAGCCGCCCGACCATGTGGCCGTGATGTCGTCTTCGAGCAAGTTGGTGGTGTTGGAGCCGGTCACCGCGCCGCTGCCGCTGCCGCCCACCGCCAGGCCCATGGACTGGATGGTGGCCGTGGACAAAGCCTGCACCTGCACCGATCCGCCCGAGCTCATGTTGCTGTTCACGACCTCGGCCTTGACCAGCTTGCTGCTGTCGGCGTTGGTGGCCGTGCGGCCCAAAAAGTTGAGCGCAAACGCCGCGCCGCCGGCCGCTGTGCCGCCCCCGGCCACCGTGCCTGCAAACGACTGGATGACCGAGTTGTCCAGCGCCTTGACCAGCATGGACGACGAAGACGCCGATTGCGTCACCCCGCTGACCTGCGCCAGCACCTGCGAGGTGATGGCGTTGGTGGTGTTGGAGCCCGCCAGAGCCACCGTGCCGCCGCCGGACATGCCTGCCGCCACCGATTGGATGGCACCTGACGAGGTGGCGGTGACGCCCAAGGCGCCTGTGGCGCGCAAGGTGCTGTCGGCCACCCGGGCGGTCACATCGCCGCCCATTTCGTTCACGGCCACTGCCGCGCCGATGGCCGCAGAGCCCGAGCCGCTGATGGTGCCCGCCAAAGAAAAAATATCGCTGTCGTTGTCGGCGCTCACGGTGAACGCGCCACCGTTGGTCGCTTGGGTCACGCTGGTGGCCTGCGCTTTCACGCTGGCCGTGAGCTGGTTGGTGGTAAAGCTGCCGTTGACGGCAGCCCCGCTCGAAGCCGCCCCCGAGGCCGCCACCGATTTGATCTCGCCGCGCATGTCGGCATCGACCACCACCGCAGGCGCGGCGTTCAGCGTCATGCCCGACAGCGTGGCGTGCACATTGCTGCCCACTTGGTTCACGGCAATGGCTGCGCCAAACGCACCCCCACCACTGCCAGCCACATTGCCAGCCAAGGTGCGCACGATGGCCGAGTCATCGGCTTGCACCGTGAGCGACGTGGCAGTGCCATTGAGCGAGCCGCCCGACCAAGTGGCGACGATGTCGTCTTCCAGCAAGTTGGTCGTGTTGGAGCCCGACACCGCCCCACTGCCACCGCCAGCCACGGCCATGCCCATGGACTCGATCAAGCCCGAGGACAGCGCCTGCACCTGCACCGCCCCGCCCGAGTTCAGGCTGCTGTTGAGCACCTGGGCTTTGACCAGCTTGCTGCTGTCGGCGTTGGTGGCCGTGCGGCCCAAAAAGTTGAGTGCAAAGGCCGCGCCGCCCCCAGACGAGCCGCCACCGGCCACTGTGCCCGCAAACGACTTGATGATGGAACTGTCCTGCGCCTTGACCCGCAAGGACGAAGACGCCGCCGACTGCGTCACGCTGCTCATTTGCGCCAGCACCTGAGAGGTGATGGCGTTGGTGGTGTTGGAGCCCGCCAAGGCCGTGGTGCCCCCACCGGCCATACCGGCCGCAATCGACCCAATATTGCCCGACGAGGTGGCGTCCACCTGCACCGCCCCGGTGGCGCGCAGCGTGTAGCTTTGCAAACTGGCGGTCACATTGCCGCCAATTTCGTTCGTCGAAACCGCCACGCCAGCGGCTGAGGTGCCGGCCCCGCTGATGGTGCCCGCCAGCGAAGCGATGTCGGCATCGTTGTCGGCCAGCACCTTGAAAGCGCCGCCGTTGGTGTTTTGGCTGCCGCCCACCACCAGGGCCTGCACATCGGACTCGATCACGTTGCTGGTCACGCTGCCATTGATGGCCGTGGTGCCCGCGCCGCTGCCCGAAGCGGCCACCGAGCGGATCGAGCCGTCGAGCTTGGCGTCAACGGTCACCGCCACAGGGGCCACCAACACCGTGTCTTTCAGGCGTGCCGTGACCTTGAAGTCTTCAGACCCTTTGCCCATGTGGTTGACCGCCACCGAGCCCCCAATGGCCCCGGTACCCCCGCCCGATACGGCACCGGCCAGCGACTCGATGCTGCCCGCCTGCGCGGCGTGCACCGTGAGCGTCGTGGCCGCGCCGTTGATGGTGGTGTTGTCCACGTTGGACAAGGTCGTGCCATTGAGCACGTTGGTGCTCGATGAACCTGCCGCCGCATAGTCTTTGCCACCGGACAAAGTCACCGACAAGGTCTGGATGCTGGCGTCCGAGTCGGCCAGCACCGACACCGCCGTGCCCGCGTTCACGGTGGACGACAAAATTTGCGCCGAACGCGTGCTCTCGATGGTGTTGTAGCCCAGCGCCAAAGCCCCCGAATAGCCCTTGGAGGCCGACACGCCACCGGCCAGTGAGCGGATGCGGGCACTGCTGGCACCGCTGCCTTCACCGGCTTGCACACGCACCGTGCCCCCAGTAATGGTGGACGTGCCAATGCGCGCTTCGGTCACGTCGGCCGTTTCGTTCACGGTCACCGTGCCCGCAAAACCCACATTGCCCGTGGACGCTGCGCCCGAGGCGGCCACCGACATCACATCGCTGGTGTTGCTCGCTTGCACCTGCACCGTGCCCGAACCCACATTCACGGTGGTGCCATCAATCGTGGCGGCGTTGCCGGCCGAGCGTGTGCTGATGGACGAGTCGCCCGAGGTGTAAGTGCGGGTGCCGTTTTGTGTGTAAGCCACGGCAGCGCCTGCGGCTTGGCCATTGCCCCCGCCCACTGCAAAACTCAGGTTACCGGCCAGGCCAAAGGTGTTGCCGGTGGTTTCCGAATTCACGCTCAACTGGCTGGCCGTGACCGTGCCACCGTTCACCACGGCTTGGGTGCGCTGACCCATCAGGTTCACGCTGGCCGAGCCCATGCCCGAAAACTTGCCCTTGGTCGCCCCCACGCCTGCAGACACCCCCACAATGTCGGCCCGGCTGATGGCCGACACGCTCACGCCACCGGTGGTGGTGATGCTGCCGTTGAGCTCTGCACCATAAGTGGTCTGGATGTCGTTGTGCACATACGACAAGCCCAGGCTGGACGAGTTACTGCCCAGCGTCACGCTCAAGGTGCCCGCCACGCCCACCACGCTCTCGCCGCCCACCGCGTCTTTGAACTCGCTGGTGTAGCCGTTGCTGGCCGAGCTCATCTCGAAGTCGATCACTTCTGAGGCCCGCACCGCACCGATCAAGGCGTCCAGCGTTGCCGTGGCGCTGGCGGCCGTGCCGCCGCCTTGCAAGATCAAGTCACCCGAGAGGTTGACCACCGCACTGTTTTTGACGCCCGCACTCACCGTGCTGCTGACGTGGTTGGTCACAAACGAGCCCATGAGTTGGCCGGCGGAGGTCGCGTCGCTGCTGGTCTGCACCCCCGCCACCGCGCCCACGCCCACCACTTTTTGCGACGACAAAGCCAGCACCGACAAGTCGTGGGCCTGTGTGAGCGCACCGCCCGACACTTGGGCCTGCGTGCTGCCCTTGGCATTGACGATCGAGACCGCTGCCCCCACGCCCGCCGAGCCCTTGCCCGTGCTCACCGACAAGGCACCGCCGCCCGCGCCAATGCGGCTGCGGTCATAAGCCACCACGGTCACACCCGTTGCCGTGGGGTTGGCCACATTGCCCGTGACGGTGGCGTTTTCAATCGATGCCAGGGTGTCATCGGTGGAGGTGGTGACCGAGGCCGCCCCCACCACCGACACGCTGGTCTTGCTGCCTTTGGACAAATTGGCCGAAATGCCCGTGGCCACGGCCGTGCGCTCGCCCGACTTGATGGCCTGCACGTTCAAGCTGGTGGCGGTGTTGGCCAAGTCGGTCACGCTGCTGTCCACAATGCGTGCGGTGGTGTCGTCGTCCGATTTTTGCAGGGCCACTGCGCCCGCTATGGCGGCGCTGAAGGTGGTGGACGCGTTTTTGGACATGGCCAAAGCCCCACCACCGGCCACGCTCACTTGGGTCAGGTCGGACAGGGCCCGCACTGTCAAACCGAGGGTGCCTGCGCCTTCGGCCTTGACCACGGCGCGGTCGATCAGCGCCAGGGTGTCCAGGTCGGTGGTGTTGGTGACAATCGCACCGGCTCCGGCAATGGCAAAACTCGGCGGTTTGCTGGCGGCCGGTTCACTGGCCGCCGCACTGTCCGAGCCTGAACCCTTGGCCGGTTCACTGGCCTCGGACACCGGGGCCATGCTGGCATCGCTGCCGTCCAGCTGCGCTTGGGTGTCGGCCGAATCGGCAGCGGTTTTGTCGGCCAGGTTTTCACCGCTGCTCTTGGGTGGCGCGGGCTTGTCGGCGGGTGGTTTTTCGCCCGCTGTGGCCCCGGCCACCGCCATGGCCACAATTTTTCCTTCGGTGCGCGCTTCGACGCGCATGGCCCCCGCCACGATGGCCCCCACCGTGCCCTCGGCGGTGTCGGCACCGCCCGAATCGGCGTCGTTGTCGCCCACATAGGCGCGTGTGTCCCCGGTGATGCTGTTGATGGCCAGGCCAATGCCAACGCCCGAGTTCTCGCTGCGCGAGACCGCACCCGTCATGGCCATCACCCCCAACGAGGCGTTCGCCTCTACCGCCACTTGGGTGACATTCACAAACGCTTCGCGGCTGATGGAAGCGCGCGTGGTTTCCTTGAGCTTGTTGTACGACGCAATGCCATTGACCGCCACGCCTGCACCCTGGCCCGAGGTGGGCGAAATCGAGAGCAACCAGTCGTCGGTCTCGGCCGTGGTCTCCAGCCGGAAGGTGTTGATTTCGGCCCGGTCGGCGATGCCCGCAATGGCCGTGTTCTCGCGCGACACCATCGAGAACGTGCCCCCCACCGAGGTGCCCGATGCGCCTGCGGCCGGGGCAGCGCCACCGGCGTGGTGCAAGGTCTGCACATGGTTGGCGGCTTTGACCACCGTTGAACCGCTGAAGCTGCGCGTGAAGTTGATCTCGTCCACCTCAGGCCCTGTGGGGGCTTCCCGCGTGGTGCTGACAAAGTCGCCCAACACACCCAAGTCCTTGTCCAAGGTGTAGGTGTTGATGGGGATCACCATCTCCACCAAGTCCGAGTCAAATGCGACTTCTTTCACGTCATAAGACCAGGTACCGGCCGCCGTGGTGCGCGTGGTCAGTTTGGCCCCCGTGTCCACCCAGGCGCGGGTGTCGTTTTTCATGAAGCTCAAGTTCACCGCCCCGGCTGCGGCCAGGTTGGTGGCCGAAGACGTGGCCCCCACGCGGGTGTTGAAGCCGTCGAGCAAAAAGTCGGTGCCGCCCATGATGTTGGCGTAGGCCGAAGAAAAGCTGCTCCAGTCGAGTGGCAAACCGTTGGTGTAGAACTCAGGCATGTCGGTGGCCGCATGCACCGCCACATGGTTGGCCGTGATCTGCGCGCCCGAGCCCACTTGGGCGCGGGTGGTCATGTTGTGGTCGGCGTAGTTGAAAGCGGCGGCCAGGCTCACCTTGGTGCCCTGTGCATCATCCGTGGCCGACGTGGCTTCGGCGGTGGCCACGCTTTGCAATTGGCCCACCAGGGTTTGGGCGTCGACCACCGCGTCGCCCCCGGCGGTGACGATGGCCCCCGCGCCCACGGTGGCGCGGGTGGTGTGGTGCGATTCCGACCAGGTCAGGGCACCGGCCAAGCGCAAGGCCGGGGGTTTGGACTCGGCTGGGGCACCGCCCGATGCCGTATCCGTGCTGCCCGAGACGTTTTCCGCCATGGCCTTGAAGCTGGCCAACAAACCTGCTTCGGCCGCCGCGCCTGCATCGTCCTTGGAATACTCCAAAGAAGTGGGCAAGCCGTCCAAAGCGCTTTCTTCCTCTTCCTCGGACGCATTGGCCGACGTGGCCGAAATCGCGTTTTTGGCCGAGGCATTCATGGCCATCGCGTAGACGTTGCCATCGGCCGTGATCTGCCCGTCCATGGTCACGCTGGTGGTGGACTTTTGCAGCGACAGTGCGCCCACCACACCGGCCGTGCCCCCGCCATACACCGTGACCTCGGCGGTGGTGTCGTACTGGCCCGAATGAAAAGCTTGCAACAGCACATCGCCGCCGCTTTCCAACGTGGCCCCAGCGCCCACGTTGACCGAGGTGCTCACGTCCGAGGTAGAGCCTGCAAACACAATCGACGCCACATTGGCTGCGCCGGTGTCTTCGTCTGTGACGCCTGCTGCCGCGCTGGCCATGGACACCGTGGTTTTGGAGGCCGCCACCAAAGCGATGTCGCCATCGGCTTGCAGGCTGGCCCCGCCTTTGACGTCGACGGTGGTGTTGCCCAGCACCCGCGCAAAACCGGCGCTCAGGTTGGCTTTGCCCGAACCTTCGGTGGCGGTTTCTACACTCACCGAGCGGTCGGCCATGGCCGTCAGTGCGATATTTTCGGTGGCTCTGAGCACCGCTGTGGGCTGCAAGGTGACAGTGGCATTGCCCTTGGCCTGCACATACGACAAGCTGGCTGCAAATGGCAATTCGCTCAATAACAGGTCCACGGCTTCTTGCTGAATGGCCCCCGAGGTGCCACCAAACGAGGCCGACGATTCGATCGACGCCGTCAGCGAGACGTTGCGCCCGGTCAGCGTGCCCGCCACGTCAATGCTGGCGTTGGCCTCGGCCATGCTGATGAAGGTGACCCATTCGCTGGCCTTGCTGGCTGTGAGCGTGATGTCACCTGCCGTGTAGGTGGTGCCGCCTTGGTTGATGACCGACGCGTCCAGTGTGGCCCCTGATTGCACCGTGATCGACGGGGCTTCCAAAGTGATGCTGCCGCTGTTGCCCAAAGAGGGCGTGAGCGGGTTGTTGCCAATGGCGGTGGCCGCGCCGGCCACACCGCTGGCCGAGCCGCTGCCTGAGGTGACTTTGCGGGTGTTCAGCGTCACGCCGGTGTTCACCTTCAAGGTCTTGGTGGCGTCCAGCGACAGGTTGGCCCCGTTGGTGAAAATGCTGCCCGAGACGACCAAGTCTTCCGGATCGATGTAAGCCAGTCCGGCTTGGCCCAGGTCACTGCCCGCGTCCAGCGTCATGCTGTTCAGGTGGATCTGTTTGGCTGCCGACAGCTCAATGAAACCGCCCGCACCCGTACCGTCGCCGCGCGCGGTCAAAGTGGCCCCGGCCGCATTGCTGGCGCTGCCGTGGGCAAACAAGCTCACTTGCCCGCCTTGGCCGCCACTGCCAAGCGCGGCCGTGGCCGACACCAGAGCCTGCCCACCCAAGGCCACATCGCCACCGGCCACCACGCGCACCCCACCGGCTTGGTTCCAATGCGAGGCGTCGGCCAGCAATTTGCCGTTCAGCAACACATCGCCCGGGGTGGTGATGTCGATCACGCCATCGCGCTCGACCACCGGGTTGAGGCTGCGCAGGTCACCCAAATTGACCGCCGAGCCCGCACGGCGGCCTTCGACCACGATGCGGCCCTGAACCGAAACCGCCTGGGCCGCGCCTTGGCCTTGGCCAGCCATGATGTGCACACCATCGCGGGCATGGATTTCGCCGTCAATTTGCACCGCACCGGTGCTGGAGCGGTCAAACTGGCCCGACAAAATGCCGGTGACCCGGTTGGCCGACACCCCGGGGCCCGAGGCCAGCATGGCATCCACAAAGGTGGTGGAGGGGGCTGCAAACGTCAAACGCCCCGTGTCCACGCGCCCGTTGGGCCCCACGGCAAAGCCATGGCTGTCGATGAACAGCATATTGCCACCCACGGCACCTGCAGCGCTCCCCAGTCGGCTTTGCAGCGTGCCGTCGATTTGCACGCGACCATCGCGCACCACGTTGACCAGCCAGTTGGCCCCCGTGGGCACCACCATCTTGACCAAGTCGCCCGTGCCCACCTGGAACAGCGAGAAATGGTTGAACGCATTGCCATCGCTCAAGCTGGCGGTGGTCACGGTTTGGATGCCAGGCTGCGAGCGGCCCAACACGGTTTGCGTGGCCGCCGGGCCCGTCAAAGTCGTGATGAGCGTGGCCCCCGAGGATTGGGCCAATGCCCAGGGCATGCTGAAACCCAGTGCCACCGCTGCCGCCAGAGGCAATTTGCCCACCCGAACCACCCTGCGACGAAAGCTGCGCTTGGTATTCAAGCGAGGCGTCAAGAGCTGAGAGGGGTAGGACATGACTGACTTTCTGAAAAAGCAAAGGCACTGAAAACAAAAAGACGGGGGCCAACAGGGCCCTTTCGTCAAGCGGGCAACATCGAAACGGGCAAATCGGCCATGCGGGTGGTGTCCGACTGGGCCACAGCCACCTGAAGCGCCTGAGCGGCTTGTGCAGCCTGTTGTTTGGCCTGATCACCCGAACGCAGAACCAACTGGCGGAACTGCCGCAGCGACAACAAATGCAAATACGCCAGGCTCAGCGCGCCACAGGTGTGCAGTTCGTGCACCGTCTTTTCGGGCAGGGCCTGCAAACGGGCCTCGTCCACCGTCAAAAAGCCGTTCAACTCCAAGTCGCGGCCATCGGGCAAGATGACCTGCAAAGAGCGCTCGGTCAACACGCCAGCCGCATCCAACTGGGCCAATTGCCCGGCCGTTTCGCTCAGGCCGGCATCGGTCTCGGTCAATTGGCGCAAACGCTCCAACAACCACGGCAACTCTTGCCCCTGCGCGTTGAACAGCGGGTCACCCACCGAGGGGTTGAGGGTGTCAGGCCGCACCGCCACCAAAAAACGCCCATCGTCGGACTCGCGCACCAAACGAAATGGCCAAGTGGCCAGTGTGGCGGGCAGGTATTGGCCCAGCCAGGCCCCATCGGCCCCCACAAACAGGTTGTGTCCCACCTGCAAACCGGTCACGGCCAGCAAGCTCAGTGCGCCATCGGGCTGGCGCGCCATCACGCAGGGGAACTCGGCGCAGGCGGCGGGCAACTCGCCCACGGTCAAGGCCACGGTGACCGAGTCGCGGGCAAAGCCGTAATCGGGCGCAGCGCGGTTGAGCTTGAGGTGGCCGTGGGTCTCGCGGTGCAAGATCACCAAGGGGTTGTTGTCGCGGGTGTGGGTGTCGGTGGTCATGGTGCGAGGGTTTTCAAAAAGTAAGGCGGGGTGATCAACCGTTGTGTTCAGCCGGGGCGGCGCGCCAGCTCGCGGCGCAAGGCATCTTCGTCACGTTTGAGGCGTTGCAGTGCGCTTTCGGCTTCTGGGCCGGACGGCGGTTGTGCAGAAAAAGTCTGGATGCGTGCCTGCGTGCGGGCCAGTTCCGACAAAACAATCTCACGCGCATGGCTGTCGCGCTGGCGTTGGCGGCTGGCATCGGCAGTGGGCTGGGCGATTTGACGGGCTGCCGTTGCGGCCATGGGCCCCGGTGCCGCGCCCAGAGCCGACGAAGGTGCCGCCGAAGTTGCTCCCAAAGTGGGCGCCAAAGGCCGGGCCGGGGTGGGGATCAGAGAAGGTGCAGACACCACGCTTGGCGCTGTTTCGGCCGAAGCAGAGCGGGCCTCGGTTTCGGCTGTGGTCATGTCTTGCACAGGCGGGTTGTGCGCCTGGGACAAGCGACCCTGGCCCGCCAGCTCGCAGCCCCGGGCTTTGGCCTGAGCCGGGGCCAGGTCGTTGGTGAACAAAGGACCGGGGCAAACATACAGACTCGGGCTGGCCTGTGCCGCCACGGTCCATGCCAGTCCACAGCCCAGAACAAGCCAGAGGCACTGTGCAGGACCGAAGCCAATCCAAGCGAGAAAGGTCGGTCGAGACAGGTTTTTCATAAATCTAAATATTGAAATATTTTTATTGATGCTAGCATTATTGGGATTGAAAATAACATTTTTGTCGATTGCTATGTTAACATTTTGCGATCCAGAATCGTCTGGATTGACAATTTTTCCACCAACACACAAGGAAATTTGATGATGCGCAATCCCAAAACAGCCGCCAAACAACGCGGTTTTACCTTGGTCGAAATGTCCGTGACGATGGCTGCAGCGGGTTTGCTGTTTGCTGCCGTGACCACTGGCCAAGAACTGGTTGACCAAGCCAAAGCCACCAAACTGATCAACGACGTTAAAACCGTTGAGATGCAAATTCAGCAATACGCTCAACTCAAGGGTCGCATGCCCGGCGACTGCGATGCGGATGGCGTGATTGACTACACAGCGGATACCAACTTGGTTCAATCCTTGCGTTTTGACACCGACAACAATGCCCGCGCCTCTGAGTACGCGTACAACCTGGCGCAACCCACAATTCCTCTTGACGGTGTTGCCGCCACAATACAAAGCAATGGTTGTGCTTTGCAGGGAACCGGTCTCGGAGCCACTGCTGCGGCCGTTGCAGATGTAGCGACGTCGACTTCCAATGCCAACGTTTGGCTCAATGATTTGAAATTGGCGGGTGTGATCAGCGACAGTGCTGCGAACCGCAAATTGGCCAAGTTGGTTCACGAAGATTTTGTATTCGTGGGCAACGTCATCGACGCCAATGCCACTGCGGGTTCCGCAACAGGTGCTGCATACAACGCCATGGTGATTCACAACGTTCCGCAGTGGATGGCCAGAAGATTGGCCATGGCTGTCAATGGCCAAGACGCCCGTTCAGACCGCACACGCGTTCGCATGCTGACGCGCGACTCCGTTGACGGAACCTATTCAACGGTTTGGCAAACAGATGCCGACGCTACGACATCGGCGGCAACACTTTTGGGCGCTCGTGACAGCATGGTCACCGTGGTGTACTTCTTTGACCGTATCCCAGAGTCCAAGGCTGCTGCAGCTTCAGTTTGATCAGCTGATCTGACGGCTCCATATCCACCCGGAACTTGCGTTCCGGGTGTGATTTCTTTTTTTGCGCTTGTCTGAAAAATTTTTATCTTTTCATGAAAACCCTGTTGGTCAGCATGTCGCGCACCGCAACCGCCTACGGTACACACCCCGTTCGCTATGCCGTGCTCAATGGCCGCAAGGTGCTGTTGCAGGGGCAAGGGGCAATCGACGAGATGGCGCAGCAGGGCGGGCAGTCGATGCGGCTGAGCGTGGATTCGCCGGCCAACTTGACCGAGCGCTTGCGCCTGCGCGCTCTGTCGCGCCGCTTTGTGCCGGTGCTGGTGCAGCGTCACTTGACCGACAGCGGCACGTTCACCGAACGCTTTCGGGTGCGCAGCCGCGTGAACTGGTTGCGCCAGGGCGAGGCCGAGGTTGATGTGTTGGCCATGCTCGAAGACGATGCCGAACTGGCCCACGAGTTGCTGCCTTCGCGCGAACGCCCCTTGACCCATTTGCTGACCGCAGAGGCCGCTGTGGCCGCCTTGGTGGGGGCGGTCACGCAGGCGTCGGTGTTGGTGCATTGGTGGCATGTGGGCGGTTTGCGCAGTTTGGGCGTGCGCGAGGGCCGTGTGGTCTGGCAACGTGTGCAGTCTTTCAACGTGAGCGCCGGCAACCTGGGTTCGGGTGAGCTGGACGGGGGCAAGTGGAAAACCTTGCTGGACGCCGCAGTGCGCACCGCGCCTTTGGAGTTTTCGGGCCTGCATGGCCATGTGATTCGCCTGGGCAATGGCCCGTGGGTGAACGCGGGTGAATGGGCCAGCAACGGTTCGCGTGAACTGGTGGTCAAGCTGCAGGCTTTGTTTCAAGGCTTGCCGGGCAACGAGGTGTTGCTGCAGCCCGAGTTGTATGGCCTGGCGTTTGCCTCGCCCCGCGAGAGTTTGATTGTGAATGGCTACCGCCAGCGCGTGATGGCCTGGCATGTGGCCCCGGCCTTGGCCGCCACAGCGAGTTTGCTGGGCGTGGTGTTGCTGGGCGCAGGCCTGTGGTGGCACACCCAGGCGCAGCAAACCCTGGCGGCTTTGCAACAAGAGCAAAGCACCTTGCAGGCCCAAGCGCAGGTGCTGCAAAAGCTCAAGCCCCCGGCCGAGGCGGTGACGGCGCTGCGCTCAGCCGCTTGGCGCGAAACTGCCTTGGGGGCCAATTTGCGGGTCGACCGTTTTTTGAAAGAAATGCTGGGCCAGATTCCGGCCGGGGTGCAGGTGCAGTCCCTGACCATCACGCGCAATGGCGCGGCCGCCGAGCGTGTGCGCGTGGCCGATGGCCAGCCGGTGCTGGAGACCAATGCCGTTGCTGGCAACGGCCGCAAAGCGCAGTTGGCCAAAAAAGACAGCGCCAAAGACCCGAGCGCCGTGAGTTTGCAGCCCGCCGGGTTTGCCGATGGCTTTACCTCGGGCACACCGCTGCGCCGCATGCCGTCGGCGGGCGAGCCGAGTTTTCAGGTGGACCTGAACATGGTGGTGCCCGGCAGCTACGCCAGCGCCAAGCTCAAGGCCGAAAGCCTGGCCGAGCGCCTGACCCTGATGGGCCGCTTGTCCGATACGCAGTTGACCTTTGAAGACACCGCCACTGGCACGCCCGGTGCTCGCCTGAAAACACGTTTGACCATTGCTGCGGGGGCTTTTTGAGCAACACGCGCAGCACTTTGGCCACCGCCGCTTTGTCGCTGGACGACGAACAACTGCTGCAGCAATTGGCGGCCAGCGGTTTGCTGACGCCCCAGCAAATGGACTACACCCGGCGCATTGGCCAGTCCATGGGCTATGGCGCGCCGCAGGTGCTGCGCTTGTTGCGCCTGGCCAGCGACTTTGACGTGGCCCGCGCTTTGGCCAGCTTGCATGGCCTGACCTATTGGCTGCCCGACCCGGTGCAGGTAGACCCGGACGCGCTGGCCCAAGTGCCTTTTGCCTTTGCCCGCCAGCACCGCATGCTGCCGGTGCGCAGCCAAGACGGTGTGCTGCACATGGCGGTGGACGACCCGACCGACCTGGACGCGCAGCAGCGCTTAAACCGCCATGTGTCGGGGCCGGTGGTGTTTTGGGTGTCGGCGCGGGGCGCATTGGCTGCGGCCATCGAGATGGCTTACCACTTTGCCTCGCACCCCAGCGCAGAAGAGCTGGCCTATGAGTTGGCGCGGGTGGGGAGCGACTTGGACGGCGGGCGTTTGGTGCGCCTGGCTTTGGCCGATGCGGTGGAGCGCGGGGCCAGCGATGTGCATTTTTCGCCCAGCGGGTTTGCCTTGTTGTTGTTTTACCGCATCGACGGTGTGCTGCACCTGCACCATGTGCTGCCCAATGCCCTGCATGCGCGGGTGGCCTCGGCCATCAAGGTCGAGTCGGGCATGGACATTGCCGAGTCGCGCCGCCCGCAAGACGGCAGTTTCTCGCTGAACTTGGTGGGTCAGGCGTTTGATCTGCGCGTCTCTTCCATGCCCACCACCCACGGCGAAAACCTGGTGGTGCGCATTTTGTCTTTGCGCGGCGACGTGTTGCCGCTGGACCAATCCGGGTTCTGGCCCGAACAGGTGGACCAGATCGCCCGCCTGATGCGCGCGCCCGACGGGATGGTGCTGTCTACCGGCCCCACGGGCAGCGGAAAAACCACCACTTTGTATGCGGGGCTGCGCTTGATCAATGCGCTGGAACGCAACATCATGACCATCGAAGACCCGGTGGAATACCACGTTCCGCTGTTGCGCCAGGTGCGCTTGAATGAAAAAGCGGGCATGACGTTCACCGCCGCCATCAAGGGTTTTTTGCGCCAAGACCCGGATGTGGTGCTGGTGGGCGAGATCCGCGACAGCGAGACCGCCACCATGGCGGTGCGGGCTTCGCAAACCGGGCATTTGGTGCCCGCCACCTTGCACACCAATGACGCGCTGAGCAGCATCAGCCGCTTGCGCGATTTGGGGGTGCCCTCTTTTTTGCTGTCGGCCACTTTGCGCGGGGTGATTGGCCAGCGCTTGGTGCGCCGCCTGTGCATGGCTTGCCGCGCCCCTGTGGGCAACGGGCGCTACCGTGCTGTGGGGTGTGAGCGCTGCGGCAGCACGGGTTACCGCGGCCGCCTGGCGGTGGGCGAGGTGCTGGTGGTGGACGATGCCCTGCGCAGCCTGATCGACCAACAAGCCGGTGAAGCCGAGATGCGCAGCAGCTTGCATGCGCGGGGCTTTGTGCCCATGCGCGCTTGGGCGCAGCGCTTGGTGGATGTGGGCGTGACCGACCCCGAGGAAGTCAACCGTGTGTTTGGGGAGCTGGCCACATGAGGTTGTATTGGTACCAGGCGATGACGGCCGAGGGCGCCAGCGTGCGGGGGTCGGGCGAGCATGCGGACTTGAACGATCTGGTGCTGGCCCTGTCGGTCCAGGATTTGCAGCCTTACCGTGTTTGGTCTTTGCCGACATGGCTGAACGTGTTCGTGTTGCGGCCCCTGAAACCGGCCGCCGTGACCGAGTTTTGCTTGTTGATGTCGAACCATGTGCGGGCCGGGGCCGATTTGCGCATGGCTTTGGCCGAGGCGGCCAACAGCGCCTCGACTTCGCGGCTGCGCATGTTGTGCGCACGGCTGAAACGGTCGGTGGAGCGGGGCGACACCCTGTCGCAGGCCATGGACCAGACCCGGGTGTTTCCACCCATGTTGAGCCAGTTGGCGGTGGTGGGTCAGGAAACCGGCCGCCTGGGTCCGATTTTGGCGTCGGCAGCGGCGCAGTTCGAGCAAATGCGGCAGTTGCGCAACGCGCTGATGCGCGCTTTGATATACCCCGCCATTGTGCTGGCTGTGTTGACGGCAAGTGCCTTGTATTGGTTGTTGATGGTGTTGCCCCGAATGGCTACTTTGTTTGAGTCTTTGCGCGTGCAGTTGCCCCCCACCACCGTGTGGGTGATGCAGGTGGCTGAGGGCCTGAAGACCCATGCAGCATGGTTGCCGCTGGTGTTGGTTTTGGTGCTGATGGTGGTGCTGTTGCTGTTCAGGTGGCCTGTCATGAAGCCAGTTTTGCATGCGGTGTACTGGTGGTTGCCGGGTGTGCGCGAGATGGAGCGGGCGCGGGTTTACCACGCGTTTTTCAGCCACATGGGGGCCATGCAACAAGCGGGCTTGACCCTGAGCCGGACTTTGACCGTGTTGATTCAGCAACCGCTGAACCAGTTTTTTGGCGGGCGCATCAGCGGCATTGGTTTGAACGCGGCGCGCGGTCAAACCCTGGCTGAAGGCTTGGGCAGCACACGGGTGTTTGAGCGTTTTGCCTTGAGCCTGGTGCGGCTCGGGGAAAGAACGGGCACGCTGGACGAGCAAAGCCTGCGCCTGAGCGAGCATTACGCGCAAAAGCTCAAGCAACAAATTGAGACCGGCACACGCTTGTTTGAGCCGGTGCTTTTGCTGGTGCTGGCGGCGGTGCTGTTGTTGGTGGGCAGCACCATGCTGGGGCCGGTCTACGACTTGGCAGCTCGCGCTTCTTCGGGGTTACAGCCATGATGAGCCGTGCGTCTTCACTTCGGGAGCGGGGCTTCTTGCTGCTGGAATTGGCTTTGGCGCTGATCATCATCGGCGGCTTGACCGCTTTGCTGATTCCTTTTTTCGCGATGCAAGGCAAGCTCGACAGCGACCGTCAGGATGTGCTGTCCATGCAACAGGCCCGCGATGCCTTGATCAGTCAAGCGGTATCTGGTTTGGGTTTGCCGGGGCCGATCCGCTTTTTAGAGGCCGATGCGGGCACTTCTGGCACGGCCTCCAGCCATGTGGAGTTGAGCGCAACGCTGGAGGTGCTGGGCTTGGGCAGGCCCGGCGCTTTGCCAGGGCAAGTGCTGGGCGTGCCCTCGGTGTCGCCCTTGCAAACCGCTTACTGGTACGACGTGCAGCCCGCTTTGCGTGCCGATTCGGCCACGGCTTTTTATCCGGCGGTAGAACAGATCGGGGGCGTTTGGACGTTCAAGTCCATCGTGAACCAGTTCGATCCGGATGTGAACACCAACATGTCGACAGGCGGCGTGCGCACCCAGTTGTGCCGACACCTCAACTCCTTGCAGGACATCGAACAAAAGATTCGGGCCTATACATCGGCGACCAGCACGGGCTACTTGCGCGATTACATGAACGTGACCTTGCCGCGCATCTGGGCCAAGGATTACGAGAGTAATTTTTCGTGGACTTCTGCCCTGGGTTATGCCACGACCGCCACAGCCACGGTGGATGCGGTGTTCGAAAACTCGACTGCGGCGGCCTTTGTGGTGGTTCGCCGCTCGCCACCCGCCCAGCGGCGCTTGGATCGCCAAAATGCGGTGTACCAGCAGGTGGGTACCACCGGCTTGGACCCGGATCTGAGCACTGTGGGCACAACGCTCTACCCGGCTTTGTCGGGGGAACGCGGATTTCGTGTGTATGAAAACCCCATGACAGCACCTGTGGACAACGCCACGACGGATGTCAGGGATTACGACGGACGGGTGCAGGCCGTGTCGTTGGGCGAGATGGCCAACAGCTTGCGCCAGGCCGGTTTGTGCAGCACAACCGCTGAAACCTGCAAGGCCAACCAATTGTTTGTGCGCTTTGCCAATTACGTCTATTCCGCACCAGTGACCGGCAGCGCAGCGGGCCTGACGCTGCGCTGGGAGTTGATGAACAAAGACTCTGTGACCGATGCGTACACCGTGCTGCAAACGGGTGACATCAGCAACGGCAGTTCCTCATCCGGGGTATGCCTGGACGCGTTCAATACCGCTGTGGTGAGTGAGCCCACCAACCGCTACTTGCGGGTGTCCTTCATCAGCCCCACGGGCTCGGTGGGTTATGCCGATGGTGGGGACTACTGGTACCGCAGCGCCGTGCTGGTGGACCCCGACTCCACCAAAGCCGCCACTGCTGCCGACAGCGGTGTGACGCGTTGGCTCAACCTGACTGCGCTGTCGGCGGCCTATGGCGGACAAACCGTGACGGTGACCTGCACGGGATCACACACTTTGCTGGCCAGCAATGAGCTCAACCGGACCGGTGCTTCGTTGCCTGTTTGTGCCGTCACGCAATCGAACTGAACCGGAGAGTGAAACCCATGTCTTTGTCTTTCCATTCCAAAACCGTGATATGGCTGACGCTGTCGTCGAGCTTGCTGTGCGTGGGCATCTACGCCGCCCTGACTGGGCAGAAGGCCCTGGCGTTTGCTCAGGCGCAGGGCTTGGCCCTGGACAAGACCCGCAAGGAATTGGTCCAAAGCCGTGAGCGCGCCGAAACCTACAGCAGTTTGATTGATCGCATTGGCTGGCGGCCCGGCCAGGCTTTGCGGCATGAAACCATCAACACCAGCGCCACCATCGCGGGCCACGAGAGTGACCGCCTGAACGACATTTTGCAAGCCAACCATGTGGGCAAAGGGCAGTTTTTTCTGCGCTCTTTGAGCATCGAGACCGTGCGTGCCCCAGCCTCCACCGAGCCGTCCCTCAAGGTCACCGTCAAAGGCGACAACATTTTGGTGCTGGACCGGCCATGAAACCTTTTTTGCCTTTTTTGCTGGTGCCTGCGCTGAGTCTGGGTGGTTGGGGAATTTCCTTTTACGGGTCGACACCCGACAAGCTTGCCCTGCCCACCGTGCTGGCCCTGGATGCGCCGCCTGCTTTGGGTGTGGTGATTCCTGCCAATGACGAACAAGGCCCGGTGCGGGTGCCTGTCGACGTGTTGCTGCCCCCGGTGGTGCGCGCCGCCCCAGTCAAGCCGCGGCCTGTTGTGGTGACGCACGAGTTGCCCAAAGTGGCGGCTATTTTGGTGGATGGGCCACGCAAAGTGGCTCAGATCCATGGCGCTGCCTTGATGGTGGGCGACAGCCACGGCCTGTACCGGGTCGTGGCCATTGAAAACCACCGCGTGCAATTTGATCACCCCGGCCTGCCTCAAAAGGCTTGGGTCGAGGTACTGGACCGATGAAACAAAGACCGACCATGAACATGCCTGTCAGTTCTCCTTTGCCACCGCTTCGCTGGGTGTTGTTGGCCGTTTCGGTGTCGGCCCTGGTGGCCTGCGCGCCCTTGAACAAGGCTTTACCGGGCTCGGAAGCCATTCCGCCCTCGGCCTATGCCCCGGTGGACCGGCAGTTGAAAGAAAAAAACGCCTCCCTCCCCAGCAGCGAAGCGGCCTTGCCACTGACCCAGCGCCTGCCCACTTTTGACAGCAGCTTGGACACCGGCACGGGACAGCCGAAGTTGTATTCGTTCAAGGCTCGGCAATTGCCTCTGCGCGATGCGTTGGGTTTGTTGGCCAAGGCGCATGGCCTGAACATCGTGGCCGACCCGGACGTCAGTGGCACCATCACGGCGGACTTCCAGAATGTGCCCTTGTCCAAGGCCTTTGACATTTTGTTGTCCAGCCTGGGCTATTCCTGGGAGGATGACCAGGGTGTGATCCGCGTTCATTCGAGCATCACACGCACCTTCGAGGTGGATTACATCCAGGCCAAGCGGTCTTCGGGGGCTGCAGCCGGGGGTGGTGGCGAAAGCGCTGCTTTTTGGCAGGAGTTCGAGACCCAGATCCGCTCGCTGCTCTCGCGCAAGGGGAGTTTGACCGTGAACCGCTTGACCGGCACGGTGATGGTGAGCGACTTGCCGACCCGCGTGGAAAACGTCAGCCGTTTTATTGGGCTGATGCGCGAGGGCATGTACCGCCAGGTGGACATCGAGGTGCGGATCGTGGAAGTCACCCTGAGTGACAACTTCGCGCTGGGCTTGGATTGGACACGGTTTCAGCAGGTGTCAGGGCGAGACAATTCGATCGCCTTCAACTCCCGCATCAATTCGCCACAGGGCGTCAGCGCATTGCCCAGCACGATGACCTTGCGCATGAACAACCCTGCCAGCTACACCTCGCTGATCGATGCATTGAGTGAACAAGGCGATGTGCGCATGGTGTCGCAGCCCCGCATTCGCATCATGAACAACCAGACGGCGCGTGTGAAGTCGGGTACCGACAACACCTTTTTTGTGCGGTCTTCCAACCGTGTGATCCAGAACTCCGGCGGGGTGTTGGAGACCGTCAATGAGCAGCCACAAACCGTGAGTCTGGGCGTCACCCTGAGTGTGACACCTCAAATTTCGGGTGATGGCTGGGCCATGCTCAACATCACCCCCAGCGTGACCCGCTTGATCGGCACGGCTGTCTCGCCACGCGGCGACAGCACAGCACCTATTTTGGACGTGAGCGAGGCCACCACCATGGTGCGGGTGCGCAGCGGTGAGTTGGTCATTCTGGGTGGCTTGATTCAGGAAGAAACCAGCGACACCAACCGGCGTGTGCCTGGATTGGGGGATGTGCCAGTTTTTGGCAATGCCTTCAAGAGCACTTACAAGGCAGGTCGGCGCAAGGAGCTGGTGATTTTTCTGGCCCCCACGATCCAGCCGGGTCAGTGAACCAGGAGTGACATGTCACCCAACCCTTTGATGGATGGCTACCGATTTCTCGGATTTGAAAGCGTGCCGTTTTCGATCACGCCCGATACGACGCTGTTTTTCCCGGATGGCCAACATGTGTCGGCGTTTAACCAGATCCGCCACGCCTGCATGCACGGCATGCTGGCTGTGCTGACGGGGGAAATCGGGCTTGGCAAAACTTTGGTGATCCGGCTCGTGCTGCGCAAGTTGCCCGAGGAGGTCAAGGTGGCCTATTTGATCAACCCCTTGCTGGACTCACGGGAGTTGTTGCGCGAGATTTACACCAAGTTCAGCGATGTGCCACCGGCCATCGACATGCCTGCGTCGGACATGCATGCGGCCTTGTTGCAGCAGGTGCTGATAGGAACTGCCTTGGGCCACCACTACGCGGTGATTGTGGACGAGGCGCATCGCTTGCAGCCCGAGTCGCTGGAGGTATTGCGCTTGTTGTCCAACCTGGAAACCGAGCGACAAAAATTGATCAGTCTGGTTCTGGTGGGCCAGCCAGAGCTGGAGCGCACCTTGATGCTGCGGGCCATGCGGCCCTTGCGCGAGCGCATCGGTGTTTGGCTCAAGCTGGTGCCTTTGAGCCGCATTGAAATGAACGCCTACATTCACCACCGCATTCGGCTGACGCACCAGAACGGGCGCTTTGAATTCACACGCATGGCCCTGTGGCATTTGCACTGGCGCACGGGCGGCGTGCCACGCCGGGTCAATTACGCTTGCGAAAAAGCTTTGTTGCTGGCTTATGCGCAGGGTCAAAAGCGGGTGAACTGGTCGTTGGCACGCAAGGCGTGTCAAGAGTTTTCGAAGGCCTGGTCATGAGCGCACTGGATCAAGCCTTGCGTCAAATTGACCAGCAACGGCACTTGCGTGACAAGGTGCCCTCTCAGCAGGGGCTCATGTCAGAGTCTTACGAGCCTTTTGAACCTGCTCGGACCCGCACGTCTTACTGGACCACTGCCGCGCTGGTGGTTCTGAGTCTGGCGTTGGTGGGCACTTGGCTGGCCATGGCGGGATGGTGGTCTGTGCCACTGAAAACCTTGGCGGATTGGCGCGCTTCGGGCAAGCCACCCGTGGCTGTGGCTTTGCCTTCAGCGCCTGTGTCCTCAGAACCTGCGCCTGCATTGCCGATTTTGGTAACTCCGACAACTGAGGCGGCCCCTTTGGCCGTGCTGGCTATCGAACCTGTCAAGCCAGGGCTTGTGGACCCGGGCAACAAGTTCATTTACCCTGCCTGGCACAAGGGCGGTGACCGGCTGTGGGGTTGGGGCCTGTGGGAAGACGCTTCACGTTCGTGGCTCACGGGTTTGAAGACGCAAGAACCTCAGACCCAGATGCTGCTGATTGCAGACCAACTCACCCAATTGCAAGTCACCCGAAGGTACGCGGCCTGGTCGCCGCTGATGCCGGTGGTGGCGCTGCCCAAATCGGGTGTGACCCAAAAGCGCTGGGTGTTGTTGGCTGTTCCAGCGGCCCATGACTTGGCGCGGGCTCAAGACTTGTTCCGTATGGCCCAAGGCCAAGAGGCGACGGTGGAGCGCTGGACGCATTGGCAGAAGGTCTTGCGCATGAATGAGGGCAGCGATGCTGCGGCTGCCCCCTCACCGGTCACCTCCCCTGCATCTCGACCGGCTGTGCCCAGCGCTGCCGTTTTGGCCAACCCGCCTGCCGCTGCAAGAGCGAACGACCCATCTGTACCCAAGTCTCAGGGCGATTCAATGCCCAGTAGCCAGGCGCCAAGCGCACAGGAGGCAGCGCAGCTGAGCCGAACCGAGGCCGAGCGATTGCCCACTTCAGGCCCGGTGCCACCTGCAGCCAAAGCCATCGATGTCGATTACCAGTTGATAGAAAAAAGTTTGGCTCGTGGCGACCACCAAACCGCACTGGATGCGGCGATCAAACTGGAAAAATACATCGGCGAAAACTGGCGAACCCAGTATTTGGCCGGGGTTGCCCTGATGGGCCTAAGCCGCTGGGAACCCGCCATCGCCGCGCTGAGCAAGGCGCTGGAGCTCAACCCCCGACATGCCACAGCGGCGCTTTATTTGTCGGTGGCTTTGCAAGAGCGTGGCGAACATGCCCGCGCCATTCAGGTGCTTGGCAAAGCCTTGCAACTGCAGCCCCTGTCGCCGGAGTTGTGGCTCAACCAGGGGCACTCCCATCAGGCCCTGGGCCAAAAAGTGGAGGCCCACAAGGCCTACAACCGCTTTTTGGAGCTGAGCTTGAACCGACAAGACTTGGCGGTGCAGCGGGTCTGGGTGCAAAACCGGCTGCAAAAGGACAATGGATGAACACGCGCCGCCCAAAACGCTCAACACGCCCAATAGGCCAAAAGCTCCAACGCGGATTCACGCTGCTGGAAATCGCCGTGGTCATCGCTTTGCTGGGGGTGTTGACGGCGATCTCACTGAAGGCGCAAGAATTGGTTGAGCAATACCGGCAAACACAGTTTGTCACCGGTGTGCGCGTGTTGCAGGCCAACTTGAATGCCTACAAAACAACCTACGGCCGCTGGCCCGGTGACTGCAACCGGGATGGTTTGCTGGACTATTCTCTAACAGACGTCAGCTTGCTGCTCAGCGACCTTTACGAATACAGCGTAGCGACCACCTTGAGTGCTGCCGCCAGTGCCGCGACCACTTATGCTTCGGGTCTGTTGTGTCCAGCCTCAACACTGACAGCGTATGACCCGAACAACGTCCCTTTTAATGAACTCAAATGGGGCGGACAAATTCCCTCCGGCGAGCCCAACCGCAAAGCGGCCAGTCACACCATGGGTGGCTTTGCGTTTTTGGGGACTTTCAACATCAACCCCACTGTCGACAACAGCGAGGACCGTTTCAACGCCATCGTGTTGACCGAGGTGCCCATCGTGGCGGCACGCCGTTTGGCGGTGGCGATAGACGGCTCCGATGGCTCGGCGGCCAATTTGAACCGGGTCCGGCGCAGCGATGACCTGCTGACCTTTGAGGCCCTGTGGACTGCGGCCGATGAGACCGAGTTGAAACGGATCACTGTGGTTGTTTTTTTTGACCGATTACCGCCGACATGATGAACTTGAAGCTTTCACCTGTTTCTCTTGGCCAAATTGACGCACTGACCTGTGCCAACCATCCGCGCCGGGTATTTCCCTCCAGGGCTTTGATGCTTGGCGTGGCTTGCATGGTCCACGCGACGCTCAGCAGTGCGCAGATACCCACCTTGAACGATCCTGCCGGTCTGATGATGCAAGACCATCTGAAACGCTTGGATCAGATGGCACCAGCCACCCAAGCTCCAGTTGCACCGGCCACAGTGCTGCAGCCACCGAACGTGCCGCGCACTGAAGGTGCTGTGCAGGTCAACGAGATCCAGTTTTCCAAATCCGAACTGCTGACCGCGGATGATTTGCAGGCCGTGGGTCAGCGCTACGTGGGGCGTCGCTTGGCAACGGCCGACATCCAGCAGTTGCTGCAAGAGGTCTCCGGTTTGTACCAAGCGCGGGGCATCCTGACCGGGGTGCCCGTGCTGCCACAGCAGGATTTGCAGACCGGCGTGATGCGGATTTTGCTGGTCGAAGGCCGTCTCGGGGAGGTCAAGGTCGTCGAGCCTGGGCTGGCGCAAGCCGACTGGGTCAAGCGCTGGTTTGACTTGGAAAATGGCACGGTGTTGACGCAAGAAGCCTTGCGTCAGCGCTTGCTGCGCTTTAACAGCGTGAGTGATTTTTCGGCCACGGCCGACATGGTGGCCGGTGCTCAATTCGGGTTGACCGATTTGAGCGTCTCGCTCAACGACACACGCCGGGTGCAGACCTGGGGCTTTTACGAACGTTCCAGTGCCAATGAAACCGACTCTCCGGCGCAGCTGGCCGCAGGTTTGCGGGTCGCACCATTCACGGCGCAAGGGGGACGGCTGGACTTGTCTTTGCTGTCCACAAAATCCGGTCGCACCGTCACCAGTGCTGTGGGTTTTCCACTGGGGGTCCAGGGTTGGCGCACCAGCCTGAGCGCTTCTGCGGCCCGATCCGAAAGCCAGCTCAAGGGCAACGACGAGGCTCTATTGAACCTGAAGGGCGAGTCTAATGCGCTGACTTGGGATGTGTCGCGTGCTTGGGTGCTCTTGGCCCCTTGGCTGGCGGGAACGTCGGCCAGCTTGTCCCGGCACCATTCCAAAACCCTTGTGGACAACAGCGATACGCCCTTGCTGGATCGGCGCACGCAAAAGTTGGCTTTGCTGGGATCGCTCGAATACGACACGCCACGCCAGCGCGCCAGCTTGCGTGGCACCTTCAACGTGGGCTCGGATGACGGTTCTTACCGCTACACAGAACTCTCGGGCCAATGGCGACACGCTCTGGACGAAGCTGGCTTGTGGCAGCTCAAGGCATTGGGCCTGATTCGACTCAAACCGAGCGGAACCTTGTCTTCGTTGGACCGTTTTTATCTGGGCGGACAAGACACGGTGCGCGGTTACAGCCTGGGTTCAGCCAGCGGTGATCAGGGCGCATCGGCCCAACTGGAGGTGCGCCGCAACTTGAACAGTGCGGGATGGGCCTCGGGCGAAGCCTATGTCTTCATGGACTTGGCTACCGCCAAGGACCCGGCCAAACCCGCCTCGGACCGCCTGCGTTCAGCGGGCTTGGGAACCCAATTCAAAGTCAATGACACCCTCGGTATGGATGTGTTGGCCAGTCGACAATTGGGCCCTCAGCTGAGTTCCCCCACGCGGCTGATGGTGCGCGTGGTGCTGAGCCACTGATTTCAAACTTCAGCTTGCCGTATCGACAGCACACTTCAAATGTCGAAACAGCTTGAAGTTTGCAACGGTGCCGCGTTGACGGCCCGGCACAGGGCCTTCTGGCCTCACTTGCCGCTGAGCAAAATTTTCACGTCGGCGGCCAGCGCCTCGGCACCACTGGCGTGGCGGTTGTACAACCGGATGCGGCCTTGCGGGTCAAAGGTGAAGCTGCCCGCAGAGTGGTCCATGGTGTAACTGGTGGGGGTTTTGCCCTCGACCTTTTTGTAATAGATCTTGAAGTCCTTGGTCACCTTGGGCAGTTGTTCAGGCGTGGGGCGCAAGGCCACAAAGTCCGGTCCAAAATTGGCCATGTAGGCCTTGAGCAATTCGGACGTATCGCGCTCGGGGTCTACCGTGATGAAGATGCCCTGGAGCTTGGCCCCGTCTGCGCCCAAGAGCTGTTTGGCTTGGACCATTTCTTGTAAAGCGGTCGGGCAGACGTCGGGGCATTGGGTGAAGCCAAAGAACACCACCACGGCCTTGCCCGCAAAGTCTTTCAGGGTGCGCACCTGGCCGTCCTGGTCGCTCAACACCCAGCCTTGGGCATAGTCGGCCCCGGTGATGTCCACGCCACGAAATGAAGGTTTGTCTTCGCCACAGCCGCTCAAGCCCCACACCGCGCCAGCCACACCCAAGGCCAGTGCCGCTCGTGTCAATAGTCTGCGTTGCAACATGCCAGGAGCCTTAAAAAATGTAGTGGTCCAGCAGCAAAGCGGCAAACAAGGCGCTCAGGTGGATCAAGGAAAAACGGAAGGTCTTGCGGGCCAGTTCATCCGAATAGGCGCGGTACAAGGCCACCGCATAACCGATGAAACCGATGCTGAGCACCACCGCTGCGGCCAAGTAAAGCCAAGAGCTCATGCCGTAGACAAAGGGCATCAGGCAGGACGCCATCAGCACGATGGTGTAGAGCAAGATCTGCAGACGGGTGAACTCATTGCCGTGTGTCACCGGCAACATGGGCAGCCCCGATTTGCGGTAGTCCTCGACCCGGTACAACGCCAGCGCCCAAAAGTGCGGTGGCGTCCACAGGAAAATGATCAGGAACAGGATCAGCGCCTCAGGCCCCACTTGTCCGGTCATCGCGGCCCAACCCAACACCGGGGGCATGGCCCCGCTGGCACCACCAATCACAATATTTTGCGGCGTCAGGGGCTTCAGGATCACGGTGTAAATGATGGCGTAGCCCACAAAGGTGGCAAAGGTGAGCCACATGGTCAGCGGGTTGACAAACACGTACAGCACGAATGATCCCAAGGCACACAAGGCAGCTGAAAACACCAAAGCTTGACGGTCACTCAACTCGCCTTTGGCGGTGGGCCGCCAAGAGGTGCGCTTCATTTTGGAATCGATGGTTTTTTCAACCAGACAGTTGAAGGCAGCCGCTGCCCCCGACACCAACCAGATCCCGATGCAAGCCCACAGACCCAGCTTCAATTCAGCCAGAGTCGGCACACCGGGCACGGCCAGAACCATGCCAATCAAGGCACAAAAAACGATCAATTGAACCACGCGCGGTTTGGTCAGCGCGTAAAACTGTTGCCAGACATTCATGGGCAAACGGGCGGTGGCGACGGTCATTCGGCAAGCTTTTTGGAAAAGGGATCAGGCCCTGAATTATCAACCCGGCTGACACTCAAGGCCCAGGTCAGGGTCAAGGCCATGGCAGCGGCCCCGCCAGTGTGCATCACAGCGGCCAGCAAGGGCCATCCCAGCACCACGTTGCTCAGCCCGGTGGCGAACTGCAAGGCACACAGGCCCAGCAACCAACGCCCTGCCACAGCCAAACCCGGCTGCACCCGCAAACGCCAGCCCACCCACAGCAGCACCGCCAACACCAGCCAAGCGGCCGAACGGTGCACAAAATGAATGGACACCAGTGAGGCGAATGGCAAGAGTTCGCCCGTCGGGGTGTAGCCCAGTTCACGCCAAAGGGCGAAGCCTTGCCAATTCATCTCGGGCACCCACTGGCCGTGACAGGTGGGGAAATCTGGGCACGCCAGTACGGCGTAATTGGTGCTGACCCAGCCACCCAAGGCAATTTGCAGCCACAGCAACACAAAGCCTGCCCACAAACCAGCGCGCAATGGCGACGGCAATGGCCGCATCCCAGCGCCGTCATAACGCACGGCTTGCGCCATCAACAACACCAACAAACCAATGCCGCCCATCAGGTGCAAGGTGACAATGGCCGGAAACAGTTTCATGGTTACCGTGAGTGCACCGAACGCCCCTTGCATGCAGACCCACACCAAAGTCAAGGTGGGCAACCAGGGGCTGACTTCGCGGCTATGACGCCGCAGCCACCAGGTCATGGCGGCCAGGGTCAGGATCAAGACGCCGACCCCGGTGGCCAAGTAACGGTGAACCATTTCGATCCAGGCCTTGCTCTTGGTGACTGGCCCCGTGGGCATGGCGGCCTCAGCGGCCTTGATTTCTGCTTTGGCACCGATGGGGGTGGCACTGCCGTAGCAACCTGGCCAATCGGGACACCCCAAGCCGGAGTCGGTCAGCCGGGTAAAGGCCCCGAACAGCACCAGATCGAAGGTCAGGAACAAAGTGATCAGGGTCAGGGCCTTGAGCCGCCCCGATGGGGAAGCCCTGCGTTGTCGCCAAAGCCACCAGCACAAGGGCAAAGCCGCCACCGCCAGGCCCACGGCCATGAGCTCCAAAATGGGCTCCAGGTTGTACAACTCAACTTCGGTCATGCCTTAACGCCCCGCGTTGTCCCAAGACGATGAAGCCTTGAGCAATCGGTTCAGGTCGCGCTTGGCTTTGGAGGCACCGGCCACGTCCATGTTGGCCGGAAAACGCATCATGAAATTGCCCATCGGATCGATCACATACAAATGGTCCTGCAACTGCTGACCCGAGGCGGGGCTGACCCAGCTTTGTGCTGTGGTCGCATCCAGGCGCAGCACATGCGCTTGGTTCAAAGCGGGCAAGAGGCTGGGGGCCACGGCCGCGTCGTCGGTGACCAACCAAACGCGGTCGAGGCGGTCTTTTTCGCGGCCCAAAATTTCACGCAACTGGCGCTGGAAGTACAGGTTTTGCTGGCAGCGTTCGTCGCAAGCGCCCGAGGCCACTGTCACCAGCAACCATTGGTCTTTGAGGCTGGCCAGCGTGACCGGTTCGCCCTGCAGGTTATTGGCGCTGACCTGGGGCATGTCTTTTTGCGGCTGAATCAGCTCGCCATAGACACTACGGCCTTCAGGTCGGATCACGTAGTAAGTGAAATACGAGGCAATGACTGGGGATGCGCAGACCAGCATCATGGCGATCATCTTCCAGCGGCCCATGCGGGTTCGCTGGGCATCGGCTTGCACCACGGCACCAGGGCTTGGCATGTCGTGCACCGTCATGGCCAGGGGGCTGTCAGACAGGTCGTTTTTGGCGGCGGGGTTGGACAATTTGGAACCAGACATAAAGTAAAGCGATCAGGCCACTGAGGCCAAACCATTGAAAAGCATAACCATGGTGCTTTTCGACACCACTGACCACCACAGGCCATTCGCGCAGCAGTCCCTCGGAGGGACCGCCTGACTGGAGCAAGGTGACTTCGAGCACCCTCAGACCCGTTTCTTGACGGTACGCAGTCAGGTCGAGATTTTGCCGTATTGGCCCCGTCTCGGCCCCGCCGAAGTCGTAGAGCCTTGAAGGCCAAAGGGCCAAATGGCCTTGCACTTGGACCAGGCCTTCAGACGTCTGCACAGTTGGCAGTGCGGCTCGGTCAGTGAAAGAGCGTTGTGCCCAGCCGCGCTGCACCACCAAGACCTCGCCCGTGCCCTCAATCTGCAAAGGGGTCAGCACAAAAAAACCGGGTTTGGCATTCATCTGCCGGTTGTCCAGGTACACGGTGTGAGAGGGCAACCAACGCCCTGTCACCACCAAGTTCCGGTGAATCAACTCGCTGCGTTGCGCCACGCCTTCAGGTCCACCACTCAGGGTCCTGCCATCGAGCGCTTCTTTACTCGCCTGCTGCGTTCTGGCGTCCTGTAAAGCGGTTTTCTCACTGGCACGCCCCAACTGCCACAACCCCAGCGAAAAGGTGAGGGAAATACCAAACGCTGCCATAGCCAGCACCAACCATCTTTTCCAGCGAGGGGGTTTCTCAGTCATTGGATAATGCGTTCATGAAAATTCTTGTTGCCATTGCGTTTCTTGCCATTTTGGTCAGTCTGGGTTCGGCCCTGATGTACATGATGCGTGGCAGCGCCCCGCCCGCCGAAGGCCAAGCGCCCAAAAAGGGCAACATGGCCACCGCACTGGCGTTTCGTGTCGGTTTTTCCATTGTCCTGTTCATTTGTGTGCTGCTGGCCTGGAAGATGGGCTGGATCCAACCCACGGGCATTCCCCCAGGCGCTTGATTTTTTCTTTGGTCTTACGGCCCCGCCATTCGCATCCGTTCTGCCACTTTCTGAAACTCACCTCATCAACAAAAAAGCGCCCATGGGCGCTTTTTTGTTTAGGCCAGTGGCGGGCTTACATCCAATAAACAAGGATGTACAAGCCCAACCAAACCACGTCCACAAAGTGCCAGTACCAAGCCGCACCCTCAAAGCCGAAGTGACGGTCTTTGGTGAAGTGGCCTTTTTGTAAGCGCAGGGTGATGAACAAGAGCATCAACATGCCGACAAAAACGTGGAAGCCGTGGAAACCGGTCAGCATGTAGAAGGTGGAGCCATAGATGCCAGAGGACAACTTGAGGTTCAAGTCGCTCCAGGCGTGGGCATATTCATAACCCTGGACAAACAGGAAAGTCACGCCCAGCAAAACAGTCAACCACATGAATTTGATGGTTTTGCTCCGGTCGCCCACCTGGATGGCGTGGTGTGCAATCGTCAAAGTCACGCCAGAGGTCAGCAGCAAGGCCGTGTTGATGGTGGGCAACCAGAATGGGCCCATGGTCTGGAAGGGCTCAACAAAGCCAGCTGGCGAAGTGGTTGCACCGGGCACCACACTGGGCCACGCGGCTTTGAATTCGGGCCACAGCAGAGCGTTTTCGAGACTGCCCAAGGCTGGGATGGAGTGTGAACGGGCCCACCACAGTGCGGTGAAGAAAGCACCAAAGAACATGACCTCCGAGAAGATGAACCAGGTCATGCTCCAGCGGTAGGACAGATCAATCTTTCGGCCATACATGCCGGTTTCGCTTTCGTGTACCGCTTCAGAGAACCACTGGTACAAAACGATCAACCACCAAGCCATGCCAAAGAACAGGCAATACATGCCCCATTCGGCGCCATTGATCCACTGGCCTGCGCCCAGAATGACGAAAAACAAGCCAATGGCCGACATCACCGGGTGGCGTGACTCGTGCGGGACGTAGTAGTAAGGCGTGCTGCCGTGTGCTGCTGAACTCATGGGGACTCCTGCTCTCTCTTCTATCGAAATCTTATTTTTTGGCGGTTACAGGGCGGTGGGTTGAACCACGACCCAATTGACCAGGGCGATCAGCCCCAGAACAAACAACAATGCCGCAACAATGGCCACACCGATGATGTGGAAGGGGTTGAGCTTTTCAATGTCTTGTTGGTACTCGGAATTTTTGCGAAGACCCACAAAAGACCAAAGAACCGCTTGAATGGTACGCAACCAAGCCGTTTTGGAAACGGGAAGCTTAGGCGTGTTCATGATCCCAGACCCGTCTTGATCGGCAAGGGCTGGACTGCAGCGGCCAAGGGTGCTGACGGTGCAGCCGGTGTCTTGCCCCCCACCTCAAAGAAGGTGTAGGACAGCGTGATGGTGGTCACGTCTTTGGACAACTTGGGGTCGATCACAAAGGCAACGGGCCAAGATTTTTTCTCGCCGGGCTCCAGGGTGTACTGGTTGAAACAGAAACACTCGAGCTTGTTGAAATGATTGGCGGCCTGGCGAGGTGCATAGCTGGGAATGGCTTGAGCTGCCATGCGGCGATTTTGCACATTTTGGAACTCGTACATCACCGTGCTGAGTTCACCAGGATGCACTTGCATCGAACGCTTCTCGGGCTTGAACTCCCAAGGACCACGCACATTGGCGTCGAACTCGACGGTGATGGTGCGGGTGGTATCGACCTGGCTGTTGCGCAACACTTCAGCGGCTTTGCCCGCCTTGGCATTACCCGGGACCTGGGTCTCGGAAATAGACAGGATGTTGATCCCTGTCATTTCGCAAATCGCCTTGTAAATGGGCACCAGCGCGTAACCGAAGCAGAACATGCCCGCGGTCACGACCGCCAGCTTGCCCACCATCTTCAGATTTTCACCACGCAGGTTCATCTTGGGTCTTTCAGGAATTCAACAGCATCAACTTGGCCACAAAACCAATCAATACAGCACACGCCACCGAGGCCAAGATCAGGCCAAGGCGAACGTTGTTTTTCTTTTGTTCAGGTGTCATGGCCATCTGGATCAACCAATCACGCGGGTCGCAGTGGCGTCCAGCTTGGGTGGGTTCTCAAAGGTGTGGAACGGGGCAGGCGAAGGCACTTCCCACTCGAGACCTTCAGCACCTTCCCAAGGCTTCTGAGGTGCCTTCTCGCCTTTGCCCATCATGGCAGGCAAGACAATGAACAAGAAGAAATAGACTTGGGCAAAACCGAAGAAGAAGGCACCCACCGAAGCGATCATGTTGAAGTCGGTGAATTGCATGGGGTAGTCGGCATAGCGACGGGGCATACCGGCCAGACCCAAGAAGTGCATCGGGAAGAAGGTGACGTTGAAGGAAATCAGCGACCACCAGAAGTGGATCTTGCCGCGTGATTCGTTGTACATCACACCGGTCCACTTGGGAATCCAGTAGTAGACACCCGCAAACAGCGCAAACAATGAACCTGCTACCAACACATAGTGGAAGTGGGCCACCACGTAATAAGTGTCTTGCAACTGGATGTCGATCGGGGCCATGGCCAAAATCAGACCGGTGAAGCCGCCCATGGTGAAGACGAAGATGAAGCCCACTGCGAACAGCATGGGGGTTTCAAAGGTCATGGAGCCACGCCACATGGTGGCGATCCAGTTGAAGATCTTCACGGCGGTCGGCACAGCGATCAACATCGTGGCGTACATGAAGAACAGCTGGCCTGTGACAGGCATGCCCGTCGTGAACATGTGGTGTGCCCACACGATGAACGACAAGATGGCAATGGAGGATGTGGCGTAAACCATGGAGGCGTAACCAAAGAGCTTCTTGCGTGCGAACGCGGGCACGATCTGGCTGATGATGCCGAAGGCCGGCAAGATCATGATGTACACCTCGGGGTGACCGAAGAACCAGAAAATGTGCTGGTACATGACCGGGTCACCACCACCAGCGGGGTTGAAGAAGCTGGTGCCGAAATGACGGTCTGTCAGGGTCATGGTGATCGCGCCAGCCAACACGGGCATCACGGCAATCAGCAAGTAAGCAGTGATCAACCATGTCCAAGCGAACATGGGCATCTTCATCAAGGTCATGCCAGGCGCGCGCATGTTCAAGATGGTCACGATGATGTTGATCGAACCCATGATGGACGAAGCACCGAGGATGTGCATGGCAAAAATACCAGCGTCCATCGATGGGCCCATTTGCAAGGTCAAGGGCGCATAGAGCGTCCAACCAGCTGCGGGTGCACCACCAGGCATGAAGAACGATCCCACCAGCATCAAGGATGCTGGAATCATCAGCCAGAAGCTGAAGTTGTTCATGCGGGCAAATGCCATGTCAGAAGCGCCGATTTGCAGAGGCAGCATCCAGTTCGCAAAGCCCACAAAGGCGGGCATGATCGCGCCGAACACCATGATGATGCCGTGCATGGTGGTGAACTGATTGAACAACTCAGGGTTCACGATTTGCAGACCAGGCTGGAACAGCTCGGCGCGAATACCCAGCGCCAACACACCGCCCACCATGAGCATGGCAAAGCTGAACAGCAGGTACAGGGTACCGATGTCTTTGTGGTTGGTGGCATACACCCAGCGACGCCAGCCCGCAGGCGCGTGACCGTGGTCGTCATGGGCGTGATCGTGATGGTCTAGAACGGCACTCATCTTGATTTCCT
>JAIXOZ010000048.1 GCA_027486495.1 Comamonadaceae bacterium | reverse complement strand
GGCTGCGACGATGGCTGTCGCGGCTTCGGCCATGGTGTCGGCAGAGATGATCGGCAGACCGGATTCGGCCAGCATCTTCTTGCCCAGCTCGTCGTTGGTGCCCTTCATGCGCACGACCAACGGCACGGACAGGTTCACGGCCTTGCAGGCAGTGATCACGCCGGTGGCAATGGTGTCGCACTTCATGATGCCGCCGAAGATGTTGACCAAAATGCCTTTGACATTCTTGTTGGCCAGCATGATCTTGAAAGCTTCGGTGACTTTCTCGGCTGTTGCGCCGCCGCCCACGTCCAAGAAGTTGGCAGGCTCGCCGCCGAACAGCTTGATGGTGTCCATGGTGGCCATGGCCAAGCCAGCGCCGTTGACCAAGCAACCGATGTTGCCGTCCAGGCTGATGTAGGCCAGGTCGAACTTGGAAGCTTCCACTTCGGCCGGATCTTCTTCGTCCAGATCGCGGTAAGCCACGATTTCGGGGTGACGGAACAGGGCGTTGGCATCGAAGTTGAACTTCGCGTCCAAAGCCATGACGTTGCCTTTGCTGTCGCGGTTCAGCGGGTTGATTTCAACCAACGACGCGTCGGTTTCCATGTAGCACTGGTACAGCTTCTTGAAGATGTCCACGGCTTGGGCGGTGGAGTCAGCAGGCATGCCGATGGCGTCAGCGATCTTCTTGGCTTGGGCATCGCCCAAACCGGTCAAGGGATCGATGAACTCGGTGATGATCTTTTCGGGGGTGGCGTGGGCCACTTCCTCGATGTCCATGCCGCCTTCGCTCGAGGCGATGAAAGCGATCTTTTGGGTGGCACGGTCGGTGACCACGGACACGTAATATTCTTTGTTGATGTCAGCGCCGTCTTCGATGTACAGGCGTCGGACTTTCTGGCCTTCAGGGCCCGTCTGGTGCGTCTTGAGCTGCATGCCCAAGATCTCGCCAGAGATGCGTTTCACGTCGTCGATGGTTTTGGCCACCTTGACGCCGCCGCCCTTGCCACGGCCACCGGCGTGGATCTGGGCCTTGACCACCCAAACTGGGCCGCCCAGTTTTTGAGCGGCTTCAACCGCCTCTTGAACGGTGAATGCTGGGATGCCGCGGGGTACTGGCACACCGAATTGACGCAAGATTTCCTTGCCTTGGTACTCGTGAATCTTCATGAGGTCTTCTCTCAGAGGGTGGTTGATTTGACCGGTCTGCCGCGGTGATTCACCCGCCAGCAGGCTCTGGACACTGCAGCGTGCGACTGTATCATGCTGCAACGCACCAATCCTGAGCACTGCGTCTTACATTGTCTTGACGCTGGACGGCATTTTTTTGGAGAAAGTAATACCCATGGCGAAAATTTTCATCGACGGCGAAGCGGGCACCACCGGTTTGCAAATTCGCGAGCGCCTGGCGCTGATGCCCCAAGTGCAGGTGCTCAGCATCGATCCGGCCCGCCGCAAAGACCCCGAAGCCAAACGCGAGTTGATGGCCGCTGCCGATTTGGTGGTGCTGTGCCTGCACGACGATGCCGCTATCGAATCGGTCGCCATGATCGACGGCTTGCCTGGCCAAAAGCCGCGCATCGTGGACGCCTCGACCGCACACCGCTGCCATCCGGATTGGGTATTTGGTTTCCCCGAGTTGGCCGCCGGCCAGCTCGCCGCGGTGCGTCAGGCCGAGCGCGTGGCCAACCCTGGTTGTTACGCCACAGGGGCCATCGCCATTTTGCGTCCCTTGGTCGACGCCGGGTTGTTGCCGCGTGATTTCCCGGTGTGTTTGCCTTCGGTCAGCGGCTACTCCGGTGGCGGTCGCAGCATGATCGAAGATTACGAAGCGGGCCGTTCTCCACTGTTCGAGGCCTATGCCCTGACGCTGAAGCACAAACACATCCCTGAAATCATGCGCTACACGGGACTGAGCACGCGACCCTTGTTTGTGCCTGCCGTGGGCAATTTCCGCCAAGGCATGCTGGTGCAACTGCCCCTGCACTTGGACAGCTTGCCGGGCAAGCCCTCGGGTTCAGACGTGAGTTCTGCTTTGCAAGCGCACTACGCGGCCAGCCAGGCGGCTGGCGGCTGGGTGAGCGTGCTGCCCGCTACCGCCGATGCCAAGCTGGACGCCACCGCCCTGAACAACACCAACAAGTTGGAAATCCGAGTGTTTGCCAACGAAGAGGCCCGCCATGCCGTGGTGATCGCCCGCTTGGACAATCTGGGCAAGGGTGCCAGTGGTGCAGCGGTGCAAAACATCGAGTTGATGTTGGGCTTGTAAAAAGGCATTGGCCGGCGCCGCTCAACAGGGCTTGAGCGGCCCACCCTCAAGGGAACCCTTATTTCCAGCGCATCAGCTCGATGTGCACGCTGCCCCGGTCGCTGCTGAAGGTCACACTGCCCTCCTGCACCGTGGCTTGCAGCTGCATGCTGCGTTCGGCCAGTTTGGACAGCTCTTGCGAGCCTTCGGTCGGCACGCGCCAGACCTGCAACTTGTCCAAGCGCGTCAGCTTGGTCTCGATGCCTTTCCACCAGACTTCGGCCGCGTGGTTGAAGCAATACAGCAGCACTTCATCGGCCTTTTGGCAAGCTTTCATGATCGGCTTGTCTTCGGGCTGACCGACCTCAATCCACATGCGGGTCTGCCCGGTAAAGTCACGCAGGCTCACGTCCGGATCGTCCGGATCCGACAAGCCCGCGCCAAAGGCCAGCTTGCCGTCGCCCTTGCACACGGCCTGCAGCTTGTAGGCATTGATGGCCAATGCCAGCAAGCGGATCATCATGCGCTCGTCGGTCTCGCTCGGGTGACGCGCCAGCGTGAGCTGGTGGTCTTCGTAGTAACTGTGATCGATGTCAGCGATCGACAGGTTGGCTTTGTAGATGGTGGATTTGAGGGCCATGGGGTTCTTGAAGGTACGCCTGCATCGGTCATTCCGGACCAGATCCGGCAACCATGGCGGGGAAGAAATGGACCCCGGATCAAGTCCGGGGTGACGAAAAAAGGTGCGCGGTCATGGCCGAATGGCGTTTCAACACCCATTAAACACGACGGGCCAACTCGGCGGCCTTGCCAACATAGCTGCCCGGCGTCATGGCCAGCAAGCGGTCTTTGTCGGCTTGCGGAATCTCCAGGCCCAGGATCAGGCCATGCAAGGCGGCAGCGGTGACTGTCTTGCCGCGGGTGACCTCTTTGAGTTGCTCATAAGCACCCTGCACACCATAGCGGCGCATCACGGTCTGGATGGGCTCGGCCAGCACTTCCCATGCGGCGTCGAGGTCTGCGGCCAGCGCTTCTTCGTTGAGCTCCAGCTTGTTCAGACCGGTCAACAAGGAAGCATAAGCCAGCGTGGTGTAACCCAGACCCACGCCCATGTTGCGCAACACGGTGGAGTCGGTCAGGTCACGCTGCCAGCGGCTGATGGGCAGCTTTTCAGACAGGTGCTTGAGCACAGCGTTGGCCAGGCCCAAATTGCCTTCTGCGTTTTCAAAGTCGATCGGGTTGACCTTGTGTGGCATGGTCGAAGAACCGATCTCACCCGCCTTCAAACGCTGCTTGAAGTAGCCCAGGCTCACATAGCCCCAGATGTCGCGAGACAGGTCGATCAGGATGGTGTTGGTCCGCGCCAGGGCGTCGAACAACTCGGCCATGTAGTCGTGCGGCTCGATCTGGATGCTGTAGGACTGGAAGGTCAGTCCCAAGCCCCATTGGCTGCTTTGACCGTTGCCCAGCGCAGGGGTTTCGACGACCTGGCGTGCAAAGGCTTCCCAATCAAAGTCGGGCCAGGCCGACAAGTGCGCGTTGTAGTTGCCCACAGCACCATTCATCTTGCCCATCAACTGCACGGCCGCGATCTTGGCGCGGCAGCCGCTCAGGCGCATGACCACGTTGGCCATTTCCTTGCCCACGGTGGTGGGGCTGGCGGTCTGGCCGTGCGTGCGGCTGAGCATGGGCACTTCGGCAAAGGTGTGCGCCATCTCGCGCAACTTGGCGATCAGGCCGTCCAAGCCCGGCAAGATGACTTGAGCGCGTGCGCCCTTGAGTTGCAGGGCATGGCTGGTGTTGTTGATGTCTTCGCTGGTGCAAGCAAAGTGCACAAATTCAGCGGCTTTTTCCAACTCGGGTCGGTCTTTGAACTTGGACTTGATCCAGTACTCCACGGCCTTCACGTCGTGGTTGGTGGTCTTCTCGAAGTCTTTGATGGCCACAGCATCGGCTTCGCTGAAGTTTTTAACCAAGGCAGTCAAATAAGTGCGTGCGCCCGGTGTCAGGGGTTTGAATTCGGTAAATCCCGCATCGGACAAGGCGATGAACCAGGCGATTTCGACCTGAACGCGGCAGTGCATGTAACCCTGCTCGCTCATGAGCGGGCGCAAGGCATTGAGTTTGCTGGCGTAACGGCCATCCAGCGGCGACAGAGCAGAAATGGGGGTGAAATTCATGCATTCATTGTAATTCCCGTCATGTCAAGGCCCCCCGCATGTCCAAAAGGGCAGTTCTCGAAAAACTGCTCATGAGATTCACTAGAATCTGCGTTTTATCGGCAATCCCTTTTTTGATATGAAACTCATCGGCTCCGTCACCAGTCCTTATGTCCGCAAGGTGCGCATTGTCATGGCCGAAAAAAAACTGGACTACCTGTTTATCACCGAAGACGTGTGGTCGCCTCAAACCAACATCCATGCCTCCAATCCACTGGGCAAAGTACCGTGTTTGGTCATGGAGGGCGGTGAAGCCTTGTTCGATTCCCGCGTGATTGTGGAATACCTGGACACATTGTCGCCCGTGGGCAAATTGATTCCAGCTGCGGGCCGCATGCGCGCCGAAGTTAAAACTTGGGAAGCCTTGGCCGATGGCCTGCTGGATGCAGCACTGCTGGCCCGCATGGAGGCGGTCTGGACAGAGAGAGAAGACAGCCAACGTAGCCAAGCCTGGATTGACCGACAACTTGACAAAATCCAACATGCATTGCTGTCCATGGGACGCGGATTGGGCGATCGACCTTTTTGCTCCGGCGTTTACCTCAGTCTCTCCGACATCGCTGTTGGCTGTGCATTGGGGTATTTGGACTTCAGGTTCCCTCAAATTGACTGGCGCTCACCGCACCCGAATTTGCACAAGCTCTACGATAAGTTATCGCTGCGCTCAAGCTTCATCGACAGTTTGCCCGGCTAACGTCTCAGGCCCTTCTTTGGCGCGTCAGGCCTTTCGGCCCACTTGCGAGCGCTTAAACTCCTGACTTTGACCGATACATCAAGGAAGACCCCATGGGCGCGCAATGGAAAGCCAAAGGCAAAGCACAGGCAGCGGATGCCAGAGGCAAATTGTTTGGCCGCTTGGCCAAGGACATCATGATCGCGGCCCGCAACGGCGCCGACCCGGCCGCCAATTCGCGCCTGCGCCTGGTGGTGGAGCAAGCCCGCAAAGTCTCCATGCCCAAAGAAACGCTGGAACGTGCCATCAAAAAAGGCGCCGGCTTGTTGGGCGATGCCGTGAGCTTTGACCGCGTGATTTACGAAGGCTTTGCCCCACACCAGGTACCCGTGATGATCGAGGTGCTCACCGACAACGTCAACCGCAGCGCGTCCGAAATGCGCGTGTTGTTCCGCAAAGGCCAGCAAGGCACCTCGGGCTCGGTGTCGTGGGACTTTGACCATGTCGGATTCATCGAAGCCGAACCCGCCCAGGCCGGCGCCGATGCCGAACTGGCTGCCATTGAGGCCGGTGCACAAGACTTTGAACCCGCCGACGAAGACGGCGTGACGGTGTTCATCACCGAAGCAACCGACCTCGACCTGGTCAGCCGCGCCCTGCCCGAACACGGCTTCACTGTCGTGTCGGCCAAGCTGGGCTACAAACCCAAAAACCCGGTGGACCCGGCCAACCTGAGCGCCGAACAACTCGAAGAAGTCGAAGCCTTTTTGGGCGCCATCGACAACAACGACGACGTGCAGAACGTGTTTGTGGGTTTGGCGGGCTGAAAACCGTGCTGGGCCCTCGGGTCTTGCACGCGACAGCTGCAGACCCCACTTCAGGGTTTTCAATGGGGGCGTTTTGTGAGCGATTGGATAGCATGGATGAATTCATCCGGAGTTCACCATGCATTTCTTCCTTCATTCAGCCACCCTTTCCCCTGCTCGCCGTGCCAAGAGTCTGACCCTCATCGCGGCTTTGCTGGCCGTGTGTGCCAGCAGCAGCGCCCTGGCCCAAGCCTGGCCGCAGCGCCCCATCAAAGTCGTCATCCCCTTCCCACCCGGCGGGCCCACTGACTTGGTCATGCGCACAGCCTCCGAAAAAATAGCGGCCAACCTCAAACAACCCATCGTGATCGAGAGCCAGCCCGGCGCGGGTGGCAACATCGGCGCAGCCAACGTGGCGCGCGCCGCACCCGATGGCTACACCTTTTTGTTCTCGACCGACACGCTGCTCACCGTCAACCCGCATGTGTACAAAACCATGCCCTTCAAGCTCGACGACTTGAAGCCCATCAGCGTGCTGTCGTCTTTCAGCCAGACTCTGGTGTGCAACCCCTCGCTGGGCGTCAAAACGGTGTCCGAGCTGATCGCCAAATCCAAAACCACTTCTTTGAGCTATGCCTCGGGCGGTGCGGGTGTGCCGGGACATTTGTCCACCGAGTTGCTGCTGAGCATGACCGGCATGCAGATGACACACATCCCCTACAAAGGCCCAGCACCCGCCATGCAAGACGTGCTCGCCAACCAAGTGCCTTGCGGCTTGCTGGCAGGACCCACGGTGTTGCCGCATGTGCGCTCGGGCAAGTTGACGGCGCTGGCGGT
>JAIXOZ010000041.1 GCA_027486495.1 Comamonadaceae bacterium | reverse complement strand
CGTTGCTGCTCATCGAGCGGCAGGTAGATGCGCCCGCGCATGGCGTCTTCGCCCACGTCGCGGATGATGTTGGTCATCTGAAAGGCCAGGCCCAGTTTGTGCGCATAGGCCGTGGTCGCCTCGTCGGTTTGGCCAAAGATGCGGGCGGCGACTTCGCCCACCACACCCGCCACCAAATGGCAGTATTTGGTCAGGCCTGCAAAGTCCAGATACCGGGTTTGGTTCAGGTCCATCTGGCAGCCTTCGATCACGGCCATGAGGTGGCGGCTTTCGATGCCGAAGTTGGGGGCCAAGGGCATGAGGGCGTGCATCACCGGGTGGGTGGGCTGGCCTGCGTAGGCTTGTTGCACTTCTTTTTGCCACCAAGCGAGTTTGGTGGCGGCCACGCCGGGGTCTTTGATTTCGTCCACCACGTCGTCCACTTCGCGGCAAAAGGCATAAAAGGCGGTGATCGCGGCGCGGCGCTCTGGCGGGAGGAACAGGAAGGCGTAATAAAAGCTGCTGCCCGAGGCGGCGGCTTTTTGCTGGACGTAGTCTTGCGGGCTCATGGGCTGGGATTCTCGCATTCAAAGCGCAGGATCAAGGCTGCGGCTGGCAAGACAGCTGGAGAAATTCTCTTTCCAGAACGGCCGCAGACCCCAGCCCCAAGGCGATGCGCCAGAGCAGGGCGCGTACTTCGTGGCGCGGCATTTTGACGCGCTGGTTCAGGGCAGCAGGCCCGGCTTGGCGCAGCAGCGCCACGGTGCGCGCACCGATCAGGGCAGGCAGGGCGCTGGCCATACGCAGCCGCAAGGGCTTGAGCGCCAGGGCGTAGCGGATGCCGTCGGCCAGTTGGGCCTGGGTGTGATTTAGCCACTGTGTGTAGAGCGGGGCCAGGGCGTGCAGGGTGTCTGCATCAGGCGTTTGGGCTGCTTGGAACAAAAGTTCTGGCGTCAAGCCCGCTTGCCTCAGCGTCTCCTCAGGGCAGTAGCAGCGCCCAGAGGCTAGGTCCTCTCCTGCATCGCGAACGATGTTCAGGCGCTGCAATCCCATGCCGTACAGCCGCCCAATGCGCATCATTTCTTCCTGTGGCAGCAGGCTGTAGCCTGGCAGGTGGCGGCCGCACAGCTCGGTCCAGAACTCGCCCACACAACCAGCCACCAGCCAAGTGTATTCGGCCAGTTCCGCTTCGGTTTGCAAAGCATGCAGGCCGGGGCCAAAGCGGGCCATGTCAAGCTGTTGGCCCCGGGTGATGTGGCCCAGTACTTGGCGCACGCTGGCTTGGTCGGACTCTGTCAGGGTGTGCAAAAGCGGCAGGCATTGCGGCAGGGCCTGCATCAGGGCGCGTTCGTGCAGATCCGTTTGTTGTGCGGCAAAGGCTTGGGTCAGACGGGAGAGCTCGCGACTTTCTTCGTCCGAAATGGATTGGGCGGCAATCGTCTGGGTCATGAGGTCCAGCAAGACTTGGCGCTCATTCAGGGGCAGGGCGGTGGTGTCGGCCACCGTGTCGGTGGCGCGGGCCAGCAAGTAGCCAATGGCCACCGGGGCTTGCAGCGCTTTGGGCAACAGGCGGATGGACAGGTCAAACGAGCGCGACACATGGCGCAGCAACTGGCGCTGGGACGCGCTCAGGCCCCTGCTTGGGCCACCTGAGGGGTGGGGTTGTGGCTGTTGGAATAAGGGGGGCTTGATCATGGTCAATCGCTATTGTCGCTTGACAGGTGGGGGCGCTTTGAATAGATTACTAACCAGTCAGTCATTATTATTTTTCTGGATTCCCCATGCCCTCTTTGATGCCACTCGCCGCCCGGCGGGTTTTTTGTTTGTGCGCGAGCGCTGCTTTGGTGACTACTTTGGTGGCATGTTCCAAAGCCGAAGCGCCTCAAGAGCCTCTGCGTTCGGTCAAGCTGCTCACCGTGGCGGGCAGTGACCTGAACCTGGGGGGCGAGTACGCCGCCGAAGTGCGGGCACGGGTGGAGTCGCGCTTGGGCTTTCGGGTGGGGGGCAAGCTGCTGCAGCGGCCTGCCGAGCCGGGGCAGCGCGTGGCCGCTGGCCAGTTGTTGGCTTTGGTGGATGCGCAGGACTTTCAGTTGGCTGCGCAAGCCGCCCAGGCTCAGGTGAGTGCTGCGCAAAGTCAGCGCGATTTGGCCGCAGCCGAATTCAAGCGTTTTGAAGCTCTGAAAGTACAAAACTTCATCAGCGGGGCCGAATTGGAGCGGCGCGAGGCCAGCTTGAAGGCGGCCGATGCGGCGCTGAACCAGGCCAAAGCGCAGGCGCAGGCGCAGGGCAACCAGGCGGGCTATGCCCGTTTGACGGCCAGCCATGCGGGGGTGATCACGGCCGTGGAGGCCGAAGTCGGGCAGGTGGTCTCGGCCGGTCAGCCTGTGGTGAGGCTGGCCCACGACGGACCGCGCGATGCGGTGTTTGCCGTGTCCGAGTCGGCCATCATGGCGATCAAAATGGGTCAAAGCATGCAGGCCACGGTATTGAGCACCGGCCAAACGGTGCAGGGTACGGTGCGTGAGATGGCGGCCAGTGCCGACCCGGTCACGCGCACCTACGCGGTCAAGCTGGCGCTGGCGCCGGGCGTGGCCTTGCCTTTGGGGGCCAGTCTGAATGTGCGCGCACCCGGGGCGTCCGGTTCTGCGGTCTCGGCCATCAAACTGCCCACCAGCGCTTTGCGCCAGGAGGGTCAGGGCACGGCGGTTTGGGTGTTGGATGAGGCCACCATGACGGTCAACAGCCAAGCGGTGCAACTGGGCCAGGTTGATGGCAATGAGGTGGTGATCAGCTCGGGACTCCAGCCCGGACAAAAGGTGGTGAGTGCCGGTGTGCATGTGTTGTCACCGGGGCAGAAGGTGACGGTCTACAGCCCTGATGGCAAAGCGCCCGCTTCGGCCCCTGCTGCATCCAGCCCACGGTGATCGCATGCACAGCACCGACAACCCCCGATTCAACCTCTCGCGCTGGGCGCTGGAACACCCTGCCCTGACGCGCTACCTCATGGTGGTGCTGATGGTGCTGGGCATGGCCTCTTATTTTCAGTTGGGGCAGGACGAAGACCCGCCTTTCACCTTCCGTGCCATGGTGGTGCGGGCTTATTGGCCCGGCGCCACGGCCGAACAAGTGGCCGAGCAAGTGACCGACAAGATCGAGCGCACGCTGCAAGAGGTGCCGTTTGCCGACAAGATCCGCAGCTACTCCAAGCCGGGCGAGGCGCAGATCATTTTCCAGATCAAAGACAACTCCAAGCCCGGCGATGTGCCGCAAATTTGGTACACCGTCCGCAAAAAAATCGGTGACATGCGCGGCAGTTTGCCGCCGGGCGTGATTGGGCCATTTTTCAACGACGAGTTCGGTGATGTGTATGGCGTGATCTACGCGCTGGGCGGTCAGGGTTTCAGTGCGGCCGAGGTCAAAGCGCAGGCAGACAGCTTGCGCCAACAGTTGTTGCGTGTGCCCGATGTGGCCAAAGTCGAGTTGTTTGGCGTGCAAGACGAGAAGGTGTTTGTGGAGGTCTCGCAAAAGCGGCTCTCACAAATGGGCTTGGACATGACCGCAGTGTTGGCCCAGTTGAACCAGCAAAACGCGGTGGAGTCGGCGGGCAGCATCCAGTCACCCGCCGATGTGGTGCAGGTGCGTGTAGGCGGTCAGTTCCAAAGTCTGGAGGATTTGAAGGCCCTGCCCATTCGCGGGGCTTCGGCTGCGCAAATTCGCCTGTCCGATATCGCCACGGTGACGCGCGGCTATGCCGACCCAGCCAGTGTGAAGGTGCGCCACGATGGCCAGGAGGTGATCGCGCTGGGCGTGGCCATGGCCAAAGGCGGTGACATCATTGCGCTGGGCAAGTCCTTGCGCGTGGCCATCGCGGCCACGCAGGCCAGCTTGCCTGCGGGCATGAGCCTGACCCAAGTGCAAGACCAGCCCAGCGCGGTGTCGAGCTCGGTCAACGAGTTCATCAAAGTGCTGATCGAGGCGGTGGTCATTGTGTTGGCGGTGAGCTTTTTGGCGCTGGGTCTGCACAAGCGGCCAGGTCAACACCCCTTGTGGCGTCGCTGGACCTTGGACATCCGCCCCGGTTTGGTGGTGGGCATCACCATCCCGCTGGTGTTGGCCGTGACCTTTTTGGCCATGTATTACTTCGGCATTGGGCTGCACAAAATCTCGCTGGGCTCGCTCATCATTGCTTTGGGCTTGCTGGTGGACGACGCCATCATTGCGGTGGAGATGATGGTGCGCAAAATGGAAGAGGGCTACGACAAAGTGCGTGCGGCCACTTTTGCCTATGAGCTCACGGCGATGCCCATGTTGACGGGCACCTTGATCACGGCAGCGGGGTTTTTGCCGATTGGCATGGCCAAGTCCATGACGGGCGAGTACACCTTTGCTATTTTTGCGGTCACGGTCGTGGCGCTTTTGGTCAGTTGGGTGGCTTCGGTTTACTTTGTGCCTTATCTGGGGGCCTGGCTCCTCAAGCCCCCAGCGCATGCCGTGTCGGCGCAGCACCTGGATTCAGCCGAGATGTTTGACACGCCGTTTTACCGGCACTTTCGCGCTTGGGTGACGTGGTGCGTCACGCACCGCTGGAAGACGATTGGCATCACCATCGCTTTGTTTGCCTTGGGCATGGTGGGCATGGGCAAGGTGCAACAACAGTTCTTCCCAGATTCTTCGCGTCCGGAAATCATGGTGGACTTGTGGCTGCCCGAGGGCTCGCCGGTCCAGGCCAGTGAGGACATCACGCGTCGCGTGGAGCAGCGCTTGGCCCAAGAAGACGGTGTGAAGTCGGTCACAGCTTGGGTCGGCTCGGGCGTGCCGCGTTTTTATCTGCCGTTGGACCAAGTCTTTCCGCAGACCAATGTGTCTCAGCTGATCGTGCTGCCAAGCGATCTGAAAACCCGCGAAGTGCTGCGGGCCAAGTTACCCGCCTTGCTGGCGCAGGAGTTTCCTGAGGTGCGCGGGCGTGTGAAATTGCTGCCCAACGGCCCGCCGGTGCCTTACCCGGTGCAGTTCCGGGTGGTGGGACCTGACCCCAAGGTTTTGCGCCTGAAAGCCGACGAGATCAAGGCCCAGATGCGCCAGAACCCCAACACGCGTGGCGTGAACGACAACTGGAATGAGTCGGTCAAGTCGGTGCGCCTGGAGGTCGATCAAGCCAAAGCACGCGCTTTGGGGGTGAGCAGCCAGTCCATCGCACAGGCTTCGCGCACTTTGTTGTCAGGCAGCACGGTGGGGCAGTACCGCGACGGTGACAAGCTGATCGAGATCGTGCTGCGCCAGCCATTGGCCGAGCGCGATGCCTTGTCGGACCTGGGCCAGGCGTATGTGCCCACAGCTTCGGGGCGGTTCATTCCCTTGCTGCAAATTGCCACGCCGGTATTGGCGTGGGAGCCCGGCGTCATGTGGCGCGAGGGGCGGCAGTTCGCCATCACCGTCCAGTCCGACATCGCCGAGGGCCTTCAAGGCGCCACCGTGACGGCGCAGTTGCTGCCTGAGCTGAAAAAGACCGAGGCCACTTGGCAGGGGCAGGGCTTGAACGGCTACCGCATCGAGGTGGCGGGCGCGGTGGAAGAAAGCGCCAAAGGCTCTGCGTCCATCGCAGCGGGTGTACCGGTCATGCTGTTCATCACCTTCACGCTGCTCATGCTGCAGCTGCAAAGTTTCAGCCGCGCGATGCTGGTGTTTTTGACGGGGCCCTTGGGCATGGCGGGTGTGGCGGGGGCATTGCTCGTGCTGGACCGGCCGTTTGGCTTTGTGGCCTTGCTGGGCGTGATTGCGCTCATGGGCATGATCCAGCGCAACTCGGTCATCTTGATCGACCAGATTGAGCAAGACCGGGCCGCAGGCATGGCCCCGTGGCAGGCGATTGTGGAGTCGGCTGTGCGGCGTTTGCGCCCCATCGTGCTCACGGCCGCTGCTGCGGTGTTGGCGATGATTCCGCTGTCGCGCAGCATCTTTTGGGGCCCCATGGCGGTGGCCATCATGGGGGGCCTGATCGTGGCCACGGCTTTGACGCTGTTGGCACTGCCGGCCATGTACGCAGCCTGGTTCAGAATTGAGCGCCCAAATCAAGCCCGTGCCTGAATTTGCCCAATTGAACAGGCTAAAATAGAAAGTTGACCGATTTCAACCGGGCGGTCAGGTGCGTCAGGTGGCTTTCGGGCCATGCGGCGGGCCTGTCGCCCTTTTTGTTTGGACCTGCGCGGGTGGCGAAATTGGTAGACGCACCAGGTTTAGGTCCTGACGGTGGCAACACTGTGCGGGTTCGAGTCCCGCCCCGCGCACCAACCGACTTCTGGCCGAGGGCTTAACCCTCGGCCTGAGAGACATTCAATTAACCGAGAACGACGATGACTGTGACTGTTGAAACCCTTGAAAAGCTGGAACGCAAGATCACCCTGACTGTGCCCGTGACGGCCATCCAGTCCGAAGTGGATGCCCGCCTGAAGAAAATGGCCCGCACGGTCAAGATGGATGGTTTTCGTCCAGGCAAAGTGCCCATGAACGTGGTCGCCCAGCGCTATGGTTACTCGGTTCAATACGAAGTTCTGAACGACAAAGTGGGCGAGGCTTTTGCCGTGGCCGCCAACGAAGCCCAGGTGCGCGTGGCTGGTCAGCCCCGCATTTCTGAAAAAGAAGGCGCGCCTGAAGGCGAGCTGAACTTCGAAGCCATTTTCGAGGTGTACCCCGAAGTCAAACTCGGCAACTTGGCCGACACAGAAGTTGAAAAACTGACGGCTGAAGTTTCTGACGCGGCCATCGACAAAACAGTGGACATCTTGCGCAAGCAGCGCCGCACCTTTGCACAGCGTGCCCAAGACGCCGCAGCGCAAGACGGCGACCGCGCCACGATCGATTTCGAAGGCAAGATTGACGGTGAAGTGTTCTCCGGCGGCAAAGCCGAAGACTTCCAGTTCATCTTGGGTGACGGCCAGATGCTCAAGGAATTTGAAGACGCCGTGCGCGGCATGAAGTCTGGCGAAAGCAAGACCTTCCCCTTGGCGTTCCCAGCCGACTACCACGGCCAAGACGTGGCTGGCAAAACCGCTGACTTCATGGTCACGGTCAAGAAAATCGAAGCGGCCAATCTGCCTGAAGTCAACGAAGCACTGGCCAAGTCCTTGGGCATTGCTGACGCGACCGTGGAAGGCCTGCACGCTGATATCCGCAAAAACCTCGAGCGCGAAGTGAAATTCCGCCTGTTGGCCCGCAACAAGCAAGCCGCGATGGACGCTTTGGTCGCCAAGGCCGAGCTGGACCTGCCCCAGTCGATCGTTCAAAACGAAATCGAGCGCTTGAAAGAAGGCGCCCGCGCTGACCTCAAGCAACGCGGCATCAAGGACGCTGACAAGGCTCCGATCCCTGACGACATCTTCCGCCCACAAGCTGAGCAGCGCGTGCGCTTGGGCCTTGTGGTGGCCGAAGTCGTACGTGGCAACACCTTGCACGCCAAGGCCGAGCAGATCCAGGCCCACATCCAGGAGCTGGCCGCCAGCTATGAGCGTCCCGACGACGTGGTGCGTTGGTACAACAGCGACAACCAGCGCATGGCCGAGGTCGAAGCAGTGGTCATTGAGAGCAATGTGTCCGATTTCGTTTTGGCCCAGGCCAAAGTGGTCGAGAAAACCATCTCTTTTGAAGAGCTGATGGGCCAACAGGCCTGATGGGTTTTTGATTCCCTTGAAAATGGGGCTTGTGCCGTGCTTGCAGTTCGGCAGACAAGCCCCATCTCATTGGTGGGCTGGATAACTCAGGTTAAAGTCCCCAACATACTTTTGGAGAAATGATGAGCGCACTGGACATCACAAGCTTGGGCATGGTCCCCATGGTCATAGAGCAATCAGGCCGCGGTGAACGCGCCTATGACATCTATTCGCGTTTGCTCAAGGAGCGCGTGATCTTTTTGGTGGGCGAGGTCAATGACCACATGGCCAACCTGATCGTGGCCCAGTTGTTGTTTTTGGAGAGCGAAAACCCCGAAAAGGACATTTCGCTTTACATCAACTCCCCGGGCGGCTCGGTCAGCGCCGGCATGGCGATTTATGACACCATGAACTTCATCAAGCCCGATGTGTCTACGCTGTGCAACGGCATGGCCGCCAGCATGGGCGCGTTTTTGCTGTCCTCGGGTGCCAAGGGCAAGCGTTTTTCGCTGCCCAACTCCAAGATCATGATTCACCAGCCCTTGGGCGGTGCACGGGGTCAGGCCACCGAGATCGAAATCGCGGCACGTGAGATCGTCAAAACGCGTGCTCACCTCAATCGCATCCTGGCCGAGAACACGGGCCAACCTTTGTCAAAGATCGAACTTGACACCGAGCGCGACTATTACCTGTCGGCCACCGAGTCCAAAGACTACGGTTTGATCGACGAAGTGATCTCCAAACGCGCTTGAGGGTGGCCGGGCTTTCCGGCGCTCTGTCCGACGGCGTTGACCTCTCAAGGTGAACGCCGTTTTTCTTTCGTTATCATTGACGAATTCTGGATACCGAGGCGACATTTATGGCCGATAAAAAAGGCTCAAGCACTGAGAAAAATCTGTTCTGCTCCTTTTGCGGCAAGAGTCAGCATGAGGTCAAAAAACTGATCGCCGGGCCGTCGGTTTTCATTTGCGACGAGTGCATTGATTTGTGCAACGACATCGTGCGCGATGAGCTGGCCTCCACCACCACCGTGGGCGAGGGTGCCAAAGAAGGACTGCCCACCCCGCTGGACATCAAGACCAACCTCGATAACTACGTGATTGGCCAGGAAAAAGCCAAGCGCAGCTTGGCGGTCGCGGTCTACAACCACTACAAGCGTCTCAAGCACAAAGAAGGGGCCAAGAAAGACGATGTCGAGTTGGCCAAGAGCAACATTTTGCTGATCGGCCCCACAGGCTCGGGCAAAACCTTGCTGGCCCAGACCATGGCGCGCATGCTGGACGTGCCTTTTGTCATGGCCGACGCCACCACCTTGACCGAAGCTGGTTATGTGGGCGAGGACGTTGAGAACATCGTGGCCAAGTTGCTGCAGACCTGCAATTACGACGTCGAGCGCGCCCAGCGGGGCATCGTCTACATCGACGAGATCGACAAGATCACCCGCAAGTCCGATAACCCGTCCATCACACGAGACGTGTCAGGCGAGGGCGTGCAGCAGGCTTTGCTCAAGTTGGTCGAAGGCACCATGGCCAGCGTCCCTCCACAAGGCGGGCGCAAGCACCCCAATCAAGACTTTCTGCAAATTGACACCACCAACATTCTGTTCATATGCGGTGGCGCGTTTGCAGGGCTGGAAAAAGTCATCGAGAACCGCACCGAATCGGGTGGCATCGGCTTTGCCGCCACAGTCAAGAGCAAAAAGCAACGCTCGCTCACCGACGTTTTCAACGAAGTGGAGCCGGAAGACCTGATCAAGTTCGGTCTGATTCCCGAGCTGGTGGGGCGCTTGCCAGTTGTGGCCACTTTGGCCGAGTTGAGCGAAGAAGCGCTGGTGCAAATCTTGACCGAGCCCAAAAACGCGGTGGTCAAACAGTTCACCAAACTGTTGGCCATGGAAGGCGTCGAGCTCGAAGTGCGCCCCAATGCCCTCACGGCCATGGCCCGCAAGGCGCTGGCCCGCAAGACCGGTGCCCGGGGTCTGCGCTCCATCATGGAGCAGGCCCTGATTGACACCATGTTTGAATTGCCTAACCAGTCGAACGTTGAAAAAGTGGTGGTGGACGAGTCTGTCATCGACGACAACAAGCCGCCGCTGCTGGTTTACCGCGAGTCGGCCAAGCAGGCCTGACCCACAGATGACGCACCGCTTGGAAACCCCTTTTCAACCATGGGTTGAAATTGCAGGTACAGCATCCATGTGCAGTTGAATTGACCCGAGGGACACACCATGTCTGGACACACACCTTTGCCGCCCACCCTGATTGAACTGCCCATGTTGCCCCTGCGCGACGTTGTGGTGTTTCCTCATATGGTGATCCCGCTGTTTGTGGGCCGCCCCAAAAGCATCAAGGCGCTGGAGTCGGCCATGGCCGCTGAGCGCCGCATCATGCTGGTGGCGCAGAAGACAGCCGCCAAGGACGAACCGGGCGTTGAAGACATGTTCGACGTGGGTTGTGTCTCCACCATTTTGCAGATGCTCAAACTGCCCGACGGCACCGTGAAGGTTCTGGTCGAAGGCCAGCAACGCGCTTTGGTCAAATCCATTGTGGACGGTGAAGCGCATTTTGTGGCCGCCGTCACCCCGGTGGACCCGGTTTCCGAGCAGTCCGATGACAGCAGCGAAATCGAGGCCCTGCGCCGCGCGGTGATGCAGCAGTTTGATCAGTACGTCAAACTCAACAAGAAAATTCCGCCCGAAATCCTCACCTCGATCTCCAGCATCGACGACCCCGGTCGCTTGGCAGACACGATTGCTGCCCACCTGCCGCTCAAGCTTGAAAACAAGCAGCAGGTTCTGGATTTGGCCAACATCAAGTCGCGTCTGGAAAACCTGTATGCCCAGTTAGAGCACGAGGTCGACATCCTGAATGTGGACAAGCGCATCCGAGGCCGCGTCAAGCGCCAGATGGAGAAGAACCAGCGCGATTTTTACCTGAACGAGCAGGTCAAGGCCATCCAGAAAGAGCTGGGCGATGGCGAAGAGGGCGCGGACATCGAGGAAATCGAGAAGAAGATCAAGGCCGCCAAAATGTCGGCCGAGGCCCGCAAAAAGGCAGAAGGTGAGTTGAAGAAACTCAAACTCATGTCGCCCATGTCGGCCGAGGCTTCTGTTGTGCGCAACTACCTGGACGTGCTCATTGGCCTGCCTTGGGGCAAAAAGACCAAGCTCAAACACGATCTGGCCAACGCAGAAGATGTGTTGAACCAGGACCACTTTGGTTTGGACAAGGTCAAAGACCGAATCCTCGAATACCTCGCGGTGCAGCAACGTGTGGACAAGGTCAAAGCACCTATCTTGTGCCTGGTCGGGCCACCCGGCGTAGGCAAAACCTCGCTGGGCCAGTCGATTGCCAAAGCCACCGGGCGAAAATACGTGCGCATGGCGCTGGGCGGCATGCGTGACGAAGCCGAGATTCGCGGTCATCGCCGCACCTACATCGGCGCTCTGCCCGGCAAAGTGCTGCAAAACCTGAACAAAGTCGGCACCAAGAACCCGCTGTTCCTGCTCGACGAGATCGACAAGCTGGGCACGGATTTTCGGGGTGATCCTTCGAGCGCTTTGCTGGAGGTGTTGGACCCCGAGCAAAACCACACCTTTGGTGACCATTACGTCGAGGTCGACTTTGACCTGAGCGACGTCATGTTTGTGGCCACCTCCAACTCGATGAACATTCCATCGGCCTTGCTCGATCGGATGGAGGTGATCCGTTTGTCGGGTTACACCGAAGACGAAAAAACCAGCATCGCCATGAAGTATTTGCTGCCCAAGCAAATGACCAACAACGGCGTGAAAGACGCTGAGCTGCAAGTGACCGAAGAGGCCGTGCGCGATGTGGTGCGTTACTACACCCGCGAAGCCGGTGTGCGGTCACTGGAGCGCGAGCTGGGCAAGATCTGCCGCAAAGTGGTCAAGGCGTTGCTGCTCAAGCAAATGACGCCTCAGGTGGTGGTGAACGAAGACAACCTGAATGACTTTTTGGGTGTGCGCAAGTACACCTACGGTCGCGCTGAGCAAAAGAACCAAGTGGGCCAAGTTGTGGGTCTGGCCTGGACCGAAGTGGGCGGCGATTTGCTGACCATTGAAGCGGCCCTGATGCCCGGCAAAGGCGTGATCACCCGCACAGGTTCGCTGGGCGATGTGATGAAAGAGTCTGTGGAGGCCGCCCGCACCGTGGTGCGCAGCCGCTCGCGCCTCTTGGGCATCAAAGATGAAGTCTTTGAGAAGAAAGACTTGCACATTCACGTGCCCGATGGCGCCACGCCCAAAGATGGTCCGAGTGCTGGCGCTGCGATGACCACGGCCATGGTGTCGGCCATGACGGGTATCCCGGTGCGCGCCGATGTGGCCATGACCGGTGAAATCACGCTGCGCGGTGAAGTCACGGCCATTGGGGGTCTGAAAGAAAAGTTGCTGGCGGCTTTGCGCGGTGGCATCAAGACCGTGTTGATTCCCGAGGACAACGTCAAAGACCTGCAGGACATTCCTGGTAACGTCAAAAATGGCCTGGAAATCGTGCCTGTCAAGTGGATCGACCAGGTGCTGGAGGTGGCTTTGGAAGCCAAGCCAACGCCCTTGAGCGACGAAGAAGTGGCGGCTGCCGCCCTCACGGCGGTGCCTGCAACGGCCAAAGCTGAGGCGGTGAAGCATTGATGCAAAAATTTCAGGGCGACTTCAAAGTCGACCTGAAATTGAATTACAATTTGACCATTCCAGAGGACAAAGCATACAATGCCCAGTTCACTGAAATACGCGGGAATAGCTCAGTTGGTAGAGCGCAACCTTGCCAAGGTTGAGGTCGCGAGTTCGAGCCTCGTTTCCCGCTCCAGACTCTTGAAAGAGATCCCTTCTTTCAGCGACATGTGAAGCAGTTGAATCACATGGCCGTTAAATCTGGTTTTGGCGCGATAGCAAAGCGGTTATGCAACGGATTGCAAATCCGTCGAGCCCAGTTCGACTCTGGGTCGCGCCTCCAAACAAAAATGCCCCCGCGCTGGAAAGTCGGGGGCATTTTTTTGGATGGGACTGACTGGATTGACCTGCTGAAGGGTGACGCTGAGCGTGCCTGCGCTCTGTGGGTTGTCTCAGTTGGCCCGTGCCACCCAAACGGTGGCACCCTCGGGTCCATACAGCTCTGCATGGGGCACATCACGGGCCAGGCGGAAAAAATCGCCCGTCTTGAGGTGCTTGATTTCTTCACCCACGGTCAGCCAGTATTCTCCGCGTGCCACGTAAGCGCTGACCGCAAAGGGGTGCGTGTGGGAGTCGAGTTTCAGGTCGGCGTTCCATTCGCGCACGATGATCTCATCAAAGCCCTCGTCCAAAGACTGGGCGGTGAAACTTTCAAGGGTGGGATAGGTCATGGCAAGGCCTTGGGTGGGTAAGAAAGCAGGGGGGAGGCGTTGGAGATGGGCGGGTCAGACTTGGTACCAATCCTTGACCGCAGCCACATAGCGTGCCACACCTTCGGCCACGGTGGCTGCATCGAGAGCGCCATAAGACAGGCGTTGGTAGTTGGCAGTGGCCGTGTCGCTCAGGCCAAAAGCAAAACCGGGCAGGGTGGCCACGCGGTGTTTTTCGACCATGGCGCGGTTGAAGGCCATGGGGTCGGACACGCCGGGCAGTTTCATCAGCACATAAAAAGCACCTTGGGTGTTCGGAAATTCGACCAAATCACCCATGCCCTGAAGCGCGTCATTGACCAGTTCTCGCACATGGGCCAGGGATTGCACTTTGGGTTGTACCCATTCACGACCCAACTGCAGGGCTTGCAGCGCCAGCAATTGTGAGGCGACCGGGGCGCAGATCAGGTTGGTGTCTTGCACCTTGTTCATGGCCCCAAACAGGTCGGCAGGAAAAACCACATAACCCACGCGCCAGCTGGCCATGCCGAAGTTTTTGGACATGGAATAAAACGACAGGGTGTGGTTTTGTGCGCCAGGAATCGATGCAGGCGAGAAGTGATGGGCACCGTCGTAGGTGAAGTATTCGTAGGCCTCGTCACTGAAGTGGTAAATGCCTGAGCGGGCACACAAGGCATTGACCGCGCGCAGGCTTTCTTCGCTGTAGACGGCCCCGGTGGGGTTGTTGGGCGAAACGGTGACGATGGCCCGGGTGCGGGGGGTGATCGCTGCGGCCAGGGCGTCAACATCCAGGCTCCAATCGCTGTTTGTGGGCACAGGCACAGGGACGCAGCCACACATGCGGATGGCCATTTCCTGGTTGAAGTAAAACGGCATGGGCAAGATGAATTCGTCGCCCGGGTCGGCCACGGCCAGCACGCTGTTGAGGAAGGCCATGTTGCTGCCCGCCGTGACCATGACGATCGACTCGGTGCCGCAGTGGATGTGGTTGTCCTCGGCCAGTTTTTGCCGAAAGCGGTCCACCAAAGGGGCGATGCCGCCCACCGCTTGGTATTTGTTCAGCTGGGCATCGGCCATGAGCCTGGGCAATTCGGCCACAGCTTGCGCCGGTGGGCCATAGTTCACAACGCCTTGGCCCAAAGAAATGGTGCCGGGGTTCTCCCGCACCAGCTTGGCGATGGTGGGGATGATGGGGCTGTCCACCGCATCCATGCGGGCAGATTGGCGCTTCATGGTGTGTTCCGTGGTTGGAGGCTCGAACATGCGATCACTTGGTGTTCACTGGTCGACTATTACCGTTGATGGCCAGCAACTCGACCTCAAACAACAAGGTGGCTTTGGGTGGAATCACACCACCGGCACCGCGGTCGCCATAGGCGGTGGCCGGCGGGCATGTCAATTTGGCTTTGCCGCCCACTTTCATCAACTGAACGCCCTCTGTCCAGCAAGGGATAACGCGGCTCAGGGGGAACTCGATGGCCTCGTTGCGTTTGTAGGAGCTGTCGAATTCTTTGCCATCGGGCAAGGTGCCCCGGTAATGGACTTTGACCGTGTCAGCGGCTTTGGGGCTGGCCCCGCTGCCATCTTTCAGGGAACGGTAAACCATGCCCGAGGCCGTGACTTTAGCGCCGGGTTCTTGGGCTGCGGCGGCAGTGACGGTGTTTTGAGCCCGGGCAGGTGATGCAGCCAGCAAGCACAGCGACAAGGCGGCCATGCTGCGTTTCAAAGATGTTTTCATGGTCTGATTTTTGTGCAAAAAGGGGTGCATGGGCTTCACGTTGGGGACAAGCCATTATCCAAAACTGGCGCTCCGGGCCAGTTGGCCCAAGCGCGCACCGATTCGGTGAAACTCGGCTACGGTTTGGTCGATGATCTGTCCGGCCGTCAAGACCTCGTGCACCAGGCCTGCCGATTGGCCCGCCAAGGCGGGCGCGGCGTTCATGTTGCCCCCGAAATAAACATCCTGGATGCCTTGGAAGGCTTCAGGCCCCATCAGCCCCGCTTCGTGCAGGTTTTGGGTGAAGGGCGCTTTCAGTGCCCGGATACAAGGCGAGGACTTGGTGTTGAGCATGTAGGTACCGGTGGTGGGCGCGTCCACAATGGCTTGTTTGAAGTGCGCGTGCACCGGGCTTTCGGCGCAAGCCACAAAGCGGGTACCCATTTGGATGGCTTCGGCGCCCAAGGCAAAGGCGGCGGCCATGCCGCGACCGTCCACGATGCCGCCTGCAGCGATCAGTGGCAGATCGGTTTTTTCTCGAATGGCCTGCAGCAGCACCAGGGTGCTGACTTCTTCCGGGTTCTTGAAGCCGCCACCCTCAGAGCCTTCCACCACCAGACCATCGACCCCAGCCTCGGCGCATTTGAGGGCGGCGTCCAGTGTGGGCACGGCGTGATAGACCGCGATGCCCGCCGCCTTTAAGGGGGCGACAAATTTGGCTGGACTGCCCGCCGAGGTGGTGACGAACCGGATGCCCGACTCGCAGACGTAGCGCAGCATGGCGTCGTCTTTCAAAAAGCGGATGGGCAAATTCACGCCAAAAGGCAGGCCCGAGGCCAGCATGGCCGCGATTTCGCGCTGGCAATTCTCTGTCTCGCCCGACGAGGTTTCGATGATGCCCAGCCCTCCGGCTCGTGATACCGCCATGGCCAAAGGGCTGCGGGCGATCCAGCCCATAGGGGCTTGCAAGATGGGGTAGCGGGCGCCGGTGTGGGCTAAAACGCGGTTCATGGTGGGGCCTGATAGATCAAATGGTGCATCTTAAATGCCCAATTGCGGCAGGGCAGTCGCGCAGTGGTCGCCATTCAGATGAGCGCAGGTCCCCAAATGGACCTGCGCCGGGTGTGTTTTTGCATAAACTGTCCGATCAACTCAGGAGATGCACAACATGGCTTTGACGCTTTTCGCTTTTGACACCCCCAACGCCCGCAAAATCACGGTGGCCTTGGAAGAGATGGGTTTGCCCTATGGGGTGCAGGTGGTGGACATCACCCAAAAGGAGCAATTCGATCCGCAATTCCTGAAGATCAGCCCGAACAACAAGATCCCTGCTTTGGTGGACACCGAAGGCCCGGATGGCCAGACGCAGACGGTTTTCGAGTCAGGTGCGATCTTGATCTATTTGGCCGAAAAAACCGGGAAATTCCTGCCCGCCCGGGGGGCTGCTCGGGTGGCAGCGCTGGAGTGGTTGATGTTCCAGGTCGGCGGCTTTGGCCCCGCACCGGGCCAGGTGCACCACTACGCCGCCTTGAGCAACGAGGTCGACAAACGCTATGGTTTTGAGCGTTTCATGGCAGAGACCCTGCGTCTATATGGCGTGATGGATCGACGTCTGGCCGAAAATGCGCACTTCGCCGGTGAGTTGTCGATCGCCGACTTTGCCATTTTGGGCTGGGTTTGGCGCCACCCGCGCCACCAGGTGGATTTGCAGCAGTTTCGTCATGTGCAGCGCTGGTACCAAGACATGATGGAGCGCCCTGCAGTGGGCAAAGGTTTTGCCGTGTCGTTGCGCCGGGATTGAGGTGGGGCGCAGCCGATTCGGCGTTGGACCTACAAAGTAGCGTGCGCTGGCCGTCATGAACGGTTCTGCCGCTCAAAATCCTTCTGCCTAAGAAGGCCGCGGGCGTCCACAGGGACTTTCTTGTGGCTTAATATCGTTTTGCATTTTTTATCCGGAGCCACAGATGGGCAACAAAATCGTCACCGAAGCAGATCGTAAATTCACCCCCCCACTGCCCGCATTGCCAGGCGTGACATTGCGTACCGGTGGCCGTGGCCAACGCGTGAGCTTGGAGCGCGGTGTTGCGACACGCAGCAAGAAAAACCCCGGCAAGCGCTCCAAAAAGGGCGGTTGAACACGGTGCGCCCGGCGATTACCGGGCCAGTGCCGAGCCACTGAGTTCATCAGTGGCTTTTTTTTCGGTTTTTGCGGACCCATCACGGGCATGGCCGCTCATCCAGGAGAGCTCAATGTTGATTTCTTATGGCGCTGTTTTGGTGGCCGGCATCATGCCGGTGGTGTGCGCAGGCATTGCCAAATCGGGCTTCAAGGGCTATGACAACAACGACCCCCGTGCCTGGCTGGCCCGCCAAACCGGATTCCGGGCCCGGGCCAATGCCGCGCAAGCCAATTGCTTTGAGGCGTTCCCGTTTTTTGCCGTGGGCATCGTTTTGGCCTTGCTCACCGGGGTCGATCCAGCCACCGTGGATGCATTGGCCCTGTTCTTCATCGCAGCGCGTGTGGCCTATGTGTTTTTCTATGTGACCGATAAAGCCAAATGGCGCACCATGGTCTGGTCAGCGGCTTACCTCACAGTGGTGGCCCTGTTTGCGCTGGCCATGTTGAATTTGCAGATCGACTGAAGCAGAAACACCGCTTTATCAGGGCACAATAAGCGCTCTGCCCCGGTGGTGAAACTGGTAGACACACCGGACTTAAAATCCGTTGCTTCGTTCATAGCGGGCGTACCGGTTCGATTCCGGTTCGGGGCACCAATTGAGGGAAACATCATCATGAACCACGACAACGCACCGCTTGAAATTCACGTGCATGGTGATGTGCCGATCAAACTCGGCACCGACATCAAGGCGATCCAGGAGGCGCTCAAGCCTCTTTGGCATTACGCCGGAGCTCGCTCTTTGCACGAAGGCGCAGTCAGCCTGTACGAAGAGGAGCCGGGTATCCGTTTTGACACCACCACCCAGCGCCTGAACCTGTGCTGGACCGTACGCGGCGATGAGGATTTCCGCATGGTCATGGATGACTTGTGCATGAACCTCAATGACTTGTCTGCTGCGGGCACGCAGATCGAGGTGACTTTTTACGACACCGAATTTGACGACGAGGACGAAGCCCACGGAGGCGAGTCTCGCGACGATTTTGTGATGATGTTTGTTGGGCCCGATCCGGCTGCCATCATGCAGGCCCAGCGCGATTTGCTGGTGCACGACGTGGTCAACATGATGGAGCGACATTTTGACGGGGCGCAGCTGTCGGGGGTGGTGACCGAGATCGACAAGCTGTTCAGTCAGCGCTTTGACAGCCTGGTCAGTTCCTTGGACATTGGCAAACCCCCACGCGGCCCGGGCGGAGGCAGTGGCCACGGCGGCGGCGGTCGTCGACCACGCCATTTGCACTGATCGGAGCTCATCATGAACACACAAGGCATTCGTTCCGCGCTGAACCCAGGCGTGCGCTTGCGCGAAGTTTTTGGCTGGTCCATGTACGACTTCGCCAATTCGGGCTACACCACGGTGGTCATCACGGCGGTGTTTGCGGCCTATTTTGTGGGCGTTGTGGCCGACGGGGCCGACTGGGCCACCTTGGCCTGGACATCGGGGTTGAGCGTGTCTTATCTGATTGTGATGCTCACCATGCCGGGGTTGGGCGCTTGGGCCGACCGAGTGGCAGGCAAAAAACGCATGCTGATGTGGGTCACGGCGGGCTGTGTGATCAGCACAGCGGCCTTGGCGCTGGTGGGGCCGGGTCAGGTGGCGCTGGGCTTATGCATTTTGGTGCTGTCCAACACCTTCTTTTCTTATGGCGAGTCGCTGACCGCTTCGTTTTTGCCCGAACTGGCCAAGCCTGAAGCCATGGGCCGCGTGAGTGGTTGGGGTTGGGCGCTGGGCTACATCGGCGGCATGCTGACGCTGGGCATTTGCTTGGCTTATGTGCTGGCAGCCCAAGCGCGTGGCGAGACGGGTGGGCAGTTTGTGCCGGTCACCATGCTGATCACGGCGGCCATCTACGGCGGTGCGGCCTTGATTACTTTTAGATTATTACGAGAGCACTCGCCAGCCCGACCTGAAGTTCCAATCCAATCGGTCATACAAAGCTTGCGAAGCTTGCGCCAGACACTGCGTGAGGCTTTGCCTTACCGCGATTTCACCCAGTTGCTGGCCTGCGCAGTGGCCTATCAGGGCGGGGTGGCAGTGGCCATCACGCTGGCGGCCATTTACGCCGAGCAGGTCATCGGGTTTCAGCCGCAAGAAACCATGGTGCTGATCTTTGTGCTCAACATCGCGGCTTTTGTCGGGGCCTTCCTCTTTGGCCACATGCAAGACCGCTTGGGTCACAAACTGGCCTTATCGCTGGCACTGCTGGGCTGGGTAGCCACTTGTTTCATCGCAGCACTGTCCACTGACAAGGCCACGTTCTGGTGGGCAGCCGGAATCGCTGGCTTTTGCATGGGATCGAGCCTGTCTGCGGGTCGCGCCATGGCGGGGCTGATGGTGCCGGCCCATCGCTTGGGCGAGTTTTTTGGCCTGTGGACCTTTGCCACTCGGCTGGCCAGCATTTTGGGGCCGCTGACCTATGGCCTGATCACCTGGCTGAGTGACGGCAATCAGCGACTGGCGATTGGATCGACCTCTGTGCTGTTTGTGCTGGGGCTCGTGCTGTTGATGCCGGTGAATGTGGAGCGGGGCCGATTGGCGGCGCAGTCGAATCCTTGAAGTGGGGCGTAGTACACGCCCTTCATTGGCTGCCCCGAAGTCTCATCTGAGCAAGGCAGGTACTGCCACGCAGACCTCGGGGGGCAATCCGAGCCAGCGCTGGGCGGCTGCTTGTAGGCCTTGCAAGTCACCTGTGGTGACCAAGCGCACGGGCTGCGCAGCCCCATGGGGTGCCTGCGGGTTCAGCAACTGAGCCGCTGCCAGCAATCGGTGCGTTTGACGCGCCACCGGTTCGCCCGTTGAGACCAGCTGCACATGGGGCCCCAACAATTGGCGCAAATCTTTTTCGACAAACACATAATGGGTGCAGCCCAGCACCAGGGTATCGATCTCGCTAGATTCAGCGCCAAAGCGGCCCATGGCCTGGGTGTAGTTGTGCAGCAACTGCGCGATTTGGGCTTGTGCGGTCACCGCCCGATCGGGCAAGGTGCTGTGTTCGATGGCCAGGGCCAGGCCGTTGCAGGCCTGCACCTCAAAATGCGCCTCGCTTTGCACGCTGGCCAAAAGACGGGCAAATTTGTCGCTGGCCACTGTGCCCCGGGTGGCCATCACGCCAATACGGCGGGTGCGGCTCAGGGTCAGGGCAGGTTTGAGCGCAGGCTCCAGCCCCACCAGTGGCAGCGCAGGGTGGCGTGCACGCAATTCATGGATGGCCGCTGCGGTGGCGGTGTTGCAGGCCACGACCAGGGCTTTGATGTGGTGCTGCGCCAGCAGGTAATCGGCAATCGTGTGGGTGCGCTGGCGGATGAAGCTTTCGCTTTTTTCGCCATAAGGCGCGTGGGCGTTGTCGGCCAGGTAAACAAAGCGCTCGTTCGGCAGTTCTGTTTGCAAGGCTTGCAGCACGCTCAGTCCGCCAATGCCGCTGTCAAACACGCCGATGGGGCGCTGGTCGGAGGTCATGGGGTGGCGGGTCTGAAAAAAGGCCGCTTGCGCGGCCCTGTCAAGATCGGCTGCATCAGCCTGCTGTGATGCCAATGCCCTTGAACTCGCCGGTGGCGATGCGCTTTTGCCATTCGGCAGGGCCGGTGATGTGGGCGCTCGTGCCGCCGGCATCCACGGCCACCGTCACGGGCATGTCCACCACGTCAAAGTCATAGATAGCTTCCATGCCCATGTCGGCAAAGCCTACCACTTGGGCGTGTTTGATGGCTTTGGACACGAGGTAGGCCGCTCCGCCCACGGCCATCAGGTAAGCGCTCTTGTGTTTCTTGATGGCTTCAATGGCGACGGGGCCGCGCTCGGCCTTGCCGATCATGGCGATCAGGCCTGTTTGTGCCAGCATCATTTCGGTGAAGCCGTCCATTCGGGTGGCGGTGGTGGGGCCGGCGGGGCCCACGGCCTCGTCGCCCACGGGGTCAACAGGGCCCACGTAGTAAATCACGCGGTTCTTGAAGTCCACGGGCAGGGGTTCACCCTTGGCCAGCATGTCCTGAATGCGTTTGTGCGCGGCGTCGCGGCCCGTGAGCATCTTGCCGTTGAGCAGCAAGGTCTGGCCAGGTTTCCAGGCGGCCACTTGCTCAGGCGTGAGGGAGTTGAGGTCCACGCGCTGGCTCTTTTCGGTGTCGGCCGTCCAGCCCACGTTGGGCCACAGGTCGAGTGAAGGGGCTTCGAGGTAAGAGGGACCAGAGCCGTCGAGCACAAAGTGCGCGTGTCGCGTGGCCGCGCAGTTGGGGATCATGGCCACGGGCTTGCTGGCCGCGTGCGTGGGGTACATCTTGATCTTGATGTCCAGCACCGTGGTGAGGCCGCCCAGGCCTTGTGCGCCAATGCCCAGGGCGTTGACCTTGTGGTACAGCTCCAGGCGCATTTCTTCGACGGGGTCGAGCTTCTCGCCCTTGCTGGATTTTTCGAGCAGCTGGTACATGTCCAGGTCGTCCATCAGGCTTTCTTTGGCCAAAAGCACGGCTTTTTCTGCGGTGCCGCCAATGCCTATGCCCAGCATGCCTGGTGGGCACCAACCCGCGCCCATGGTGGGCACGGTTTTCAAAACCCAGTCCACGATGCTGTCGCCGGGGTTGAGCATGATCAATTTGGACTTGTTCTCGCTGCCGCCGCCTTTGGCCGCCACGGTCACATGCACATGGTGTCCGGGCACGATCTTGGTGAAGATCACGGCGGGGGTGTTGTCCTTGGTGTTTTTGCGGTTGAAGTGCGGGTCAGACACCACGGACGCACGCAGCATGTTGTCGGGGTGGTTGTAGCCACGGCGCACGCCTTCGTTGATGGCGTCTTCCAGGCTGCCGGTGAAGCCGTCAAATTTCACGTCCATGCCCACTTCGAGGAACACGTTCACGATGCCGGTGTCCTGGCAAATCGGGCGGTGGCCGTAGGCGCTCATCTTGCTGTTGGTGAGGATCTGCGCAATCGCGTCTTTGGCGGCGGGGCTTTGCTCGCGCTCGTAGGCGCTGGCCAGGTGCGAGATGAAGTCAGCGGGGTGGTAATAGCTGATGTATTGCAGCGCAGCGGCAACCGATTCAATCAGGTCGTCTTGTTTGATCAGGGTGGTCATGGTGGTGTGATGGCGTGAAAATCAGTAACGGGTGTTGGTCAGGCGCTCAGTGGGCTTTGTGGTGGTGCGACATCAGGCGGTCGGCATAAGCAATTGCGATGGCGCTGAACAAGAAGGCGATGTGGATGATGGTTTGCCACATCAAGACCTGTTCTGTGTAGTTGGCGGCGTTGATGAAGGTCTTGAGCAAATGGATCGAGCTGATGCCAATGATGGCCGTGGCCAGCTTCACTTTGAGCACCGAGGCGTTCACATGGTCCAGCCATTCGGGTTGATCGGGGTGACCGTCCAAGTTCAGGCGCGAGACAAAGGTTTCGTAGCCGCCCACAATCACCATGATCAAGAGGTTGGAGATCATGACCACGTCGATCAAACCCAGCACCACCAACATGATGACCACTTCATTGAGACCGGTGATGGGGGCGTCGGTCTTGTAGCCAATGCTGCCAATCAGGGCCTGCAGGGCGGTTTGGCTGCCAAATGCGGCTTCCAGCAAATGGACCAACTCGACCCAGAAGTGAAAAACATAAACGGCTTGTGCCGCGATCAATCCCAAATAAAGCGGCAATTGCAGCCAACGGCTGGCAAATATAAAGCTGTTGATTTGGGTAATTGAGGACTTGACGATAGGAGGTGGCATGATTTTCCAAGTTTGAAGTTCACAAAGCGCAGCTTCATACAAGCTGTAATTTTAGGCCGAAGAGCCTGTATCTGAGCTTGCGAATGTGCAAGTTTGATGTCAGTCAGTGCTTTGTAAGAGCCACAAACGACATTTACACCAGTTTAGAATTTGACTTGATACAAAGGAGACAGACGTCATGAGCAGCCCCATTTACCTACCCAGTGCCGAATTCGTCAAAAACGCCCACATTTCGGGCATGCCCGCCTATGAAGCGTTGTGCAAAGAAGCCGAAACCGATTACGAAGGCTACTGGGCCCGTCTGGCCAAAGAGCTGATCACTTGGAAAACCCCTTTCACCAAGGTGCTCGACGAGTCCAATGCGCCTTTCTTCAAGTGGTTCGAAGACGGCACCCTGAACGCCTCTTACAACTGCTTGGACCGCAACGTCGAAAAAGGCCTGGGCGACAAGACCGCCATCATTTTTGAAGCCGACGGCGGCGAAGTGACCAAGGTCACTTACAGCCAGCTGCTGGCCAAGACTTGCCAATACGCCAACGCACTCAAGAGCTTGGGCATCCAAAAGGGTGACCGCGTCGTCATCTACATCTCCATGTCCATTGAAGGCGTGGCAGCCATGCAGGCCTGCGCCCGCATTGGTGCGACCCACTCTGTGGTTTTCGGTGGCTTCTCCGCCCAGTCTCTGCGCGACCGCATCGAAGACACCGGCGCTGTGGCCGTGATCACCGCCGACAACCAAGTGCGCGGCGGCAAGCTGCTGCCCCTCAAAGCCATCGTGGACGACGCCATCAACCTGGGCGGTTGCGGCTCCATCAAGAATGTTTTGGTCGTCAAGCGCTCTGGCGCTGACATCGCCATGACCGCTGGCCGCGACGTGTGGATGGCCGAGCTGGCTGACCAACAAGCCACCACCTGTGAACCCGAGTGGGTGGGGGCCGAGCACCCCTTGTTCTTGCTCTACACCTCCGGCTCCACCGGCAAACCCAAAGGCGTTCAGCACAGCACGGGCGGCTACCTGCTGCACGCGGCCCTGACCACCAAGTGGACGTTTGACCTCAAGCAAGACGACGTGTTCTGGTGCACCGCCGACATCGGCTGGGTCACAGGCCACACTTACATCACCTACGGCCCCTTGGCCTTGGGCGGTACCGAAATCGTCTTTGAAGGCGTGCCCACTTACCCCGACGCTGGCCGCTTCTGGAAGATGATCCAGGACCACAAAGTCACCATCTTCTACACCGCGCCCACCGCCATCCGCTCGCTGATCAAAGCTGCTGAAGCGAACGACGCGGTGCACCCCAAGAGTTACGACCTCTCCAGCCTGCGTTTGCTGGGCTCGGTCGGCGAGCCCATCAACCCCGCGGCTTGGGAGTGGTACCACCAGCACGTCGGTGGCGGTAACTGCCCCATCGTCGACACCTTCTGGCAGACCGAAACCGGCGGCCACATGATCACGCCGCTGCCGGGTGCCACGCCCATGGTGCCTGGTTCCTGCACGCTGCCTTTCCCCGGCATCCAGGCCGCCATCGTGGACGAGACCGGCAAAGACATGCCCAACGGCCAAGGGGGTATTTTGGTGGTCAAGCGCCCATGGCCGTCCATGATCCGCAACATCTGGGGCGACCCTGAGCGCTTCAAGAAGAGCTACTACCCTGAAGACTTCAAGGGCAAGTACTACCTGGCTGGCGACGGTGCCATCCGTGACGAAAAAACCGGTTACTTCACCATCACCGGCCGCATCGACGACGTGCTGAACGTGTCGGGTCACCGCATGGGCACGATGGAAATCGAGTCGGCCTTGGTCAGCTGCACCGAGTTGGTGGCCGAAGCCGCCGTGGTGGGCCGTCCTGACGACACCACTGGCGAAGCCATTTGCGCCTTTGTGGTGCTCAAGCGCTCGCTGCCCAATACCGACGAAGGCAAGGCCATTGCCAAGCAACTGCGCGACCACATCGCCAAGGAAATCGGCCCGATCGCCAAGCCCAAGGACATCCGTTTTGGCGAAAACTTGCCCAAGACCCGTTCGGGCAAGATCATGCGCCGCTTGCTGCGTTCGCTGGCCAAAGGCGAAGAGATCACGCAAGACATTTCCACGCTGGAGAACCCGGCCATCTTGGGTCAGTTGGGTCAGGCTTACTGATCCATCGGTCATGCCGGACTTGATCCGACACCCATGCAAAACGGCAGCCTCGGCTGCCGTTTTTTTGGGGTCTGCATCCTGATGTTGCAGGAGCAGGGTAAGTGGCGTATGGCTCTTTCTCAGGTTTTCATGGCCAAGCCCAAACGCTCGATGGTCGCTTTTTCTGACTGGAAGGTGTCGCGGATGAACTTGGTGTATTCCTCGGTGCCCATGTAGATCACCGATTGGTCATATTTGTCAAAGCTGGCCATGACGGCCGGGTCTTGCAGGGTGCTCTTGAAGGCGTCGTGCAGTTTCTTGACCACGGCTGGGTCCATGCCCTTGGGGCCTCCGATACCGAAGGGTGAGTCGGACACGGTATCGAAACCAAGTTCATTGAGCGTGGGCACGTTGGGCCAACGCTTGGTGCGTTTGCTGCCGTAAGTGGCCAGTAGGCGCATGGTGCCTGCTTCGACTTGCGGTGCCCAGCCGGTGGCGTCGCTGTGCGACATGACATGGCCGCCCAAGACGGCTTGCACGCCGTCAGCGCTGCCTTTGAAGGGCACATGGGTGACGTCGATTTTGGCTTTACTGGCAAATTCAGCAAAGGCCAGATGCGGCGTGGTGCCGTTGCCCGTCGACCCATAGGTGAACTTGCCCGGGTTGGCTTTGGCAAAAGCCACCAGGTCGGCAATCGACTTGATGGGGGAGTCGGACCGCACCACCACACCAAAGGTGTAACCCGTCAAGCAGGCGATGTAAGTGAAATCCTTGAGCGGGTCGAATTGCATCTTTTGCATGTGCGGCAAACGCGCGACGCCGATGGTGATTTGCGACAGGGTGTAGCCGTCGGGCTGGGCGCGCACCAGTTCGTTGGGGCCGAGCATGCCGCTGGCGCCAGGTTTGTTTTCGATGACCACTTGAACGCCCAGGGCCTTGGTGGCGCTTTCGGCCAAGGCGCGCATCACGGCGTCGGTGGAGCCGCCTGCAGGCCAGGGGCAAATCAGTTTGATGGGCTTGGCTGGAAAAGCCTGTGCTTGCGCCAAGCTGGGAAAAGCCAAGGTGACCGCGGCGGCAGCAGTGGCCTGAACAAATGAGCGACGGCTGGTATCTGGGGTGTTCACAAGGGTCTCCTGTTGGAATGTGTGCGTCCATTCCAATGGAAGCGGCGAGAACTGGCAAGAGGGCAAACCTGAGCCCGGGTCCGGGCGAGGTCGCTTTCGCGACTGTTTCTCAATCCCCCTTGACCAAACCTTCGCGCCGGGGATCAGCCCCACCAAACCAGCCGCTGGGCGTGCGCTCGATCGCCTGCAGGCCACTGGTCATCTCCATTTCGCGCACCTCGTGACCGCGCGCTTTCAGGGCGTCCACGGTGCTGCGGTCAAAGCGCTGGGCTTCCAGAAACGTGGGACCACCCAGCGTGCCGAAGTTGGGCAGGTCAATCGCGTGCTGCGCGTTCAGGCCCCAGTGCAGCGTGCCCGTGAGCAGCTTGGCCGTGTAGTGGATGATGGCGGCGCCCCCGGGGCTGCCGCCGCTCATGAGCAACTGGCTTGTTGTTTTGTCAAACACCAGCGTGGGCGACATGGACGAGCGTGGGCGTTTGCCGGGCTCGACCCGGTTGGCAATCGGGCGGCCCTGCGCGTCGGCAGGCGTGAGGCTGAAATCGGTCAACTCGTTGTTGAGCAAAAAGCCACCGGGCCGAGTCGGGTCGGTGGTGACCATCCGGCGCGAGCCGAAGGCGGCTTCGATGGTGGTGGTCATGGCCACGGCGCGACCTTGTGCATCCACCACGCTGATGTGGCTGGTGCCGTATTCGGTTTGCGCCGGCATGGGGGCGAAACTGGTTTTTTGGCCGCCAGGCTGACCCGCTGGGGCCGCTTTCATGGCCTGGGTACCGATCAGCTGGCTGCGTTCGCGCAGGTAAGCGGGCGCCAGCAGGCTGCGCCAGTCGCCAGCGGGGGCGCTCACAAATTCGGGGTCGGCTACGTACTGCGCCCGATCGGCAAAAGCCAGGCGCGAGGCTTCGGTGTAACGGTGCAGCCAGTCGGGTGAGGGCAGGCGGCCTGCCAGCTCGGGGCCTTGGGCCTGGGTGTGGCCCAGCATGCCCAGAATCTGACCGATGGCGATCTGGCCCGAAGACGGTGGTGGGAAGCCGCAGATGCGGTAGGCCCGCGATGCGGCGGTGTGGTCAAAACACAGGGCCTCGCGCATGCGGGGCTGGTAGTTGGCCAAGTCTTGCAGGCTCAGGGTACCAGGGCGAGGTGCTTGGGCCGTGCGTGCCACCATGGCCTGGGCCACCGGCCCTTCGTGCAGAGCGCGGCTGCCCTGTGAAGCGATCATGCGCAGCACATGCGCGTACTCAGGGTTGCGCAGCACATGACCCACGGGCCAGGCTTGGCCATCGGCTTGGTAGAAAAAGCGCAGGGCCAGCGGGTCTTTTTTGAGCAGCGCATCGGCTTGCAGCAAGGTGTGCAAACGGGGGCTGACCCGAAAGCCTTGCTCGGCCAAGGTGATGGCGGGCTGCAGCAACTGTGCCCAAGGCAGTCGGCCGTGCTGGCGGTGTGCTGCTTCGAGCATGCGCACTGCGCCGGGTACGCCCACCGAATGGCCGCTTTGCACGGCATCCGTGAACGGCAGCGGCTTGCCTTGGTCTAGAAACATGTCGCCGCGTGCGCCAGCGGGGGCGGTTTCACGCCCATCGTGCGCCGAGACTTTTTGGCCATCAAAGTGCAGCAAAAACGCGCCACCGCCAATGCCGCTCGACTGTGGCTCCACCAGGCCCAGAACCATCTGCACGGCAATGGCGGCATCGAGTGCCGAGCCGCCTGCGCGAAGCACTTGGTGCCCCGCATCGGTGGCCAAGGGGTTGGCTGCAGCCACCGCCTGGCGCTTGAAGGCCCAGCCGGGTTTGGCCGTGTTGCCGCTGGCCGCTTCGGGTTGCGTGGCTTGATCGGGCACGCTGTAGCGCCAAGCGCTGGCGGGGGGCTGGGTGGTGCAGGCGCTCAAAAGCGCCAGCAGGATCAGGCTCAAAGGCAAGTGTGTTTTCATGTGATCCCTCTTGGGTGGACAAACGCATTCGTCCGCTCGATGGTGGCAATAGAGCATTTGAATTTAGACCATATTCTGTTTATCGCGTTAAAATTTGTGAACTTTGCAACGCCGCCTTCAGTTGGGGCAAAAGCCGCAGCGCCTCACTCTCGCCCGACAGCCGGGCCATCCGGAAAAATGCGCTTGTGGGGCGGGTGGCAAACCCCAAGTCGGGGTGGATCACAAAATCAGCGCCTCTCAGTTCGGGGTCGATGCGGGCCCGTCTGCGGGTTTCGCGTTCCAGGCGTGCTGCTGACGTCCCCTCGGGGGCACTGCCTGGCCTGGCGGTCACGTCAACGGCGATCACAAAACGGGCCCCGGCTTGACGGGCCGCACGAACGGCAACGGGCAAGGATTCCTCACCGTCTTCGTATTCCACACCTCGAATGCCCACGGGAGAAAAAATGCGGTGAACGGCACAGGATGCGCGAACCGCCACCCCCACATTGCCTGCACTGAAAAACACCGGTTCTTTGTCTTGCAAGCGCGTGGCCACGGCAATGAAGTTGCGGGGCAGGTCTTCGATGTTGCTGTTGTTCAGGCCTTTGTTCACATAGTCCTGCAGGCGCTGTCCATGAATCCAGCCCCTGTCGGCCAACAAAGAAAAATCAAACACCGTGAGCGGGCCGCCGGTTTGAGACAAGTCATCCAAGGCTTTGGCCGAGTAGCCGTGCGCCCAAAAAGACCCCAGCAAAGCCCCTACGCTGGAGCCCACCACCAGGTCCACGCCAATGCCCGCGTCTTCGAGCACTCGCATCACGCCAATGTGGGCATAACCGCGTGGGCCGCCGCTGCCGAGCACCAGCGCCACACGCGGTGCGGGTGTGATGGCGGGTACGGTACGCATGGCCACGGGGCTGTTGGGCTGATCGTGGTTGAACTGGGCGCAAGCCGTGACGGACCCTGCGGCGATGAGCAGGCAGGCCAATGCCCAGCGGCGGCGTGGATCAGTTTTCATGCGTTTTTTTGGGGGGGGGGCTGAGGGGGCCGGGCTGGCGTGAGCCTGTCCTTGCTTAGAGCCTTGGGTCAGGGCGGTGTGGATCATGCTCATCAAAAAGGGTTCGGCCTGCGCAGGCACCCCGGGCGTGAGCACCAGGTGTTGCATGACGTTGGCCTGCTGGATGCTGGCCATGCCGTGCAGGGCAGACCAAATGAAGAGGGCTTGAAGCTCCGCTTGGGCCAACAGGGCCAGCATGTCGCTTTGTGAGGCGCTGGCGCGTTGTTGCATGTGCAGCAGCAGGTGGTTTCGCAACAAGTCAAAAGCATGCACAGCATGGCTCACCAATTCGGGATGGGCCGCAGGTTCGGGCCAAGGAGTGCCGAACATCAGCCGGTATTCCAGCGGGTGTTCTGCGGCGAAACGCATGTAGGCCTGGCCCATGCCGAGCAGTGAATCGGTGGTGTGGGCTTTGGAGGCTTGGTCCAGAAAGTTGGCGAAATCCTCAAAGCAGCGCTGCATGATCGCTGCCAGCAGGTGGTCGCGGCTGGGGTAGTGCCGGTAAGGCGCTTGATGGGAAACCCCCAGTTTTCGGGCGACATCGCGCAGGCTCAGGCCTTCCACGCCTTGCTCGGCAATCACCTCTCTGGCCGCTCGTATGCAGGCTTCTTTCAGGTCCAGGTCATGGTGGGTTTTGGCCATGTTGTTCCGCTGCTTGTTTGAATTGTTGACGGCGTCAACAGCTTATCTGATAATTGTTGACACTGTCAACAGCTGAGGGTGAACATGTCAATTTTGTACACGGCGCAGAGCGTGAGCGCAGCCAGTTTCGATTGGACCGGCTTGAGCACAGCACAAAAAACCTTGTGTCTTTATGGTTTGCTGATGGCGGTGGTACTGCTGCCCACTTATGCGTTGTCTTGGATCGATGTGCGGACACTGCGCGAGGTGGGCATATGGGCCAAGCCCATGAAGTTCATGGCGGGCACGGCGCTGTTTGCCTTGACCACCGTGTGGTTGACCACGCTGGTACCCGGTGAGGTAGGCCATGACCAAAGCTTTCAATGGATCGCTGCTTTGATCATCGTCACCTCTTTGTTTGAGGTGGTGTACATCACTTACCAAGCGTCGCTCGGTGCGGGCTCTCACTACAACACCACCGACCCTGTTCGGGCCATCCTGTTTGGCCTGATGGCTGTTGCAGCGGTGGGCTTGGTGGCATCACAAGCCTGGCTCGCGTGGGTCATTTGGAAAGCTTTGGGGGCGTCGGTGATGACACCCACTGTCTTGGCGGTGCTTTTGGGCCTGACCCTGACCTTTGTGTTGTCCACCGTCAGTGGCTTCATGTTGGGCGGCAGGCAACCGCCTGCTGGGGTCGGTTTGCCGATTTTGGGGTGGCATGCCTGGCAAGACTTGCGCCCCGCACATTTTTTGGCCGTTCACGCTCAGCAATTCATCCCATTGGCGGGCATCCTGGCTGAGCGGGTGGCAGGCCAAGCTGCCATGCCCGTGGTGTTGACATTCACGAGCGCATACATCGCGGCATGGTTCGCCTTGAGTTGGATGGGCATGGCAGCCTGAGTCAGCGGGCCTGCTGGTGGATCACTTTGGAGCCAAGCGAATCGCGCCATCCAGCCGGATGACTTCGCCGTTGAGCATGTCGTTTTCGATGATGTGTTTGGCCAATTTGGCGTAGTCCTGCGGGGTGCCCAAGCGGCTGGGGAAGGGCACGCCGGCGGCCAGCGCGTCTTGCACTTCTTGCGGCATGCCAAACAGCATGGGGGTGCCGAAGATGCCGGGAGCAATCGTCATGTTGCGGATACCGTTGCGCGAGAGGTCGCGGGCAATGGGCAAGGTCATGCCGACCACGCCGCCTTTGGACGCGGCATAGGCTGCTTGGCCGATTTGGCCATCGTAGGCCGCCACGCTGGCGGTGCTGATCAACACGCCGCGCTCGCCGGTGGCTTCCGGTTCGTTTTTGCACATGGCTTCTGAGGCCAAGCGGATCATGTTGAAGGTGCCCACCAGGTTGACCATGATGGTCTTGGTGTAGACGGCCAAGTTGTGTGCACCGTTCTTGCCCACGGTTTTTTCAGCCGGGGCGATGCCCGCGCAGTTGACCAAGCCGACCAGCTTGCCCATGGACACAGCCTGTGCCACCACGGCTTGGCCGTCGGCTTCGTTGCTCACATCACACTTGACGAATGCGCCGCCCAATTCTTTGGCGATGGCCTCGCCTTTTTCAGCCTGCATGTCGGCGATGACCACTTTCCCGCCGTTGACCGCCAGCATGCGCGCCGTGCCTTCGCCCAGGCCTGATGCGCCGCCGGTGACGATGAAAACTTTGCCTTGAATGTCCATGTGTTGCTCCTGAATTTGATTGACGTTACGTCAACGTCAATTATGCCCTTTGGCCATGGACAGCCCCTTGAAAGCCCGACTCCAATAGGCGTTCAGCCACGCTGCCATCCATGTGCCGGGCCAAGGGTGCTTACTGCAAATCCGGTAAGCGACTACCGGTTTGGTCGGATGTGCAAACGGGCCCTTTTTTTCTAGCATGGACTGTGTCACGGTCAAATGACCCGTTTGGCATCTGGACAGGAGAACCGCATGGCTTCAGAGCTCACTTGGGACAAGAACGAAACGGTTTTGGTGCACATCGACAGCAACTGGCGTCGGGCGTGCGAATTGCTGGCCACAGCGGATATCCGGGTCGGGGGCGACAGGCCTTGGGACATGCGGGTGCACCACCCCGACACCTTTGACCGCATCTTGACGTGCGGTAGTCTGGGTTTGGGCGAGAGTTATGTGGACGGCTGGTGGGATTGCGACCAAGTGGACGAATTCATCACCCGCATCTTGCGGGCGCGGCTGGACGAGCAGGTGGGGCGTGCCGGTTGGTTGTGGGCGTCGCTCAAGGCGCGCTTGACCAACTTGCAGTCGCAGCAACGGGCCTGGCAAGTGGGCGAACTGCATTACGACTTGGGCAACGATTTGTACGAGGCCATGCTGGACCCGTCCCTGGCCTACAACTGCGGTTATTGGCCCGCAGCCCAAACGCTGGAACAAGCGCAAGAGGCCAAGCTGGAGCTGATTTGCCAAAAGCTGCAACTCCAGCCGGGCATGAAGCTGCTGGACATTGGTTGCGGCTGGGGCAGCTTGATGCTCCACGCGGCCCGCCACCATGGTGTGGACTGCGTTGGTTTGACCATATCGAGAGGGCAGGCCCTGCTGGGTAACGCCAAAGCGCAGGGTTGGCCGGTGCGCTTTGAGCTGGCCGACTACCGCCAGTTCAACCCCGATGGGCACCAGCGCTTTGACCGCATCGCCTCGGTGGGCATGTTCGAGCATGTGGGTCACAAAAACTACCGTGATTTCTTTGAAATGGCACGGCGCAGCTTGCACGATGATGGACTGTTTTTGTTGCACACCATTGGCAAAAACCGGGCCGGAGCGAGCATTGACCCATGGATTGAAAAATACATCTTCCCCAATGGCGCGCTGCCCTCGGCTTCTGAAATCGCCTACTACAGCGAAGAGGATTTCGTCATGGAAGACTGGCACAACTTTGGCGAAGACTATGACAAAACCTTGATGGCTTGGCATGCGCGTTTCGAAGCCGCATGGCCGTCACTTCAGGAACGATATGGCGAGCGTTTTTACCGCATGTGGCGCTACTACCTGCTGTGCTGCGCTGGCACATTCCGGGCCCGTGACAACCAGTTGTGGCAGATTGTGCTGTCGCCCGGGGGGCGCGCAGCGGGTTACCGCAGGCCGCTGATGTGAAGGTTCATTCGTTGTGGTTCATTTTGTACAAAAACATGCGCAAGAAAAAAGCGCCCATCAGCAGCATGACCACGATCACAGCCAAACTCATGAGGCCATAGTCGGTAGAAAACAAGTCTATGAGCATTTTCACGGTGCTTCCTTGGGTTGGTTTAGACAGTTCACTGTGCCCCCGTGCACGCGGCCAGTAGCTGATGAAAATCAAATGGATTGCACAAAGTCGTGCTCCAATGCGCTGGTTCCATTTTCGGCTTCGTGCCCAGCACCATATGTCCAGCCCGACCTCTGCTTTCACCTCCCATGCCTCGCCTGTTGTCTGGCCCATGTCGGCTCGGTGGTTTTTGGCGCTGGGGGCCATCAGCGCCTGCACCAGCGTGGTGTTCAGCGCCGCCTTCGCGCATTTGCCCGTGTTTGCCGGGGGCGTGCCCACGGCGGTGCAAACCGCTTTGAGCCAGCAGCAATTTCATTCGCTGGGCTTGTTGTTCACCGGGCTGGGCTTGCGTGTCTGCGGGGCCTCGCGTTGGTTGCAGGCGGCGGGCGGGCTCATGTTGCTGGGCTTGCTCTTGTTCAGCTTCAACCTTTATGCACGCCATGTGTTGGGCTGGGATGCGTTGCGTGCGTTGGTGCCATGGGGCGGGACGGCCTGGATATTGGCCTGGCTGGTTTTGGCCATGGGTTTGGCGCAGAGAAGCGGGAAAATAAATCAACAAGCTTGAGCTGAAAGCTTTTTCCTATGGGATCGATAGAAACTACTCATGAGTAGAAACCCTAGGTTGCATTATGATTGCGACCAATGAGTTACCTCATTCGATAGTTTTTTTAAACCACCCATAGGAAACACCATGTCCTCTTTGATCAATACCCAAGTCCAGCCTTTCAAGACCCAAGCTTTCCACAACGGCAAGTTCGTGCAAGTGTCCAACGAGACCCTCAAGGGCGAGTGGTCTGTGCTGATTTTCATGCCCGCAGCCTTCACCTTCAACTGCCCCACTGAAATCGAAGACGCGGCCGACAACTACGCCGAGTTCCAGAAAGCCGGTGCCGAGGTCTACATCGTGACCACCGACACCCACTTCTCGCACAAAGTCTGGCACGAGACATCGCCTGCCGTGGGCAAGGCCAAGTTCCCCTTGGTTGGCGACCCGACACACACCCTGACACGCGCTTTTGGCGTGCACATTGAAGAAGAAGGCTTGGCATTGCGCGGCACCTTCATCATCAACCCCGAAGGCATGATCAAGACCGCCGAAGTGCACTCCAACGAGATCGCTCGCGACGTGTCCGAGACCCTGCGCAAGCTCAAGGCTGCTCAGTACACCGCCGCCAACCCCGGCCAAGTGTGCCCAGCCAAGTGGAAAGAAGGCGCCAAGACTTTGGCCCCTTCCATTGATCTGGTCGGCAAGATCTGAATCTCGGGTGCCCTGCTGGTCAGGGCGCTGAGTTCAGTGCATGCGGGCCACAAGCCTGCGTGCCTTGCGCTCAACGCATTCCCCCCTCAATTCCCGCAAATTCACCCCAATTTCCCCTGTTCCCTGGCCTGCGCCACAAGTGCGGGTCCAAGTTCACTGCCCCCTGAAAACCGGAGATCACCATGCTTGACGACACCCTCAAAGCCCAACTTCAGCAATACCTGGCCTTGCTGCGCCAGCCGATTCGTTTGATCGCTTCGCTGGACGACAGCGAGACGGGCGTTGACATGAAAAACTTGCTGGAAACCATCGTTGGTTTGTCTGACAAGGTCAGCCTGGACACCTCGGGTGACGTCGCACGCAAGCCCAGCTTTGTGGTATCCGGAGAAGGCCAGAGCACCGGCGTGCGTTTTGCCGGTTTGCCGCTGGGCCATGAATTCACATCGCTGGTTTTGGCCTTGCTCTGGACCGGTGGCCATCCTCCGAAGGTCGAGCAAGACGTGATCGACAGCATCAAAGCGCTGGAAGGCAACTTCAATTTCGAGGTCTACATGTCGCTGAGCTGCCACAACTGCCCCGACGTGGTGCAGGCCTTGTCGCTCATGGCCATCGTCAACCCGCAGGTCAAAACCGTGGTGATCGAAGGCGGCGCTTTCCAGCAAGAGGTGCAAGAGCGCCAGATCATGGCCGTGCCGATGGTCTTTTTGAACGGCCAGGTCTTCGGTTCAGGCCGCATGTCGGTGGAAGAAATTATCGCCAAACTCGACACCAAAGCCGGTGAGCGCGACGCCGCCAAGATTGACGCCAAGGACCCCTATGAAGTGTTGATCGTCGGCGGCGGCCCTGCCGGTGCGGCTGCGGCTGTCTATGCCGCCCGAAAAGGCATCCGTGTGGGTGTGGCCGCAGAGCGTTTTGGTGGCCAGACCAACGACACCATGGCCATCGAAAATTACATCTCGGTTCTGGAGACCGACGGCCCCAAGTTTGCCGCTGCGCTGGAAGCTCAGGTGCGTCAGTACGGTGTGGACATCATGAACTTGCAAAGAGCAGCCGAAATCATCCCCGCCACCGAAGCCGGTGGCCTGGTGCAGGTCAAGATGGAAAACGGCGGCACCTTGCAGGCCCGCACCGTGATCTTGTCCACCGGCGCACGCTGGCGCAATGTCAACGTGCCCGGCGAAGCCGAGTACAAAAACAAAGGGGTAGCCTATTGCCCGCATTGCGATGGCCCGCTGTTCAAGGGTAAGCGCACCGCAGTGATCGGTGGCGGCAACTCCGGTATTGAGGCGGCCATTGACTTGGCAGGCATCGTCAAGCACGTCACGGTGATCGAATTTGCCGACCAGCTCAAGGCCGACGCGGTGCTGGTGGCCAAGCTCAAGAGCCTGCCCAACGTCACTGTCCACACCCACGCGCAGACCACCGAAATCACGGGTGATGGCGGCAAAGTCAACGGCATCCGCTACAAAGACCGCACGACTGGCGATGACCATTGGGTCGAATTGGAAGGCGTGTTTGTGCAAATTGGCCTGGTGCCCAACACCGAGTTCCTCAAAGGCACGGTTGAGTTGAGCCAATTCGGCGAAATCGTGGTGGACGCCAAGGGCCACACCAATGTGCCCGGTGTTTTCGCAGCGGGCGACTGCACCACCGTGCCTTACAAGCAGATCGTCATTGCCGCAGGCGAGGGTGCCAAAGCAGCCCTGAGCGCCTTTGACCACTTGATCCGTACCCCGGCCGCTTCTGTGGCTACCCCAGTGGCGCAGACCCCAGCCGCAGCCGTACTGGCTTAAGCTGCCGGTTTTTCTTGTGTTGTAGGAGTTTGACCATGCCGTGTTTTCTGATTGATCCCACCCAAAAGACCATCACCGCCGTCGAAGGCGGTGGTGACCTGACCGGTGTGCGCGCGTTGATTGGCTTTGAGACGGTCGACAGCGACGAGATCGACGCCAATGGTGACCGGCTGTACTTTGACGAGAAATGCTTCATCCGCCAAACCCCTGGTGCGGGGCGTTTTCAGCTGGACAGTCTGGCCCCCGTGGCGGGCATGGGCGTGGTGGTGGGCCAAAGTGCCCAGGGCACCATGCAGATGCCGCGAGTCAGTCTTGAGGCCTTGATCGCGCGCGTCAAGTTCTTGTGATATCAGACTTCACTTGAAGCCCACACGGTCCAGCATTTGCTGTACCTTGATCTGGTTCATGCCCACGGCGCTGATCGGCAGCAACTCGCTTTTGAAACTGCCACCCGTCATGGCTTTGAGAGCCGGGTTGTCAAAGTTCACGCCCTTGGCTGCTGGCCACTCGTTGTTGCCATTGGCAAAATGGTTTTGCGCCGAGGGACTGACCAGGTACTCCAAGAACTTGACCGCGTTGTCTGCGTTTTTGGCATGTCGGGCGACAGCACCACCGGCCACGTTCACATGCGTTCCCCAAGAGTTTTGGTTAGGGAAGACCACACCGATTTTTTCGGTCACAGCTTTGTCGGCCACGTTGCTTGACCGCATCATGCGGGCCAGGTAATAGGTGTTGGTCACAGCCACGCCGCATTCGCCTGAAGCCACGCCCTTGATCTGGTCTGTATCGCCTCCCTTGGGGCTGCGGGCCATGTTGCCAACCAGGCTTTTGAGCCAGACTTCGGTTTTTTGCGGTCCGAGGTGCTCGGTCATGGCACCAAAAAGACTCAGGTTGTAGGGGTGCGAGCCACTGCGGATGCACAGACTGCCCTTGAATTTGGCATCGGCCAGTTTTTCGTAACTGTCCGCATCGGTTTTGCTGAATCTCAGCTTGTCGTACACGATCACGCGTGCTCGGGTGGACAGGCCAAACCAGGCCGTACCGCCGTTGTCGGCCGGCTTGGCCCGCAGGTTGGAGGGGATGGCGTCTTCCAGGAGTTTGGATTTAACAGGCAGGAAAAGACCATCAACTTCGGCACGCCACAGACGTGCGGCGTCCACGAGCAAAATGACGTCGGCGGGGGATGCCGCGCCTTCGGCCTTGAGGCGGGCGAGAATACCGGCATCGTCGGCATCTACCCGGTTGATCTTGATGCCCGTGGCTTTGGTGAAGTCGCTGTACATGACTTCATCGGTGGGGTAGTGCCGGGCCGAATAAATGTTCAGCACTTTGTCTTGCGCCGAGGCCATGGTGGCACTCACCAGGCACAGGATGCTCAACAGGGACTTGGAGGGTGTCATGGTGTCTTTCGAACTTCTTGGGTATTGGTCAAAGTTTAAACTAAATGCGAATAGTTATCAATAAGATTTGAGGAATACATGCAAAAAGTGCAAGGGATAAGCCATGGGCTTGGCGTCAAAGCCGCAAGACCCGCCATGAGGGGGAGTGGGATCAGCCGAACATGGCAGCGACTGGGTTGTGTGTTGTCCCTCGTGGTCTTGACCGCTTGCAGCAGCTTGCAGTCGAGCAAGCCGCAAGAACCCAGCTCGCCGCCGACGGCCGAGCGGCGCGAGGTGCGGTTGGGGCTGGCGCTGGGTGGTGGCGCGGCGCGTGGGTTTGCCCATGTGGGCGTGATACAGGTGTTGGAAGAGGCGGGTCTGAGGCCCAGCCATGTGGTGGGCACTTCGGCAGGGAGTTTGGTGGCGGCTTTGTATGCCAGCGGCAAAACCCCGGCGGAGCTGGTGCGCGTGGCCGAGTCCATGCAGGAGGCCGAGATCACCGATTGGATGCTGCCGATTTTGAATCGGGGCGCTTTGCGGGGCGAGGCCCTGGCCAAATACGTGAACACCCAGGTGGGCGGCAAAACACTGGAACAGATGCAAATACCGCTGGGCATCGTGGCAACCGATCTGGGCAGTGGCCAAGCCATCACCTTCCGCCGGGGCAACACGGGGGCGGCGGTGCGTGCGTCGAGTGCGGTGCCTGCGGTGTTTCAGCCGGTGCGCTTGGGCGACCGAGAGTACGTGGACGGGGGCTTGGTCTCTCCGGTGCCGGTGCGCCAGACGCGCGAGATGGGGGCCAACTTGGTGATTGCGGTGGACATTTCGAGTGACCCGGAGGGCAACCCTTATGGCGACACCTTCCAGATCTTGATGCAGACCTTTGCCATCATGGGCAAAAGCATCAACACCTTGGCGCTCAAAGAGGCTGATTTGGTGATTAGGCCCTCCTTGTCGGGTGTCAAAAGTGCCGATTTCAGTGCACGTTTGCGTGCGATTGAAGCCGGGCGGGTGGCGATGCGGGCGGCTTTGCCTGCTTTGAAAGCGCGCATGGCCCAGATTGAAGAGGGGCGGTGATGGGAGACAAGCCCCCGATCAAGTTGGGGGGCAAGACCCAGCGATGTCGGTGGGCAGCCCAAAAAAAAGGGCCGATCTTTCGATCGGCCCTGTAACGAATCCCTGTTTCCAAAATGAAATTCAAAGAGATCCGAGGAGACAACTTGCAAAACGACAGGCCGGTATTTGCAAAACCGGTCTGCCGGGAAAATCACTTCTTCTTGGCAGCTTTGGGTGTGGCCGTTTGTGTGACGGCAGCCAGGTTGGTCTCGGCCATATCAGTGGCTTGCTTGACGGCTTTTTGAACTGACTCGAAAGCGGTGTTGGCGGCGGTCACAGCACCCTTCATCATGGCCACGGCTTGCTCGGAACCGGCAGGCGCGTTTTGGGCGGCGCTGTCCACCAAAGTGGCGAACTGCTTTTGGGCAGCGGCGCTTTGGGCTTCAAAGGCCTTGGTGAACTCGCTGCCCGTGCCCGAGGCGATGTCGTACAGGTGGCGGCTGTAAGCGGCGGTTTTTTCGGCCAAGGGCTGGAACAGGTTGGCTTGCATGGCCAGCAGCTCTTGGGCGTCTTTGACGCTCAGGGCCGCTTGGGTGTTGTTGGCGGACTCGTCCAAGGCAGCCTTGGCCACGCTCAGGTTCAGTTCAACCATTTTTTCCACACCTTCGAAGGCTTTGGCGGTCAGGCCAAACAGGGTTTCTACGTTGGCTTTGTGTGAGGCGGCGATTTGTTCGGGTGTCATCATCAGGGGCTCCAGATAAAAGTTAGGTTTCAAGAAGACTGCGCCGTAACTGGCCAAGGCCGTACAACTTTGTTGCAGTGCAGCATAAGTCAAATTTTAGGGTTTCTACGGGGTATTGCAAGGAGATGGGCCTGATCAGGGCTCAGTTTAGAGAGTGTTTTCTAGAATCGCCTTGCTCTGAATCAAACCATGCACGCTTATTACGCCGACCACTTCGTCCTGCCTCTGCCCGAAGGCCACCGCTTTCCGATGCGCAAGTACAGCCGCTTGCGCGACCGCCTGACGCAGGAGTTGCCCGGTGTGGTCATGCGCGAGGCACCGGCTGCCAGCGACGGTGAGCTGGCGCTGGTGCACACGCCAGCTTATATCCAAGGGGTGGCCATGGGCACCCTGGATGCTGCTTTACAACGTGAAATTGGCTTTCCTTGGAGCCCTGCCATGGCCGAGAGGGCCCGCCGCTCGGTCGGGGCCACGGTGGCCGCAGCCCGTGATGCCTTGGCCCATGGGGTAGCGGGAAACCTAGCCGGGGGCACGCACCATGCCTATGCCCACAAAGGGGGCGGCTTTTGTGTGTTCAACGACATCGCGGTGACGGCCCGGCTGATGCAGGCGGAGGCCTGGCGGCACCAGCGCCAAACCATGCAAGTGGCCGTGATCGACCTGGACGTGCACCAGGGCAATGGCACAGCGCATGTGTTTGCCAACGACCCCAGCGTATTTACCCTGTCTTTGCACGGCGAGAAAAATTTCCCCTTTCGCAAGGAGCCCAGCGACCTGGACGTGGGCCTGCCGGATGGATGCACCGACGAGCCTTATTTGGCCGCTTTGCACCAAGCCCTGCAAACCCTGCAAGACCGGTTCGATCCGCAGCTGGTCATTTACCTAGCCGGGGCCGACCCGCACGAGGGGGATCGGCTGGGGCGGCTCAAATTGACGATGGACGGCATGCAAGCGCGCGACCGTGTGGTGATGGATTGGGCCTGGCAACGCAGACTGCCGGTGGTGCTGTGCATGGGCGGAGGTTATGGCCATGACATCGAGACCACGGTGCAGGTGCAAATTCAGACTTGGGATGTGGCTTTGGCCTACTGGCAGCAGTGGCAACGCTGGCACAATCTCGGGCGATGAACACGCCCGCCAAACCCCAAGCCGACGCCCGCAGCAGCTACAAAGCGTTTCGCGCCATCAGCACCCGCTGGATGGACAACGATGTCTATGGCCATGTGAACAACGCGGTGTACTACAGCTGGTTCGACACCGCCGTGAACGCCACCCTGATCGAGCGGGGCGTGCTCGACATCCACGCGGGCACCACCATTGGTCTGGTGGTGGAAACCCAGTGTTTCTACTTCTCGCCGCTGGCCTTCCCCCAAACCATCGACGCGGGCATCCGTGTGGCCAAGCTGGGCACTTCCAGCGTGCGCTACGAGGTGGGCCTGTTTGCCCAGGGTGAAGAGATGAGCGCTGCCCGGGGCCATTTTGTGCATGTCTACGTGGACCGCGAAACCCGCCGACCCGTGCCTTTGCCAGCCCCACTTAAAGCATTTTTGGAGACATTGACATGAGCATTTTGGACATCGGACCCCAGGTCGGCACCCGGGTGAACGACCCGGCCAGCGTGGACGCGGCCATCTTGAGCCGTTTTTCGGCCCGCGCTTATTTGCCAAAGCCGGTGGACCGCGCTGTGCTGCAAGAGGTGCTGGACATCGCGGCACGCGCGCCCAGCGGCACCAACACCCAGCCCTGGAAAGTGTATGTGCTGCAAGGCACCAAACGCGACGAACTGGTGGCCAAAACCTGCGCAGCACACGACGCCATCAGTGCCAACCCCGCGCTGGCTGTGGACTACGCCGAGTCCTATGACTACTACCCCGAAAAATGGGTCAGCCCCTACATCGACCGCCGCCGCGAGTGCGGTTTTGGCCTGTACGGCGTGTTGGGCATCGGCAAGGGCGACAAGGCCTTGATGCATGCGCAGCACCAGAAAAACTTCCGGTTTTTTGATGCGCCCGTGGGCCTGATGTTCACCATCGACAAGGTCATGGGCCGGGGCAGCTTGCTCGACTACGGCATGTTTTTGCAAAGCATCATGGTGGCTGCCCGTTCGCGCGGCCTGCACACCTGCCCGCAAGCGGCGTGGAACGGCTTTTCCAAAATCATCTTGCCGCTGGTGGGCGCAGGTGAGAACGAAATGTTGGTTTGCGGCATGTCGCTGGGTTATGCCGATGAATCGGCGCTGGTCAACACCTTCCAGACCACTCGGGTGTCGGCGCAAGACTTCACCCACTGGGTGGACTGACTTTTTATTCAAACTCGTTTTTTTAAAGACAAGGGCCTGGTTTGGGATTCGAAGCACTGGCGCTGCAGCTGCTCAATGGCCTGAGCCACGCCACCACCTTGTTTTTGATGGCCTCCGGGCTGACGCTGATTTTTGGCGTTACCCGGATCGTTAATTTTGCGCACGGCAGCTTTTTCATGCTGGGCGCTTTGTGGTCAGCGCACGCGGTGACGAACTGGTGGCCCGACATGGCGGGCAGCGCTTGGGGCTATGGCGCTGTCATTTTGATGGGGGCGTGTGTGGCCGCCTTGCTCGGGGCGGTGACCGAGGTGCTGCTCCTCAAGCGCATGCGCCACGCGCCGCAGCTGTACCAACTCGTGGCCACCTTTGGCCTGACGCTGGCGCTGCACGACGCGATGCGCTGGACCTTTGGGCCGGAAGAGGTGTTTGCGCCGCGCTTTCCGGGTCTCAAGGGGGCCATTCAACTGGGCGAGTCGTATTTCCCGACCTGGCAACTTTTTACCTTGGTGTTGGGCCCCTTGGTCTGGCTGGGCCTGCACCTCTTGCTCACGCGCACGCTGTGGGGCCAGCGCGTGAAAGCCGCCACGCAAGACCGCGAGATGCTGGCCGCGTTGGGTGTCAACCCCGCACCGCTGATGCTGGGCGTGGTCATCTTGGGCTGCGGCTTGGCGGGCCTCGCCGGGGCGCTGCAGTTGCCGCGCGAGCCAGCGCACTTGCAGATGGATGTGAACGTGGTGGTCGAGACCTTTGTGGTGGTGGTCACCGGGGGCCTTGGCAGCATTGGCGGGGCGTTTGCAGCGGCAGTGTTGATTGGCCTGATCCACGCTTTGGGCCTGAGCTTTTTTCCGCAAGCGACCCTGGTGTTGGTGTTTTTGACCATGGCGGTGGTGTTGGTGTGGCGGCCGCAAGGCTTGGCCGGGCCGGCCGCGCATGCCGAGCAGCGCGAGAGCGTGCCGGTGTTTGCACTTTGGCCGGTGGCCCTCTGGGGCCGTGCGCTGTTTGTGGCGGCCTTTGTCGGCTTGACCTTTTTGGCCTGGGGGCAGGGCGACTACGGCCGCAGCCTGGCCGAGGATGTGATGGTGATGATGCTCTTTGGCCTGAGCCTGCAGTGGATGATGGCTTTGGGCGGCTTGGTCAGTTTTGGCCATGCGGCGTTTTTTGCGCTGGGCGCTTATGGCGCTGCGCTGTCGCACCTGCATTGGGGGGCGGGCCTGTTCACGGCGTTGGCGGTAGGCATGGCGCTGGCCCTGGCCGTGGCCTTGGCTTTTGGCGCTTTGGTGGTGCGCAGCAGCGGGGTGTACCTGGCCATGTTGTCGCTGGCGCTGGCGCAAATGATTTGGGCCGGGGCCGTGCAGTGGGTGGGCTTGACGGGCGGTGATAACGGTCTGATCGGTCTGCGTTTGATCACACCCGAATCGCGTGCGCTGTGGGACGCGGTGCTTTGCGGCTTCATGCTCTTGGCTTTGGTGGGCATGGCCCGGGTAGCGCGGTCCGGCCGGGGCGCGGCTTTGCAAGCAGTGCGCGATGCGCCGCTGCGGGCCGCGGCCAGTGGTTTGCCCGTGCAGTTATTGCGCTACCAGGTGTTTGTGGGCAGCGCCACCTTGGCGGGTTTGGCCGGGGGTTTGTGGGCCGCGTTCAAAGGCGCTGTATTTCCCTCGGTGGCTTCGGTCGCCATGTCGGTTGACGCCTTGTTGGTGATTTTGCTGGGCGGTGTGCACCAGTTGTGGGGCTCGGCCGTGGGCAGTGCCCTGCTGGTCTGGGGCGGTGCGGTGCTGGGACAGGGCCTGGATTATTGGCGCGGGGTTTTAGGCTTGGTCATCATGCTCGTCATGGTGTTGGCCCCCAGTGGTGTGCTGGGCGCGGTGCAGCAATGGCTGGCACGCCGCAAAGCGACCCCTGGTCCTTCAACCACTTTGCCTCCCACTTTGCCAGCCAATGCGCCAACCGCATCGCCCAAGGGGGCCGCATGAGCACGTCAGCTTTGCAGGTGCAGGGCCTGGCCAAGCATTTTGGCGGGGTGCGTGCGCTGGACGGGGTAGATTTTGAAGTGCCTGCAGGCCAGTGCGTGGCCCTGATCGGCCCCAATGGCGCGGGCAAATCGACCTGCTTTGATTGCCTGGCGGGCCAGCAGGTGCCCACGGCGGGCGAGGTGTTGTGGCAAAGCCAGTCGCTGTTGGGCAAACCGCCCGCAGAGCGGCAGCGCTTGGGCGTGGCGCGTACCTTTCAGGTGGCGCAAACCTTCGAGGCGCTGACGGTGTTGCAAAACATCCAGCTGGTGCTGCGCGGTGCCGCGCCTTTAGCCTGGTGGGACCGGATGGACCGGCGTCAGCCCGAGCGCGCCATGCATTTGGCCGCACAGGCGGGCTTGCAGCTGCTGGTCCACCACACGGTGGCCGACTTGCCCTATGGCGCCAAAAAGCGGCTGGAGCTGGCCATGGCGCTGGCAGGTTTACCTCAGACGGTTGCCGATCAAGGCGCTGCCTTGCTGCTGCTGGACGAGCCCGCTGCTGGGCTGGCCCTGGCCGAACGGGCCGACATGATGACGCTGGTGCGCCAAGTGGCCTCGCAAGGCGTGACGGTGCTCTACACCGAGCACAACATGGACGCCGTGTTTGGCGTGGCCGACCGGGTGCTGGTGCTGATGCAAGGCCGCTTGGTGGCCGATGGTGCCCCCGAAGCGGTGGCGCAAGACCCGCATGTGCGCGAGCGCTACCTGGGGATGGATTTCGATCTGAACGCCAACGTGAAGACCCATGCGAAAGGCCTGCAGGATGCTCGCGGTTGAAGGACTCAAAGCTTGGTACGGCCAAGCCCAAGCCTTGTTCGATGTCAGCTTGACGGTGGGTGAGGGCGAGCTGGTCGTCATTCAGGGCCTGAATGGCGCGGGCAAATCCACCCTGCTGCAAAGCTTGATCGGCATTGGTCCTCGGGCGCAAGGCCGCATCATTTGGCAAAACGAACCCATCCAAGCCTGGCCAGCGCACCGCCGTGCCAAAGCCGGTTTGGGTTTTGTGGCCGAAGACCGGCGCTTGTTCACGGCCTTGTCGGTGAAAGAAAACCTGTGGATCGCCGCGCCATCGGTCGCATCGCCCAGCGCTGAGTCCACCCCCGCGCAGCGCTTTGACCGCGTCATGGCTTTGTTTCCCCAGCTGCAAACCATGCTGCACCGTCCCGCCAGCCAAATGAGTGGGGGCGAGCAGCAAATGCTGGCGCTGGCCCGCACCCTCATGACCCGCCCGCGCCTGTTGCTGCTGGATGAGCCTTGCGAGGGCATCGCCCCGGTGCTGGTGGCGGCCATGCGCGATGCGTTGCTGCAGCTGGCCCGCGAGGGGGTGGCCATGCTGGTGGCCGAGCAAAACAAGATCTTGGCCCAGCATGCCCAGCGGGTGTTGGTGTTGACCAGTGGGCGCATGGACTCGGCAGCATGAGCCTGGCTTGACGGGGTGGGTCATCCCTTACACTGCCCAACACAACGAGCGGCCCCAGCCGCCAGAGACAAAACACCATGATCATCACCAGCCTGCTCGACACCGACCTGTACAAATTCACCATGATGCAGGTCGTGCTGCACCAGTTTCCGGGAGCGCAGGTCGAATACAAGTTCAAGTGCCGCAACCCGGGCGTGCCGCTGGCCCCCTTTGTCAAAGAAATTCGCGAAGAAATTCGCTCGCTTTGCAGCCTCAATTTCAAAGAGGGGGAGCTGCAGTACCTGCGCTCCATGCGCTTCATCAAGAGCGACTTTGTCGATTTTTTGGGTTTGTTCAAGCTCAACGAAAAGTACATTGAAGTCACGCCTTTGCCATCGGGTGAGATCGACATCACCATCCAGGGGCCTTGGCTGCACACGATTCTTTTCGAGATCCCGGTGCTGGCCATCGTCAACGAGGTGTTCTTCCGCAACACCCAGAAAGTGCCCGACCTGATGGAGGGCCGCCGCCGACTGGACACCAAAATCGCTCAGCTGCAGGCACAAGGCCTTGAAACTCTCAAGATTGCTGACTACGGCACACGCCGACGTTTTTCGCGCGCCTGGCATGAAGAGGTGCTGCGCGTGCTGTCTGCCCGTTTGGGCACAGGCCCGACGGGTCAGTTGGCGGGCACCAGCAATGTGTACTACGCCTATGTGCTGGGCCTGACGCCGCTGGGCACCATGGCCCACGAGTACCTGCAGGCCTGTCAGGCCTTGGGCCCGCGTTTGCGCGACAGCCAAGTGTTTGCCTTTGAGTCATGGGCCAAGGAGTACCGGGGTGACTTGGGTATCGCCTTGAGCGATGTGTATGGCTTCAATGCTTTTTTGCGTGACTTTGATTTGTATTTTTGCAAGCTGTTTGATGGTGCAAGGCACGACAGCGGCGACCCGTTCAGCTGGGCCGAGCGCATGATCGCGCATTACCAGCACAACCGGGTGGACCCCAAAACCAAGACGCTGATCTTCAGTGACGGCCTGACTATTCCCCGAACCATTGAGCTGTTTGAACAGTTCCGGGGGCGCTGCCAGCTGGCCTTTGGTGTGGGCACCAACCTGACCAATGACCTCGGTTATGAACCGCTGCAAATCGTCATCAAAATGACCCGATGCAATGGTCAGCCTGTGGCCAAACTTTCAGACTCTCCGGGCAAGGGCATGTGTGATGATGAAAAATACTTGGCTTACTTGCGTCAGGTGTTTGAGGTCGCATCCGGCGCCTGAGGCGGGACCTTTCACCGTTAATATCAGTTTCATTCAATTGGAGATTTGCATCATGAAGCTTTTGGGGACACGATGGACCGCTTGGCTGGCTTTGCCAGCGTTGTTGGCCATGTCAGGGGGAGCTCGCGCTGCCGATTTTGACGGTTCGCAGTTGACGGTGATTTGGGGGGTGCCGTTTGCCGGCATTTTGTTGTCGATCGCCTTGATGCCTTTGCTGGTGCCCCATTTTTGGCACCACCATTACGGCAAAGTCGCTGCTGCTTGGGGCTTGGCATTTTTGGTGCCTTTTGCCGTGATGTTTGGGCCAGCGATCGCGGGCGTCAACATGGTCCATGCGCTGTTCGCCGAATACATCCCCTTCATCATTTTGCTCACGGCACTTTTCACAGTGTCGGGCGGCATTTTCATTCGAGGCAACCTGCAAGGCAGTCCCGGCCTGAACACCGCCATGTTGGCCATTGGTGCGGTACTGGCCAGCTTCATGGGCACCACCGGGGCGTCCATGCTGTTGATTCGCCCCTTGATCCGCGCCAATGAACACCGCAAACACATGGCCCATGTTGTGGTGTTTTTCATTTTCATCGTCTCCAACGCTGGGGGCTCTTTGACCCCGCTGGGCGATCCGCCGTTGTTCTTAGGCTTTTTGAAGGGCGTGGATTTCTTCTGGACCTTGAAACACATCTTCCCTGAAACATTGTTCTTGCTGGGCAGCTTGCTGACCATTTTTTACTTCTTGGACAATTGGTTTTTCAGCCGCCATGAAGGTCTTGTTCAGCGAGATTCGACGTCCGACTCCAAGGCCATCGGTTTTGATGGGGGCATCAACTTCGCTCTGTTGGTTGTCGTGGTGGGCTTGGTGTTGATGAGCGGACTCTGGAAATCGCCGGTGTCTTTCAGCATCTACGGCACCGAAGTGGGCTTGCCGGGCGTGGTGCGCGATCTGGGTTTGATCGCGGTGACTTTCTTGTCGCTCAAAATCACCCCCGCCAAGGTGCATGAGGACAACCAATTCGGCTGGGCCCCCATGGCCGAAGTGGCCAAATTGTTTGCCGGCATTTTCTTGACCATCATTCCGGTGATTGCCATGCTCAAGGCGGGTGTGAATGGCCCATTCGGCGCAGTGGTTCAAACGGTGACTCAGCCGGATGGCAGCCCCGACGTGATGATGTACTTCTGGATCACGGGTGCCTTGAGCTCATTCCTCGACAATGCGCCCACCTATCTGGTTTTCTTCAACACCGCAGGCGGTGATCCACAGGTCTTGATGACCACCTTGGCCCCGACCTTGGCCGCGATTTCCGCCGGTGCCGTGTTCATGGGCGCCAACACCTACATTGGCAATGCGCCCAACCTGATGGTCAAGGCGATTGCGGAAGACCGTGGCGTGAAAATGCCCAGCTTCTTTGGGTACATGCTCTGGTCGGGCGGCATTTTGGTGCCCCTGTTTGTGGTGATGAGTTTTATCTGGTTCAAATGATGTCCAAACCTTCCATTTTGGTGGCCCGCGCCATCTTCCCTGAGGTCCTGCAGTCTTTGGCGCAGGTTTTTGAAGTCGAGAGCAACCAGGCCGATGAGGTCTGGTCTGCCGCCGAGCTGACCCGCCGCATGCAAGGCAAAGTGGGCGCACTCACCACAGGCAGCGAGCGCATCGACGCGGCGCTCTTGCAGGCCAACCCGCAGCTGCGCATCGTGGCCAATATGGCCGTGGGCTTCAACAACTTTGACGTGCCCGCGATGACCGCGGCCGGCGTGCTGGCCAGCAACACCCCCGATGTGTTGACAGAAACCACGGCCGACTTTGGCTTTGCCTTGCTCATGGCCACGGCCCGCCGTGTGACCGAGAGCGAGCACTATTTGCGTGCCGGTTATTGGAAAAAGTGGAGCTACGACATGTTTGCCGGGGCTGAGGTGCATGGCTCGACCATCGGCATCATCGGTATGGGGCGTATCGGGCAGGGCATTGCGCGCCGTGCGGCGCATGGCTTTGGCATGAACGTGATTTATCACAACCGCAGCCGCCTGAGCGCCGAGTTGGAAGCCGAGTGCAAGGCCCGCTATGTGTCCAAACAAGAGCTTCTTCAGACAGCAGACCATGTGATGCTGGTCGTACCCTACAGCGCCGAGTCGCACCACACCATTGGCGCAGCCGAGTTGGCGCAGATGAAGCCCACGGCCACGCTGGTCAATATTGCACGCGGCGGCATTGTGGACGATGCGGCTTTGGCCCAAGCCCTGCAAGCGCGCCAAATCGCTGCGGCGGGCATCGATGTGTTCGAGGGCGAGCCCTCGGTACACCCCGATTTGCTCAAGGTGCCCAATGTGGTGCTGACCCCCCACATCGCCAGCGCGACCATCCAGACCCGCAAGGCCATGGCCCAGCTGGCGGCTGACAACCTGGTGGCTTACCTGACCCGGGGTCAGGCGCTGACGCCATTGAACACCGTGCCCGGCGCTGCTGCATGAGCGAATGGGCTTTGCTGGCCCTGGGCGGGCTGAACCTGTTGCTGCTGGTTGTGTTGCTGCTGCGTGGCGGTGCATCGCCGCAAGAGCAAGCGCAGCAAACCGCTGCGCTGTTGGCCGGGGAAAATTCAGAGCGCTTGGCCGAGCAAACCGCTTGGCAGCAACAGCAGTTTGGCCATTTGCAGGCGCAGACCGAGCGCCTTGAGCGCGAGCTGCGCGCCGAGATCAGCCAGTCGGGCGTGCAGGGCCGCCAAGAAGCCATGCAAACGCTCACGCTGTTCCAGCAATCGCTGCTGCAGCAAAGCGCCGAGGCCACGCGCACCCAAAACCAGCAAATCGACGCACTGGCCCAGCAGCTGGCTTTGCTGCAAAAAAGCCTGACCGACAGCTTGGCTCAACAAGTCAATGCACTGTCTGAGGCCAATGCCCGCCGCCTGACCGAGATGCGCGGCACCATGGAAACCCAGCTGGCCCAACTGCAGCAAAGCAACGCCGCCAAGCTGGATGAAATGCGCCAGACGGTGGACGAAAAACTTCAGGCCACGCTGCAAGCCCGCTTGGGCGAGAGCTTCAAACAAGTGGCCGATCGGCTGGAGCAGGTGCACAAGGGCTTGGGCGAGATGCACACCCTGGCGCAGGGCGTAGGCGACCTCAAACACCTGCTGACCAACGTCAAGACACGCGGCATGTTTGGTGAGGCGCAGCTGGCCTCGCTGCTCGAACAAGTGCTCACGCCCGAGCAATATGCCGTGCAGGTGGCCACGCGCCCCGGCGACAAAAACCGCGTGGACTTTGCGATCCGCTTGCCGGGCCGGTCTGACAGTGGCCAGCCCGTGTGGCTGCCGATCGACGCCAAGTTTCCCAACGAAGACTACGAGCGCCTGTTGGAGGCGCAAAGTCGCGCCGACCCGGTGCAAGCGGAGCTGTGTGCCAAAGCGCTGGAGACGCGCATCAAGCTCGAAGCCAAGTCGATTGCCGAAAAGTATCTGGAGCCGCCGCACACCACCGACTTTGCGGTGATGTTCTTGCCCACCGAAGGCCTGTACGCCGAGGTCTTGCGCCGCCCCGGTTTGATGGAAACCCTGCAGCGAGACCACCGCGTCACGCTGGCGGGGCCGACCAATTTGATGGCCATGCTCAACGCGCTGCAAATGGGCTTCAGAACCCTGGCTCTGGAAAAGCGCTCCAGCGAAGTCTGGCAGGTCCTGGGCGCGGTCAAGACCGAGTTTGGCAAGTTTGGCGATGTGCTGGACAAAGTACGCAACCAGACGCAAACCGTGCTTAACACGCTGGACCAAGCCCAGACCCGCAGCAAGGTGATGAACCGCGCTTTGCGCCAGGTCGATGCCTTGCCCGAAGCCGAGGCGCAGGTCCTTTTGCCTGGAGCCGATGCGGGCGGCCATGCCTGACATGAACGGGCCATGGCGAACACGGCGCGAACACCAGCGTGCGGGCCATGCAACGTGAACTCGTACGCCTGATTGCCGGGCAGGTGTTTTTGCACGCCTGCATGGCGGGCATGCGCATGGCCATGCCTTTGCTGGCTTTGCAGCAAGGCTTCAGTGCCTTGGCTGTGGGCGCTTTGCTGGCCTTGTTTGCCATCACACAGGTGTTTTTTGCACTGCCTGCCGGGCGTTACGCCGACCGCAAGGGCCTGAAACAACCCATGCTCATCAGCGTGGCGCTGGCCTCCAGCGGTGCGGCACTGTCGGTGGTCTGGCCGATTTTTCCGGTCATGTGCGTGAGCGCACTGGCCACGGGGGGTGCCACGGGCATGGCCGTGATTGCCTTGCAGCGGCATGTGGGCCGCATGGCCCAAAACCCGTCCGAATTGAAGTCCGCTTTCAGCTGGTTGTCGATCGGACCGGCAGTGTCGAATTTTTTGGGGCCAGTGCTGGCGGGTTTGCTGATCGATTTTGCCGGGCCTGCACCGGCCCATGAAACCGGTTTTCGTTGGGCCTTTTTGCTGATGGCGCTGTTGCCTTTGAGCACCTGGTTTTGGGTGCGGCGGGTGACCGAGTTGCCCACGCCACCGGCACCTGAACATGCAGGGCCACGTCGTGCGTTGGACCTTTTGGCCGAGCCGCTGATGCGGCGCTTGCTGGGCGTCAATTGGTTGCTGTCTTCGTGCTGGGATGTTCACACCTTTGTGGTGCCTGTGCTCGGCCACGAGCGCGGTTACAGCGCTTCGGTGGTGGGTACCCTCTTGGGCGCGTTCGCCATCTCTGCGGCCTTCATCCGGGTGTGTTTGCCCTGGCTGTCGCGCCATGTTCACGAGTACCAGATCATCACCGCGGCCATGGTCTGCACCGGGGTGCTGTTTGGCTTGTACCCCTTCATGCCCACGCCCTGGAGCATGGGGGTGTGTTCGGTGTTGCTGGGGCTGGCGCTGGGTGCGGTACAGCCCATGATCATGAGCACCTTGCACCAGATCACCCCCCAGCACCGCCAGGGGGAGGCGCTGGGCCTGCGCCTGATGACGATCAATGGCTCCAGCGTGCTCATGCCCATGTTGTTTGGTGCCGCCGGGGCGGTGGCGGGCGTGGCCCCGGTGTTTTGGGTGGTGGGGGCGGCGGTGGGTTGGGGTTCGCAAGCTGCCTTCAAACTGCGCCCAGCGGCTCACCGCTGATGGCGGGTTGGGTGAGCCAAGTCAGTCCGTGGGCACGTTCAGCTGGTAAAAGTCACAAATCGCCTGCCATGCGGCCTCGGGTGTGTCCACATAGCTGAACAGCTTCAGGTCATCTTTCGAAATCGTGCCTTCTTGCACCAGCACATCCATGTCGATCAGACGTTGCCAGAATTCCGTCCCAAACAGCAAAATCGGCACGGGGCGCGACTTGCGCGTTTGCACCAGCGTCATCACTTCGAATAACTCGTCGAGCGTGCCAAAACCACCCGGAAACGCGACCAAAGCTTTGGCCCGCATCATGAAGTGCATTTTGCGCAGGGCAAAGTAATGGAACTTGAAGCTCAACTCGGGCGTGACATAGGGGTTGGGCTTTTGCTCGTGAGGCAGAGCGATGTTCAGCGCCACCGAAGGTGCGCCGGCTTCTTGCGCCCCCCGGTTGGCCGCCTCCATGATGCCGGGGCCGCCGCCGGTGCAGATGTACAGCTTCTCATGGTCGGGCAGGCAAGAACAGGATTGGGCCACCCGTTGCGCAAAAACACGGGCGTTTTCGTAGTGCTGGGCATTGCGCACAGCGGTTTCAGCTTGGGCAATGTCTTGTGCCATGCCGCTTTGCAAAGCCGCATGCAATCGCGCTTGGGCACTGGCCATGTCCACGAATCGGGCGCTTCCGAACACCACCACGGTGTGCTCAATGTTCGCTTCGGTTTGTGCCAGGTCGGGTTTGAGCATTTCCAGCTGAAAGCGGATACCCCGCGTCTCGCGGCGCAATAAAAATTCGGGGTCGGCAAAGGCCAGTCGGTGGGCCTCAGGTTCCAGCCAGTCGGCGGTGTTGGCTTCGGCTTGCAGTTCGGCCCAGGCGTGGGGCAGGGCGGGGGCCAAGAGGTCTTGTCGGGATTGCATGGCGGCATTGTGCATGGGTCTGCGCTGCAGGCAAGCACAAAAGCCTCAGCGAATCGATGTGCCCATGAAAAAAGCCCCTTGCGGGGCTTTCATTGGAAGCTTGATCGGCAGATCAGACGCGCTTGCGGTATTCGCCAGTGCGGGTGTCGATTTCGATCTTGTCGCCTTGGCTCACGAACAAAGGCACAGGCACTTCCATGCCGGTAGCGATCTTGGCGGGCTTGAGCACTTTGCCCGATGTGTCGCCTTTGACGGCGGGCTCGGTCCAAGTGATCTCGCGGACCACGCTGGTGGGCAATTCCACCGAGATGGCTTTGTCGTTGTAGAACACCACTTCGAGTTCCATGCCGTCTTCGAGGTAGTTCAAAGCGTCGCCCATGTTGGTGGCTTCGACTTCGTACTGGTTGAAATCGGTGTCCATGCACACGTACATGGGGTCAGCGAAATACGAGTAGGTGCAGTCCTTCTTGTCCAAGATGACCTGGTCCATCTTGTCGTCGGCGCGGAACACGACTTCGGTGCCGAAGTTGGCGATCAAGCTCTTGAGCTTCATTCGCACGGTGGATGAGCCGCGGCCACCACGTTGGTATTCGGTGCGCAGGACGACCATGGGGTCTTTGCCGTGCATGATGACGTTGCCGACGCGGATTTCTTGAGCGGTTTTCATAGGAATTGAGTCTGAAATGAAATGGGGTGGCCCGAGGCCAAGCCCACTATTCTAACCTGTGGGGCACGGGTTTTGGTCTGCAATTGGGAGGCGGTGGTCAATCCCGAGCCGTCAAGCCATGGGCCAACCCGCCCAGCGCAATGCCGCCCAAGGCCCACAAAATATCGGTGTTACCCGTGCCCAAGGCCGCTATCGCGGGGCCGGGGCACACGCCAGAGATTCCCCAGCCCACGCCAAAAATGGCAGAGCCGATCACCGTCTGGCGGTTCCAGCTGGCAGGCTGGGTGAGGAACTGACCGCCCAAAAGAGGGCGGCTGAACCAGCGCGGAAAGCCCTTATAAGCCAACATGGCCAAGCCCGCAGCGCCGCCCATCACCAGCATCAGGCCCCAGTCCTTGAACTGCAAAAAGCCGATGACGACTTCGGGCTGCACCATGGTGGCCAGCGACAAGCCAAAGCCAAACAGCGCGCCCGCCAGCAAAGTGACCAGCGCTTTAGGGAAGGT
>JAIXOZ010000012.1 GCA_027486495.1 Comamonadaceae bacterium | reverse complement strand
TCGTGCAGGCGGCCCATGCGCTCAGCCGCCTTGATGTTGACCGGGTCTTCGGCCTGGATGTCTTGCACCTTGTAGCCCGCCAGCAGGCCAAAGAGCTTGACGTGTTTGTGCAGGTGCTGCAGCTCAAATTCCACCGTTTCGCCCGTGGCCAGGCGCCGCACCCGAAAGCGGGCAAAGTCACAGACCACCACCAGCTGGGGCAGGTCGCGCTCGGGCAGGTTGTGCAGGTAGCCAATGGCTTGGTCCACCGCGTCGTCGAGGCTTTTGCCGCGTGACTTGTGCTCCACCAACAGCACGCCGGGCCAGAACAAATCCACAAAGCCTTGCGCACCGCCGAGCTTTTTGACGTTCAGCTCGAAGGTGGCAACGCGTTTGTTGGTGATGCCAAAGATTTCAAAGAAATCGATCCAAAAGGGCTTGGCCTGGCTGTCTTCGTTGCAGGCGTCGGCCCAGGTCTTGCTGAAAAGCAATGCCCTGGATTTGATTTCGTTCCAATTAAGACCCATTTAGTGCTCAAAAAGTGAGCTTGGATCGTAACTTAAAGTATTTGGATTTTTGATTGGGGTAGTGCTGGGGGCGTCACTAAATGCCCACTGGCGGGGGTGACTGGATCAAAGGAGGTCAGTCGGACGCTGGTCTGCCGGATGCTTGTCAGGACATTTCTTTGGTTTAAGCCAGCTCGACCACGCGGACATCGAAAGTCACTTTGAGCCAAATTCTGATGGCATCGAAGATGGCGGCCAGGTTGTCCATGCTGGGATTGCCTTTTGGTGAAAGCATGCGGTGCAAACTCTTGCTGGGTTTGTGAGTTAGTTCGGCCAAGCCCTCAAACCCGACGGTGGCGTTGACCAGATCGCGCAGAATCAACCGCGCCGAATCGGGCTCACCGCTCAGAAACAGCGTGGCCGCTTCGTCAAGCAATGCTTTTGCAAAAGCCGGATCACGCTGCACGCGTTCGACCACGGTTTGCCTGAAATCACGCGTCAAAGTCATCTTGTCTTTCCTTTTTTGTTTGAAGCTAAAGCCTTCTTTCGGGCTCGACTTGTGTGGCCGCTTCATGATTTCATGGTAACACTTGTGTTACTTATTTCTAGCATAGCGATAGGCCCGTATCAATGATTAGCCCACATCATTGGTTGCAAGATTGGCGCGATTATTTATAATTGCGCCAATCATGCCAAATTTCAATGCCCAACTCTTGACCGCCATTCAAGCCCAGTCGGATGGCTTGTCCCTTGCGGAAGCCTCAATCAAATGGCCCGATGTGCCGCGCCGCAGCTTGCAAAGAGCTTTAGCCAAGTGGGTCGCGGAAGGGCATATCGCGCCAATTGGCAAAGCTCGAGCCACCCGTTATGTGGCCAGTTTGAAAATCGCGCCAAAAGTGGTGGCTTATGCTTTACCCGCCCAAGACGGGTTGTCTGTATCGGCTACTTGGCGGGCCGAAGAAGAACTCTCCACCGGCCAGTGGCCGCTCTCGCCCGACAGCAAAGACATCCGCGCCTATCTGGCCCAGCCCTGGAGCACGCGCCAAGCCGTGGGTTACCAGTCTGAGTTTTTGCAGGCCTATCAACCCAACGTCACGTTTTATCTGCCACAGCCTGTGCGGGCGCAGTTGCACCGCATGGGCCGCACCGGGCCGGGGCCGCAACCGGCGGGCACCCATGGCCGCGCTGTGCTCGACCGTTTGCTGATCGATTTGTCTTGGGCGTCCAGCCACCTGGAGGGCAACACTTACACGCGCTTGGACACCCGTGCCCTGATCGCCCACGGCCAGCAGGCGCAAGGCCACGGTGTGACCGAGACGCAGATGATCCTGAACCACAAGGCCGCCATCGAGCTGCTGATGGACAACGTGGCCGCGCCGCATTTCAGCCGCTATTTGTTGATGAACCTGCACAGCGCTTTGTCAGAAAACCTGCTTGAAAGCCCAGAGGACGAAGGCCGTCTGCGCTTGCATCCGGTGCAAATTGGGCAAAGCCCATACCAGCCGCCATCGGGCCAGTCGCTCATCGGCACCTTGCTCGATGAAGCGCTGGCCAAATTCAACGCCATCCAAGACCCGTTTGAGCAGTCGTTTTTTGCCATGGTGCACTTGCCGTATTTGCAGCCCTTTGCCGACTGCAACAAGCGCACGTCGCGCCTGCTGGCCAACTGGCCGCTGCTGCGGGCCAACCTGTGCCCGCTCACGTTTTTGGGTGTGTCGCAGGCTTGGTACACCGCCTCGGTGCTGGGTGTTTACGAGATGAACCGCGTGGAGCTGCTGCGCGATTTGTTCATGTGGGCGTATGAACGCTCGACCAAGGAATATTTGACGACCAAGTCCAGCGTGGTCGAGCCCGATGTGCTACGCCTGACGTACCGTGACGCCATTCGCCGCATCGTCAAAGCCGTGGTGCAAAACCCCGAGCAAGACGCGCTGGCGCTGGTGGCCACCCAAGTGGATTTGGCCGCGCCAGGTCCGGATCGTGAAAACGTTCGGGCCTTGGTCATGCAAGAGCTGCGCCGTTTGCACGAGGGCGTGTTGGCCCGCTATGGTTTGCGCCCGCAAGAGCTGGAGCGCTGGCGCAGCATTCAGGGGTGATTAGCCGCCAAGGCCTTCCAACACATTCACCGTGTTCACCCCCACCTCTTCGACGGCGTAGCCGCCTTCAAAGGTCAGCACCGTGGGCAGCCCCAGCTGCGCAATCGCCTGCCCCAGCTTCAGGTAATCCGTACTGCGCAACTTGAAGCCCGAGATCGGGTCGCCCTCAAACGTGTCCAGCCCCAACGGTACCACCAGCGCTTGCGGGGCAAAGTCAGCCACCGCCTGCAAAGCGGTTTGCAGCGCGGTCCACCAAACGTCAAACCCGGTGCCACGCGGCAGCGGCAAGTTCAGGTTGAAGCCTTCGCCCGCGCCGTGCCCACGCTCGTCGGCGTGGCCCAAAAAGAAGGGGTATTCGGTGCGCGGATCGCCGTGGATGGACACCGTCAATACATCGCTGTGCTCGTAAAAACAAGTTTGCGTGCCGTTGCCGTGGTGGTAGTCCACATCCAGCACCGCCACGCGCTGCATCCCACCGTCGCGCAGGGCCTGCGCGGCCACGGCGGCGTTGTTGATGAAGCAATAACCGCCCATGTAGTTGGGGCCTGCGTGGTGGCCCGGCGGGCGGGTCAGCGCCATGGCGAATCGCTCACCCCCCAGCACCGCCTGCGCGGCAGCCAGTGCGCAAGCAGCGCCCCCGCGCGCTGCGGCCCAGCTGCCCGCCATCAAGGGCGTGCCCGAGTCAAACGCGTACTGCCCCAGTCGCGCCGCAAAGTTGAGCGGCGGCGCGTCAGTGCGAAAAGCGTGCTTGGCGGCCAGCGGCCAGACCGAGGGCAGGGCGTCGCGCTCGGCATTGGTCGGGTCCAGCGCCACCCAGTCGTCCCAGGCGCTGGCCAAAAAAGCCAGATAGTCCGTCGAATGGACACGGGCCATGGCGGCGGCCACATCCAAATTTGCATCTGGGGTTAACAGCTGCCCCACTGGGCGACGCGCCAGTTCATCCAGCACAAAGCGCAAACGGTCAGGCACTTCGTGGCAATCGACCAAGCGGCCCCGGAACATTTCCTGGCGGCCTGCGTGTTGGGCGTGGTGGGTGTTGTGGAAGATTTTCATGGGGGATGCAGTTTGGTCGTTGCGCCAC
>JAIXOZ010000062.1 GCA_027486495.1 Comamonadaceae bacterium | reverse complement strand
TTCAACGACATCCGCACCACGCTGCAAGCGCTGATCGCGATTTACGACAACTGCAACAGCCTGCACACCAACGCGTTTGACGAAGCCATCACCACGCCCACCGCAGACTCGGTGCGCCGCGCCATGGCGATCCAGCTGATCATCAACCGCGAATGGGGTTTGGCCAAGAACGAGAACCCGAGCCAAGGCGCCTTCATCATCGAAGAGTTGACCGAGTTGCTGGAAGAAGCCGTGTTGGCCGAGTTTGAAAAAATCGCAGAGCGCGGCGGCGTACTGGGCGCGATGGAAACCGGCTACCAACGCGGCAAGATCCAAGACGAGTCCATGCACTACGAGATGCTCAAGCACACCGGCGAGCTGCCCATCATCGGCGTCAACACCTTCCGCAACCCCAAGGGCGACGAAGTCATGGAAACGCTGGAACTGGCCCGCTCGACCGAGGAAGAAAAGCAGAGCCAGCTCAAGCGCCTGAACGACTTCCACGCGTTGCACGCCAACGAATCGCCCGCCATGCTCAAGCGTTTGCAGCAAGCCGTGATCGACAACGGCAACGTGTTCGAAGTGCTGATGGACGCGGTGCGCGTCTGCTCACTGGGTCAGATCACCAACGCGCTGTTTGAGGTGGGTGGTCAGTACCGACGCAATATGTGAACCCGGGGCACAGCCTATGTTTAAAAAATTCCATCCTCTAGCATTGGCTTTGCTGGTGTTTTCGTGCTCGGCGCAGGCTGACACAGAGGCCTTCCTGAAGGAGCGCGAACAAAAATTCAAATTACCCTCGGCCGCCAAGGACTACCAAACTTTTGTGCCGGTGAGGGTGGCTACGTTTTCCAACTGGGCCAGTTACTTCCCCTCATGCACAATCGAGCCGCGCGCAAAAGGCAGCTTTTTGGGTCAAGGGAAATTACCCCGTCCACTGAGTTATTCACGGTATCCGATTGGAGGGGCCCGCAGCTTGGATGACTTTGTCGAGACCTACCCGGTCACGTCCTTGATTGCAGCCCAAGGCGACCAAATTTTGGAGGAGCGCTACCCGCGCATGCGCCTGCCTTCAGACAAGTTCGCATCCTTTTCAATGGCCAAATCAATCACCAGCTTGTTGGTGGGTATCGCGCTGGACGAAGGCAAAATTGCCTCTTTGGACGATCCAGCCAGAAAGTATGTCCCCGCCATTGCTGATTCGGCCTATGGGGCCATCAGTCTGCGTCACCTGTTGCGCATGAGCTCAGGCATGATTTACAGCGAAAACTATTCTGGAACGGATGACAATGCCCGCACCTTGGGGTACATGGAGTCACAAGGTGCAATCACGGCCATCAATGCATTCAAAGGGAAACCCTTTCATGCACCAGGCACCAAATTCAACTATGCCGGCATTGAAACCATCGTACTCAATCAGGTGGTCGCTCACGCCACAGGGCAATCCATCTGTCAGTACATGCAGGACAAACTTTGGGTGCCCTTAGGGGCTCAAGACAGCGGAACTTGGCAACTGGATGGCTCTGGCCAGGCCACAGGACAAATGGGTTTTGCGGCCACCGCCCGCGATTGGGTCCGTCTCGGGCTGATGATCGTCAACGATGGCAAAGTGGAAGATCGGCAAATCATCTCCAAGTCGTATCTGGATGAAGCGACGCGCATGAGCGCTCAGCCCGAACACTTCCACAAAAACAATGGGGTGAATCGAATTTACGGCTATGGGTACCAATTTTGGCTGCACGCCGAGAACCAACCGGTCATGCTGGGCGTTTATGGTCAACACTTGTTCTTGGACCGGCAACGCAAAGCTGTGCTACTTATCACCAGCGCGTGGCCCAGCACGGTCATGCCCCTTTTTTCCATGAATTACAGCCGCCTCTTTGAAGCATTCACTGCAAGTCTGGATGCCCCACCCAACAAGCCTTGACACGGGTGACCTTGAGCGCGCGGGTTGATCCAGGCGAGGCCATGCATGCACCTTATGCATCTCCAAGGACTTCAGAAGTTCACCCGATCCCCGCCCTTGAGCGCCAACATGCTGCGCGCCTCATCAGGGGTGGCGATCTCCAGGTTCAGGGCTCCGAGCACGGTGCGGATGCGCTGCACTTGCTGAGCACTGGACTCGGCCAATTTTCCGGGGCCAATCCACAGCGAGTCTTCCAGCCCCACCCGCACGTTCGAGCCCATGGCCGCGCCGATGCTGGCCAGCGCAATCTGGCCCTTGCCCGCGCCCAAAATCGACCACTGGTAATCGTTGCCAAACAGGCGATCGGCCGTGCGGCGCATGTGCATCAGGTCCTCAGGGTGCGGGCCGATGCCGCCCAAAATGCCGAACACCGACTGCACAAACAAGGGGCCCGTCACCAGCCCCCGATCACGGAAGTGGGCCAGGTTGTACAGGTGGCTGATGTCGTAGCACTCGAACTCGAAGCGGGTGCCGTTTTCGGTCCCCAGCCGCAAGATGGTCTCGATGTCGTTGTAGGTATTTTTGAACACCAGATCACGGCTTTTTTCCAGATGCTCGCGCTCCCACTCGTGCTCAAATGTTTTGAAGCGGTCCAACATGGGGAACAAGCCAAAATTCATCGACCCCATGTTCAACGACGCCACCTCGGGCTTGAAGGTCAAAGCCGGTTGCATGCGCTCGTGCACCGTCATGTG
>JAIXOZ010000169.1 GCA_027486495.1 Comamonadaceae bacterium | reverse complement strand
TACCCTTTTGAATGAAACAAGGAGCAAAAACCAAGGGCACTCTCAGATGGTTATTTTGCTATCTATAGACACGTGTCTAAAGTGTACTTCAAGGCGAAAGTTCAGGCCCAATGCGGCCAAGCAAAAACCAACCACTAATCAATGCACTCGCTACTGAAATCCGTATGCGTCGTCGTGCCTTGGGGTTTTCGCAGGAAGACCTAGCCGGTCATTGCCAATTGGATCGACCCTATATTTCTTTGATCGAAGTTGGGCGCAAGCAGCCGACACTGAGTGTCTTGCTTCGGTTGGCTGATGGGTTGCAATATTCACTGGCCGAGTTGATGGGCTTGGTTCATGAGCGTTACTTACTTGAACAGAAGGTTGCCACTCCCGAACCGTGAACTGCTTGAAAAATATGTCACGGCTCAGGGTGAGGCAGGTGCTGCTGTTAGGAACCTTGGACGTGACGTAAAGCAAGTTTCAATGAGATGATGTGGGCTATCAGGGAACCCTCAAATAGACCAATGTTGTGCATTTGTAAAAACCTATACACCCCCGATACGCTGACTCACATCTCATATTAGTGAGGCACAAGTCATTGAAACCAATCCGGACACCCTGATACGTCCTGACAAGCAAAGACAACAAATCACAGACTTATAGTGAAAGTTGTCGGCATTTATAGTGCGATATTCTTTTTTGTATATATTGAAGATTTGCAGCGATACGTAGCCGATACCCTAACTGCCGATACGTTTACCCTGAAGATCTCTGATATTTGAAATTTACTACATCAAGGTAAGTTCTAAATCGCTTTGTCTCCGAGCCAAACTGGAAGTAGGCCAGAGAGACCTCAAGCCAACTTCTGATTGATAGTTGATTTGATAGTTGAAACCAAAAAAGCGCCTAAGCGCTTGATTTGATTGGATATCTGGCGGAAGCGGTGAGATTCGAACTCACGGACCTTTTCAAGTCGCCGGTTTTCAAGACCGGTGCAATCGACCACTCTGCCACGCTTCCTTGGTAGGAGATTGTAGCCGCAGCAGCAGGGGGTCCGCCCGAGAGCGGACCCTGTTGAAGGCGTTATTTGCTACCGGGTGCAGCCACTTGAACCCACTTGCCGCCCCTGATCTGGTCAATGGAGACCATTTCTGGCCCGACGTGGTTGTTGGTGAAGCTTTGGCGCGTGAAGGTGGTGAAGTCCTGATGGGCCACAGCAGGCATGGCTTTGGCCAAACCTGCCGATGTCAGATTGCGCCCGGCTGCTTGCAGGCCTGCAATGAACCAAGAGGTGTAGGAGTACGCATTGGCTGCGTTCTCATCGGCGTCCATGTTGAACTTGGCTTTGAAATCGGCCATGAATTTCTTGGCCACAGGGTCGCTGCTGTCAGCTTCGTGGAGTTTCCAGCCACCGATGCCATAAAGACCTTCCACGCTGTCCTTGCCCAATTTGGCGACGATGCTGGAGCGACCTGGAATGGTGGTCAAGACCTTGACCTGAGACCAGTTGAGCTTTTTCACTTCGCTCATGACGCCCAGGGTTTCACGCACCACGGTACCGGCCACGATCAGGTCGACGTTGGCGGCCCTCATTTTGGCCACTTGGGATGAAAAATCGATGTCACCCACTTTGTAGGCTGCTTCGGCTGCCACAGTGAAACCGCCACCCTTGAGCGCTTGGGTAATGCCGACTCGGACCAGATCACCAAACGGGCCTTCTTGGTAGATCACGCCGACTTTTTGGGTCTTCCAGTTGTTCACGGCCCAGCTCAGCGCCGTGGCGGTGGTGGTGTCGTAGTTCATGACGGTGGTGAAGAGCAGCGGGCTGTTGCCGCTGACTTTTTGGATGATGCCCGATGCTCCCCATGGGGCAAAGACCATGACGCCTGCGTCGTTGGCGAGTTTGACTGTGGCTGCATTGGGACCGGAGCCAAAGGGGTTGACGATAGCGAAGACGTTGTCGCTTTTGATCAGCTTTTGCACAGCCCGAACCGCCAGTTGGGGCTGGCTACCGTTGTCTTCCACAATCAGCCTGATCCTGCGCCCGTGAACCCCACCTGCGGCGTTGAGTTCGTCAATGCGCAGCTGCATGCCGTTGCGCAGCATGGGCATGCCGGGGGCAGCAGGTCCCGACAAGTCAATGTGGGTGCCGATCACGATTTCGTTGTCGCTCACCCCTTGGGTGGTTTGGGCTTGTAACCCGCTGGCCAGCATGCCGGTGGTGGCGAGGATGAGAAGTCTGCGGTTCAATGTCATGGGGGTCTCCTTGTGGTTAAAAATAGTCTCTAGGCCTGGTTTACGCATGCGTGCTTACCCTGAGCGGCCACCTCAGTTTGGGTACATGCTGTCAATCAGCGCCGCATATTTGCTGGCAATGACTTTGCGTTTGAGTTTCATGGTGGGGGTGAGTTCTTCGTCTTCTGCGGTGAGCAGTTCCGAGATGATTTTGAAAGACTTGATTTGCTCGACCCGTGCCAGTTGAGGGTTGATGCGTTCGATTTCGCTGTGGATCAGGGCGACCACTTCGGGGGCTCGGGTGAGGCTGCCAAAGTCGGTGTAGGGCACTTGGTGCTCTTGGGCATAACGGGCCACATGTTCCTGGTCGATCATGACCAGGCAAGTGAGGTATTTGCGGCCATCGCCAATGACCACGGCATCGGTGATATAGGGGCTGAACTTGAGCAGGCTTTCGATGTGGCTGGGGGTGATGTTCTTGCCGCCCGAGGTGATCAATATGTCCTTGATGCGGTCGCGAATGGCCAGGTAGCCCTCGGCACTGATCTCACCGCAATCTCCGGTGTGCAGCCAGCCTTCATCGTCCAGGCTTTCGCGGGTTTTTTCGGGCAGGTTCCAGTAACCGCCGAACACGTTGGGGCCACGCACCAAAATTTCGTTGTCCTTGCCAATTCGAATTTCGGTGCCTGGGGCTTTGACACCTGCCCAGCCCAAACGAATGGCGCCTTTGGGCGTGGCGGTGCAAAAGCCGGTGGTTTCGGTCATGCCGAAGGCTTCGCGCAGTTCGATGCCACAGCCCAAATACCAGCGGATCAAATCAGGGGGAACAGGCGCGGCACCAGTGAGTGCACTTTTGACGTTTTGCAAACCCAAAAAGATCCGCACATTGCGCAAGGCCAGCCATTGCATGGCGCTGAGGAAAAGGCCCGGTGGGCTGACGGCTTGGCCCTGCAGCTGGGCTTCGACCCTGGCCGCGCCCATGGCGCGTGTGGTGTGGTAAGCCCACCGCGCCGGGGCGATGGCATCGCGCATGAACAAGTCGATTTGGGAGTACATTTTTTCCCAAAAGCGGGGCGGTGCAAACACCAGATGCGGGGCCACCTCACGCATGTCGTTAAACACCGTGCCCGAGTTTTCCGGAAAGTGGACCACCAGCCCCAAGGCCAAGGGGTTGTAGACCGAAGACATGCGCTCGGCGATGTGGCACAGCGGCAAAAAGGACACGGATTTGTCACCCGGCTGGATGTCCAGGTAGTCGGTGGCCAGGCTGAGTTGAAAGACCAGGTTGCGGTTGAGGGTCATGGCCCCCTTGGGTGCCCCGGTGGTGCCCGAGGTGTAGACCAAAAAAGCCAGGTCTTCGGCTTGGGTGCTGTCGATCGAGGCTTCAAAAAGGGCTTGACGGGTTTCGGCCAAGGCCAGGCCGCGTGCCAGGAATTCATCAAAAAATTCCACATCCGGATCGGAAAAGCCGCGCAGTCCTTCACGGTCCATGACCACAATGCGCTGCAGCTGAGGGCATTGGGCGCGAATCTCCATGGCTTTGTCGAGCTGCTCCTGATTTTCAACAAACAGCATTCGGCTGCCCGAGTCCATCAGGATGTGTTGCAGTTGACCCGCCGATGAGGTGGGGTAGACGCCGTTGCCGACGATACCCATGCATTGGGCGCCCATGTCGACGTAGAGCCATTCAGGTCGGTTTTCGGCCAGCACGCAGACCACTTGACCGCGTTCAAGACCCAGGGCATGCATGGCCAGGCCGGTTGCCCGCGCGCGGGCAAAGTATTCGGCCCATGTGGTGCTTTGCCACAGGCCCCTTTGCTTGTGGCGCAAGGCCGGTTGATCGGCCCAGGTGCGACAGCGCTGGCGAAAGACTTTGGCGGGCGTGTCCTCGCCCAGATAAGAGATGGCGGCAGGAGCGTTCATGGTGTCTGCGGTGTTCATGGTGTGCGGCTTCAGCGCCAGGTTTTGCGGCGTTTCCAGCGTTGCGAAGTGCCGCTGATGCCTTGGGTGCTGTGACCGCCCAAATAGGCTTCGCGCACATCGGCTTTTTGACTCAGCACGGCGCAGCTGTCGGCTGCCACGATGCGGCCGAGTTCCATGATGTAGCCATAGTCCGCATGCGCCAGTGCAATGGCGGCGTTTTGCTCCACCACCAAAACCGCGGTGCCCGTTTCCTGGCGGATGCGGCTGATGATGTTGAAGATTTCTTTGGTCAGCAAGGGCGACAGACCCAGCGAGGGCTCATCGAGCATCAGCAGTTGCGGTTGTGCCATGTAGGCGCGGCCAATCGCCAGCATCTGCTGCTCGCCACCGGACAACAAGCCAGCGTGTTGTTGTGCCCGTTCCAGCAAACGCGGAAACCATTGGAAGACGCGCGCCAGGTCTTGCCGTATTGCATCGGCGTCGCGGCGGGTATAGGCCCCCATGTTGAGGTTTTCGCGCACACTGAGGAAGGGGTAAATTTGGCGACCCTCGGGCACCAGCACCAAACCCCGTCGGCACACCTCATCGGCGTCCAGGCCGTGGATGGTTTCGTTGTTCAGCAGCACTTGGCCTTTGAACGGATCGATCACACCGGCCAGCGTGTTGAGCAAAGTAGTTTTGCCCGCACCATTGGCCCCCAGCACTGTGACCATTTGTCCTTTTTCAACCTGCAGGTTGACCCCTTGCATGGCTGCAATGGGGCCATACCAGGTTTCCAGGTTGCGCACTTCCAGCAAGGCACTCATGCTCAAGCTCCCAAATAAGCGGCAATGACGGCCGGATGACTTTGAACTTCGGTCGGACTGCCTTGGGCCAATACCCGACCTTGGGCCATGCAAATGACCCGATCGGCCACGGCACTGACCAGGGACATGTCGTGTTCCACCATGACCACGGTGATGCCCAGTTCGCTGCAGATGTCGTCGATCCAGAAGGCCAGCTCACGCGTTTCTTCGGGGTTCAGGCCCGAGGCCGGTTCATCGAGAAACAAAAGCTCTGGCTGGGCGCACAAAGCACGACCGAGCTCTACCACTTTGCGCACGCCATAAGGTAGGCCTGCGATGGGCGCATGCCGCCAAGGCGTGAGGTCCAAAAAGTCGATGATTTTTTCCACCTCGGCGTGGGCCGCCTCTTCAAGTCGGGTCAGGGCCGGTGTGCGCAAAACTTGTTGCCACCAATGGCCTTGAAAGAAGCGATGGCGGCCGAGCAACAGGTTGTCCAGCACCGTGGCTGCTTCAAACAGCTCAATGTTCTGGAAGGTGCGCGCAATGCCCAGGGTGGCGATTTGGTGGCGCTGCAGTTGGGTCAGGTCTTGGCCCTTGAAGTGGATTTGCCCTCCACTGGGGTCGAACACGCGGGTGACCGCATTGAGCAGCGAGGTTTTGCCCGCACCGTTGGGGCCGATCACGGCCAGCACTTCACCGGGCGTGACTTCCAGGCTCAAATCGGCAATGGCTTGCACGCCGCCAAAAGTGAGCGACAGTTTGTCCACGGTCAGCAGTGGGGGGGTGACGTTGGATGTTTTCAACGGTAACGCTCCGATTTCATGTAACGCTTGTTGCGCTTGAAAGTGTCTTTTCGGTAGATCGGAAAAGATTCCAGCAGGCTGCGGATCTTGAGCCAGCGGCCGTTCAGGCCCATGGGTTCATACAGCACAAAAAAGGCCAGGACAAAGCCAAAGATGAAAGTCTCCAAGCCGAACTGTTTGGCCACGCTGTCGGGCAAAAACGGTTTGATGCGGGAGATGGCGGTGGGCAGGGAACTGATGAGAATGGCCCCCAGCACCGCGCCGCGCAGACTGCCCAGGCCGCCGATCACGACCATGAGCACCAGCTCCAGCGACAGCAGCAAGGTGAAGCCATCGGGCGTGAGGTATTTCAGGTGGTGGGCCAGCATGCTGCCAGCCAGCCCGGTGATGCCCGCTGACAAGGCAAAAGCGCCTGCCTTCATGCGCTCGACCGGGATGCCCAAGGCGTAAGAGGCCGCTTCGGATTCACGCACACCGATCAAGGCGCGGCCCATGCCCGAGCGCAAGATGTTGAGCAAGACCAACAGCACCAGCACCAGCGTGATCAGACAGAAATAATAAAAAGCCTTGGAGCCGCTCAGCGACAGGCCTAAAACGACGGGGTCATTCACCGCCAGGCCAGTAAAACCGCCGGTGACCGAGCTCCAGTGGCCGATGATTTGCTCGACGATGATGGCGAACGCCATGGTCACCATGGCCAGGTAGAGGCCGGAGACGCGGATGGCGGGAATGCCCACCAGCAAACCGGCTGCGGCGCTCAGCAGTGCGGCCATCACCATCGACAGCGGCAAGGGCACGCCTTTGGACAAGAACCAAGCGTGACCATAAGCCCCGATGGCAATGAAGGCGGCATGCCCCAATGACACCTGTCCGGTCAGGCCGGTCAGCGACATCAAGCCCAGGCTGGCCACGCACAAAATGAACACATAGGCCATCTCGCCGAGCATGAAAGGCGTGATGAACCACGGCAGGGCACACAAGATGAGCAGCAGCAAGGCATAAAGGTTGCGGTCAAACGGGCTGCGCCACAGGGCGAAGCCTTCGCGGTATTGGGTGTGGTAGTCGAAGCGCATGGGGCGGGTTCTTTCCTTATTTCAGACGCGACGGCCATGGGCTTCGCCCAGCAAGCCATGGGGACGCACAATGAGCACGGCAATCAACACCAGATAAGCCACGATGTCTTTGGTGCCATCGGGCATGTACACCCCGGCGTACTGTTCAATCAGGCCAATCAGAAGCCCCCCCACAATCGCGCCCGGAATGCTGCCAAAGCCGCCCAGCACCAGGGCCGACAATGCCTTGAGGGTGACAAACCACAAACTGATGTCCACCAAGGTGATGGGCGCCAACAGCACACCTGCAAAGGCCGCAGTGACCCCCCCCAGCGCCCAGACCATGGAGTTGACGCGCTTGACGCGCACGCCGTTCAGGTAGGCAGCCAGCTGGTTTTGTGAAGCCGCCTGCATGGCCACACCAATTCGGGTGAAGCGGAAAAAGAAGAACAGCACCAAGGTCACCATCATGGACACGCCCAAAATGACCAATTGCAAGTTGGCGATCGACACACCTGCCAATTGCGTGCTTTGCTGGCTCCAGGGCGTGGGGTAGTTGCGTGACTCGGAGCCAAACAGCATGCTCACAGCACCCCGGATCATGAAGGCCAGTGCAATGGTCAGCATCACCCCCGCAAATTGCGGCTGGCCTGCAATGCGACGAATGACCAAGGCATCCAATGCAAAAGCAAACAGGGCCACGCCCAGCACGGTGATCATCAAGGCCAGCCAAAACGGCAGGCCCCACACCGTGATCAAGCCCCAGGCACTGAAGGCCGAGACCACCAACAAGTCACCATGGGCAAAGTTGAGCACTTCGGTCGCCTTGTAAATCAGCACAATGCCCAGCGCCACCAGCGCATAAATGGCCCCCACGGCGATGCCGTTGACGCTCAGCTGGGCAAAGGTTAGCCAAAAATCATTCATGGCGTTTTTCCATTGGATGTCGGGAAGGAGACTTCCCAGGGGTTCAGGTTTTGGTGGCAGTGATCGCACGCCACCATGGGGAAGAAGCGGTGTTGACACGCGCGATGGCGGGGGCGAATCGAACTTTGCTCGTGCAAATGCGATTCACTGGCCCAGTTGGACAGGCACACGATGTAGCCAAACAAATCGCGGCTGCTGGGGGTCAACCGGTACAGCCTGCGGCGGGCGTCGTGTGCATCGGTTTCGCAGCTGAGCAAGTGGGACTCGACCATGTCCGACAGGCGGCGCGACAGGACTTTGGGCCCGATGCCCAGCGCATGGGTGATTTGGTCAAAGTAGTGACAGCCGAGCACCACCGCCGTGAGGATCAACAAACTCCAGCGGTCCACGCGCAACCCCAGGCTCATGTCTCGGGCCTCACGCACGGACATTCTTGGGGTGCGAAGCCCCTCCAGCGGTTGGTGTCGCAAGCGGGGGTTGGGCACCAGGCTGTAGTCGAGGTCCTTCATGCTGACCTTTTCACCGCAGGCTTTGCAGCACAGCATGGGATTGAAGTGGTGCTGACAGGTTTGGTGGAAAAGTGTTTTGGGCAAGTCTTGCGCGCGGTTGCCCCATTTTTTTTCCCAGGCCCAAATCATCAGGGTGGCGTCGTACAAACCCAGTCCTTTGCGGGTCAGGTGGTATTCATGGCGCGGTGGGTTGTCTTGGTACAGGCGTGGCTTCATCACCCCGGTTTGCACCAACGAGCGCAAGCGGTCCGACAAGGTGGGGCGGGGAATATTGGAAAAGCTTTGCAGCTCGTCGAACCGCCGAATCCCCAAAAAAGCCGACAACATGACTTGGACGGTCCAGCGGTCTCCGAAGACTTTCAGGCCGTGGCTGAGCGTGCTGGAGGCCAGCGCGGCGTGCGTCAGTTCCAAGTCGGGGTTGCTGATCATGGGTTCGCTTGAATGCGAGTGAAGGTGAGGTCGATCAGACGCGCTCAACCACCATGGCCACAGCCAAGCCGGCTGCACCGCACAGGCTGACCACGGCACGGCGCGCTTGCCGCTCCTCCAACTCGTCCAGTGCCATGCCCAACAAGGCGCTGCCGGTGGAGCCCATGGCATGGCCCAGGGCAATGGCCCCGCCATTCACATTGAGCTTGTCGTGTGGCACGTTCAGGTGCTTCATGTAGTGCAACATGAGTGAAGCAAAGGATTCATTCACCTCAAACAGATCAATGTCCTGCACAGACAGGCCCGCCAGGGCCAGGGCTTTTTCGGTGGCTTGCACTGCCCCTGTCAGGGCCAAGGTTCGGTCCACGCTCACCGTGGCGGTGGCCAGGATGCGGGCTCGGGCTTTGAGCCCCAAGCGCTTAGCAGCAGCAGGGCTGGCGAGCAGAACGGCCGAGGCACCATCGGCCATGGTCGGGGAGTTGCCTGCATGCTGCACATGGTCGACATGGCTCAGGCCATAGCGTTGGCACATGAGTTTGTCGATGCCGTATTTCTCGGCCATGGCCGCGAACGCGGGGGGCAATTGACCCAGCGTTTCGAGTGTGGTCTGCGCCCTGGGCGTTTCATCTTGCGCCAGCAATACAGCGCCATCGGCATCGAGCACGGGGGTGACTGACTTGTAGCGGCCTTGCTGCAGGGCGGCCACGGCACGTTGCTGCGAAGCCAGGGCATAGGCGTCACATTGGGCGCGTTCAAAACCTTCCATCGTGGCAATGGTGTCGGCTGAAATGCCGATGGGCACCAGCGCAGTTTGTTGCTGAAAATCGAAGTCGTGCGTCAGGGGGCCCTGGTCAGACGCCATGGGCACACGCGACATCATCTCCACGCCACCGCCCACCGCCAAGCTGTCGTTGTCCATGGCCTGCTGCGCAGCCAAATGAACAGCGCTCAGGCCCGAGGCGCAGTAGCGGTTGATGCTCAGGCCGGGCACTTGGTCGCTCCAGCCGGCCCGCACCAGGGCGAGTTTGCCGATGTTGGCACCTTGATCGGCCGTTTGCGTGACGCAGCCGATGATGGCGTCAGTCACCTGTGCCGTATCGATGCCGGTTTGCTGGGCCAGTGCCTTGAGTTGCTGGGCCAACAAATCCACGGGTTTGAGGCTGCGCAGGGCACCTTTGTCATTGCCTCGCCCCCGGGGCGTGCGCAGGGCTTCGATGATCAGGGCTTGGCTCATGCTGTGTCCTTGGGCTGAGTTGTTTTGGCCAGCAAGCGTGGGAAAAATGCCGGCACATTGGCGCAATATTCTGCGTAGCCGGGTTTGCTTTTGGCCATGTGGCGTTCCATGAGGGAAGTGGCCGAACCTTTGTTCATGAACCAGGTCACGTAGGCCGCTGGGACAGCCGACAGCCAGCCCCACGGATGCGACAGGGCGAACACGCTGTAGCCCCACCACATGCAGGTTTGGCCAAAATAGTTGGGATGGCGTGTCAGCGCCCACAAGCCCGTGTTGAGCAATTGAGACTTGTCTGTGCGCTGGCGCTTGAACCGCGTCAGCTGCCAGTCCGCACCGGCTTCGAAGACAAAACCGACCAGCCACAACAAAGCACCCGCCACATGCCAAAAGCCAATGGGGCCTTGAGCGGTCATGCCAAACAACAAAGGAATGGACCATACCCAGATCACCACGCCCTGCAACAAAAAGACCTGGAAATAGCTCCACCACCCAAAGCGCGCGCCTGAGCGCTGACGCCAGCGTGCGTAGCGCGGGTCTTCACCGTGCGGCAGATTGCGCCACAGAATGTAGAGCGAATAACGGCCAAAACCGACCGTGGTCATGGCCAACAACAGCAGATGAGATGCCTGTCCATCGGCCCCCAAATGCTGGTAAAGCCACCAAGGTGCGGCCAGCAACAGCAGGCCGTAGGCGATGTCCATGATGCTGGCATCGCGTTTGATCAGGCTGATGACCCACACCACGGTCAGCCACAGCCACAGCCACAGACCTAACTGCAAAAAACCAGCCAAAAACTCCGGGGCCAGCTGGCCGCTGGCAGCCACAGCTGCTACGCCCAAGGGCAGCACAGGGTAGACCCGGTCAATCCAGCGGATGTTTTCACGCGGCATGGCCCACAGCCAAACGGCGGCAAGCAAGGCCCAAGCCACCAGAAGGGTTGGAGCGTGTTGTTGCCATAAAGAATTGATCATGCTTGCCCCGCCTCCACCACAAAACTCACCACCGTGGCACAAGAGCCACCGATGTTCAAAGTCTGAATCCGTTTGGCGTCTTCAATCTGGCAGGCCTCGGCTTGTCCGGTGACTTGGCGAGCCGCGTCCCAGAGCATGCGGGTGCCTGTGGCACCCACCGGGTGGCCGCAACCGATCAGGCCCCCGCTCATGTTGACCGGGCAACGGCCACCCGGTGCGATCGAGCCGTCTTCGACCGCTTGCCAGCTTTGCCCTGGCGCGGTCAGGCCCAGGTGGTCAATGGCCATGTATTCGGTGGTGGTGAAGCAGTCGTGGGTTTCGATGCCGCTCATCGCGTCAATGCCTGACACACCGGCTCGGCGCCAGGCGTCTTCGATGGTTTGCCGCACATGGGGAAAAATATAATTTTGGCCTTGGCTGCGTTCGATTTTGTCGCGCAGGCGCAGACCTGCGTTGCGGTGGCCCCAGCCCGCAATGCGGGCCAATAGGTCGAGGCCGTGGCCACGTTTTTGGGCATAGGCCTGGGCAAAACGGGCGGAAGCCAACACCACCGAGCAGGCCCCATCGGTGATCTGGCCGCAGTCTTGGCGGCGTGTGCCGGGCTCAATGATCGGGTTGGCTTCATCGTCATCGGTGAAGCTCAGGGCATCGAATTGCCAAGCGCGGGTTTGCGCCAAGGGGTTGCGTTTGGCGTTGCCGTAATTGATTTCGGCAATGCGGTTCAGGTGCTTGCGGTCCAGGCCATAGCGGCGTTCGTATTCTTGGGCCAGCAAGCCAAAAGCGGCGGGCCACATGTAGGTGCAGTCAATGTCTTCGTGCCCTTGCCAGGCCGCAGCGTTTTGGTTGACCGAGGCCACATTGCCCGAGGTGTTTTTGAACTCCTCGACGCCCATCACCAGCACGCAGTCGTAGCGGCCTGCTTCGATTTCGGCCATGGCCGCCAGCACGCCCAGAGACGAAGAAGCGCAAGCGCCTTCATGGCGCATGGCCGGCACGCCCCAGAGTTCGGGGGTCATTTGCGCCACCATGGAGCCCAGGTGGGCTTGCTGGCGTTGCAGCTCGCCAAAAGCATTGCCCACATGGATGCTCTCGATGGCCGAGGTGTCCAGCCCGGTATTGATGAGCACGCCTTGCGTGGCTTCTTGCACCATGTCAGAGATGTCCTGACCTTGGCGTGACCAGGACTTGGCGAAGTCGGACTGGTAGCCGCCCAAAATGTAAACGGGTGAACTCATTGGAAACTCCTTTGGGGGTAGGGCAGGGCTTGCAAGCGCTGCGTGGCGGTGGTGTATTCAAGGGCCAGCTGATCGACGATGCTGGCCATGGGGGCGGTTTGGTGGATGGTGCCCAGGCCCTGGCCTGCGGCCCAAACGTCCAACCATTTCTTGCCCGCAAACGAAGTGCTGCTGTCGTATTGGCGGGTCGGGGCGTCGGGCATGTTGTCCGGGTCCAGGCCGTTAAGTCGCAGCGAGGGCTTGAGCCAACTGGCCGATGTGCCGGTCACTCCTGCGCTGACGATCAGGTCGTCCACCGTGCTGTCGACAACCATTTGTTTGTAGGCCTCGGGCGCCATGCTCTCAAGGGCCGGAATGAAGCGTGTGCCCATGTACACATAATCGGCGCCAGCTGCAATGGCCCCGGCGATGCCCCAGCCGTCGCTGATGCCGCCGCCCAACACCACTTCGCCATCAAAGAACTCACGGATGGCACTGACAAACGCAAACGGCGACAAAAAGCCGGTGTGTCCGCCCGCACCAGCGGAGACGCAAGCCAAGCCATCGGCACCGGCCTTGACGGCTTTTTGGGCCAGCGACAGGTTGATGACATCGGCGAAGACCCGACCGCCATAGCCGTGCACCACCTCGATGGCGGGTTTGGGGCTGCCCAAAGCCGTGACCACCAGCGGCGGTTTGTAGTGGGCAATCAATTCCAGGTCTTGTGTCAGCCGGGTGTTGGACGAGTGGGTGACGAGGTTGGCGCACCAGGGGCCCACCGTGTCGGCACCTTGCACATCACGGGCGGCCGCCAGGCCTTCGGTGATGGTTTTCATCCACTCGTCGAGTTTTTCAATCGGGCGCGCATTGGGGGTGGGAAAGGCCCCCACAATGCCCGCCTTGCAAGCGGCCATCACCATCTCGGGGCCCGAGATCAAAAACATCGGCGCAGCAAACACCGGCAGTCGCAGGGGCAAGCGCTGGTGGCTTATGCGTTCTTGGGTCATGGGGCTGCGCCACTTTCTGGTGTGACCGGGCGGCGCGACTGCACAATGCCAAACCGACCGGCCACAAAAGCCAGGTTGGTCAGCGTGGCATTGCCCGCCGGGTTCAGACCCGTGACGTGGTAATCGCTGTAAGCCGCTGCAAAGTTCAAAGGCATGGCGCCCACCAGGTTGATGGTCAGTTGGGCACCTGCGCGGGCATAGGCCTGCTCGGCCTGGGCGATGAAGTCTTCGCGCATGGAATACAAAAATGCAGTCAAGCCCCCCTGGCTGCGGGCGTCTTGCGTGGCTTGCTTCAGCGCATCTTGTGCGTCCTCGCAGGCGATGACAAAACTGATCGGGCCGAAACGTTCTTCGGCGTACAGGTCACGCTCGCGCGTACTGACCTGCAGCATGAGCGGCGTGCTGGTGCGGGCACCCGGAAATTCCGGGTGCGTGTAGGGCTGGGGCGACAGCAGCACCTGGCCGCGCTGCTGGCCTTGGGCTTGCATCTCTTGCAGCAGTGCCAGCGTTTGCGGCGACTGGATGGTGGCCAAAATCATGGACGCTTTTTTCGGGTCCGAGGTCAGGGCTTGCACGGCCGTGGCCAAGCGTTGGGCAACTTCGTTGAAAGGCACCGTGCCTTGCGGCGTGTTCACGCCTGATTTCGGGATATAGATGTTTTGCGGGCTGGTGCACATTTGCGCGCTGAACAGGCACATGGTGGTGGCCAGATTGCGCAAAGCGGCGTCGAGGTCTTGCGCCGATTCCAGCACCACGGTGTTGCAACCGGCTGTTTCGGTGAAGGCCAATGCGGGGTGGGCGTTTTGCTCCACCCATTGGCCAAAACGCACGCTCCCGGTGAAGTCCACGATGGCCGTTTTGGGGTGCTTGATCAGCACTTTGCCAATCGGCTCGCTGGTCGTGTCGATGGCCAGGGTCACGAGGTTGGGGTCAAAGCCCGCAGCCTGCAGCACCTGGCGAAAGGCCTTGACCGTGATGGCCATGGGCAAGACGGTGGCTGGGTGGGGCTTGACGATCACCGGGTTGCCAGTGGCCAGGCTGGCCATCATGGAAGGCCAAGCGTTCCAAGTGGGAAAACTCGCACACGAAAAACACACGGCCGTGCCACGGGGCACCAGCCGGTAGGTCTTTTGCAAGTGGATCTCAGAGCTGCCAAAGCGCCTGGACCAGTGGGCCGAAGGCGCTACCGAGCGCATGGCTTG
>JAIXOZ010000123.1 GCA_027486495.1 Comamonadaceae bacterium | reverse complement strand
GATGCTTTGGTACAAGGCAGTGGCGCGACCAAGGTGCCATGTCTGAAGATCACCGAAACCAATGGCCAGACCCGGTGGCTGCAAGACTCGGACGCGATCGTGGCCTATTTGCGCGAGCGCTTTGCCTGAACACACAAGCTCAAGGGATCAAACCCTTGTAGGTCGGCGGCTTCAGCCCCGACAAGCCCTTTCAAGCTGCCCTTCGCCCATGGAAACCGAACTCAAACTCAGTCTGTCAGCAACCGAGCTTCCGCACCTGCTGGCCCACCCACTGCTGGCCACCGGTGCAGACATGCAGCGCCTTCTCAACACCTATTTCGACACGCCCGACTTGGCGCTGCAACAGCGCCGCATGGCGGTACGCGAACGGCTGGCGGGTGAGCAATGGCTGCTGACCGTCAAGACCGCAGGCCAAAGCCAAAACGGCTTGTCACGCAGGCAAGAGTGGGAAGGCCCGACCACCCCGGGTGCGCTGCAATTCGACACGCTGGTGGACGACGCCGCGCTAGCCCAAGACCTGATGGCTTTGCGCCCGACCTTGCGCGCCCTGTTTTGCACCGACTTTGAACGCCAGCGCTGGGTTATCGCCCTCGCAGGCGCACAGATCGAAGTGGCGCTGGACCAAGGCCGCATCCATGTGCCCGGTACCGACCTGAGCGAGCCACTGCTGGAGCTGGAATTGGAACTGCTCAGTGGGCCGGAAGAGGCACTGATGGCGCTGGCCGATCTGCTGCGCCAAACGCCGCAAGGCCCTGTGACGCTGACGCCCAGCGATGCGAGCAAAGCGCAGAGGGGGATGGCGCTTTGGCAGCAGGCCTAATCAGCCAGCGCCGCAGGCGTTGGCACCTCATACCCCGCCAACTTGGCCCAGGCCCGATAGACCCAAAACGCTTCCTCATGGATGACCCCATGTCGCAACACCTCCGGACTGAATCCCGTGATGCGGCGCGTCTCTCGAATGAAATGGCTTTGGTCTGAAAACCCGTTGTCCAAAGCAATCTGCGCCCAGTCCAGACGATCTTCAAGTATCGCTTCCATCACCGCAAAAAAAGCCGCCTCGCCTCTGACAGAGCCTTGCAACTTGCGCAAGGACCAGCCTGTCCACTGCTTGATGCGGCGCTCGGACTGTCGCAAGCTGCGCCCCCATCCGGTGCCTGCAGCCCGCATGGCCAAAGACGTCATCCACGGGGCAAACGCTTGCGCCCAATTTCGCTGCGGGCTTGCAGGTGTGAATCGGTCCATCTCCCGTTCATTCCACAGAGGCAGCAAATCTTCAAAAAAAGTCTGCACACGACTGTCGGTGTGACCACCCTCGCGCATGCGCTGACATGCCGCGAGCAAGGCCGCAGGCAAGACACTGCGCGCATCGACGATTTGGTTGCTCAAATCCTGTGGCGACACCCCCGTGAGCGCCCACCAGGCATCCGGATAAAAAAGGACCATCACGCCATCCGCTTGAGGCCCGTACAAAACACTGCTGGGCGAACTGTGTGGGCCTGACACCGTTATCGCGGGCAGGCTCTGGCGAGGGGCCTGGGGGTCAAATGGCGTGTTGGCCTCCAACACTTCGGCCGAGCCCTCGAACAAGCAAGCGATCGAACAGATCGGACCGGCAGGGTAGTGCCCCCAGCGCTGTGACGCATTCAAACCCACCACGTTGCGGGCGATCGCCGCACGCACACAAGCACTCAGGCCCCATGGCGGTAGCCAAGTTTGGATGGGTGCAAAGATGTGGGCAAGGGCATCGCAAGACATATGCAAAGTATAGGTAAGCCATCATTCATGCAAAACAAATACCCCTAAGGTGTCGATTCGATTCAAGACGGCCAGCCAGTGACTGCGCAAGATCAGGCCATGGACACCACACACACCCCCCATCCACACACATCCCCCAGGCAAACCATCCCCCCAGGTCCAACTGGCCGCTTGTGGGGTTTGAACCACCTGCGTACCATGCGAGCCAACTATTTGGGGTTTGTCGGGCGCTTGCAAAGCCAGCACCCAGACATCGCGCATGTGCAAGTCTTGAACGAGCACATCGTCCACGTCTTTCACCCTGAATGGGTGCGCGAAGTATTGGTAGACCAATCCGATGCGCTGATCCGCTGGGAACGCGCGACCGAAATCTTCAGTGTCGTCATGGGGCAAAGCGTGCTGGTGACCGAAGGCACCTCATGGCAGCGCCAGCGCCGCATGCTGCAGCCGGGCTTTACCCCCAAGCGGGTGACAGGCTACGCCGCGTTGATGACGTCCGCAGTGCAAGACGCACTGGTCGACCTGGCCCAACGCCCGGAAGAACAAAGCGTGAACATGGATGCGCTCATGACCACCATGACGCTGGATGTGATTTTGCGTGCCTTGTTCGGCTCGCACCAGGTCAGGGATGCCCGCCCCATCGCCGAGGCCAACCAGACCTTGAGCCATTCGGGCATCGATGAGATGTTCAAACCGTTTTCATGGCCGCAGTGGATGCCCCTGCCTTCGGTGCGCAAAGTGCGCCAGGCCAAACAAACGCTGGACCGCGTGATCCAGCAGCACATTCAGGCCCGGTCAGCAGCGCAACAGCAAGAGAGCGAAGACCTGTTGACCATGCTGCAACAAGCCCGCGACCCCGAGCACCCAGAACAAGGGCTGAGCGCGCAAGAACTGCACGACCAGACCATGGTGATGTTCCAGGCCGGCCATGAAACCACGGCCACCGCCATGACCTGGTGGAGCGGCCTGATCGCTCGTCACCCTGAAGTGGCCGAGCGCATCCACGCAGAAGTCGATGCGGTGCTGCAAGGCAAAACCCCAACGCCTGACACCTTGCAGCAACTGCCGTGGCTGCAAGCCAGCCTCAAAGAAGCCATGCGCCTGTACCCACCTGCAGCGGTCTTGATGACACGACGCACCATCAAGGATGTGAAAGTTGGATCTTGGACATTGTCCAAAGGTCAGTTGATCGCTTTCACCCCCTACGTGATTCAACGCGATCCACGCTGGTTCGAATCACCCGATGAATTCAAGCCCGAGCGCTTTTTGCCTGGTGCGCCCGACGTCCCGCGAGGCGCTTGGATGCCCTTTGGCACCGGTCCCCGGGTCTGCATCGGCCAACATTTCGCCATGCTCGAAATGGGCCTGATCGCCGCCATGTTGATGCAACGTTTCAGACTGGTATGGCCTGAAGATGCCACTTGGCCCGAACTCAATTTGGGTTTGACATTGCGACCCCATCACCCCATCAGGCTGAACTTTGTCCTTCGTTGATGTCCTACTTGGCGCCTTGAAAATAAATGTAAAACATAGTTACCATTTTCAGTTAAATGGGAATTTAAAAATTACAATTTTTGTCAAACAAAACTCACCGCCAATGACGCACCAAAGCGCCATGTCACTCACGAACCCATCCACATGAAAATGCTTCAACACTATTTATTGGCAATCGCCACCTTGGGCTGTGCCTGGTCAGCCTCTGCACAAAGCACCGCAGCAGAGACACACACTTTTCAGATCAAGGCAGAGGTCAATTACCGCTGTTTTGGCGGCAATCCCCCCAAGTCTCGCGACTCGCGAACACAAGTGCTTTGCGACAACAAGGATCAGCACAAAGTACTTTTCAACGAACGCGTGAGTGTGCAAATCAAACGGGAATCTACCCCGGACAACAACCCTTCGCTGGTTGGCGACCTGATGCGATCGGTCGCATACCAAGGCCGTAAATTTGATTTGTACATGGGCCTGTCCAAAGACATCGTGCCTGGCAAACCCACCACGTACAGCTTGCGAACCATTGCTGAAGATGATGAGCCCGGTAAACGCCGCCAATCCGAAGTGCTCACACGGGCCAAATCGACCAAAGAATTTTCACCCTTGACGGTGAAATACCTGTCCATGGGTCAACCTGAAGAAATCGTCTACACCGTGACGATTGAGCCTGCACCGTAAGCAGACGGGGGCGGCTCATTGGCCGCCTCGTGCATACAGCTCAGACGGTTTGCACCACCGTGAGCAGTGTCTGACCATTGGCCACCAGCTTCTCACCCTCGGCATCCACCGCGAACAAATCACAGCTGGTGAAGACCTGCGCCTTGCCAGGTTTGACCACGCGTGCGCGAGCAATGAACTTTTGACCCACGGCGGGGCGCAAGCAGTTCACTGAAAAGTTGGCGGCCAACAGATTGGGGCCAGCCACGGTGCCTGCGGCGAAGCCGCAAGCGGTGTCGATGAGTGTGCCGATCAAGCCTGCATGCAAATAGCCCGAGTACTGCCCGACCTCGGGTCGCCAGGGCATCTGGATTTCCACAAAGCCGGGCTCGGCCACCGTCACTTCAATGCCACACCACCGATTGAACTCGGCCATGGCATTGATTTTTTTGAGCATGTCAAGTGGACTCATGGGTTTCTCCTGGTTTGGGTTTTGAACCACCCGATGTGGTCCATCAGTTTTTGGCGAAGCGCTTTTTGCTCGGTCACGAGTTGGTCGATCTCGGCCACACGCGCCAAGATGGCGTCGATCATGTCTTGGGCCGACAACTTGCCCGCTTTGAAGCGCGGCAAATACTTGGCGATGAAGGGCAGCGAGAAACCCATCTCCCGCGACATGGCGATGAAGATGACGTGCTTGACGGTTTTGTCGTCGTACTCGCGGTAGCCGTTGGGCAATCGCTGGCTTTGAATGAGGCCATCGGCCTCGTACCGCCGCAAGCGATGCACCGACACCTGGGTCTTGGCAGAGAGTTCTGAGATGCGCATGAATTCAGTCTAGCAAGGCTTGCACAGTGCGAAGGTTGGGGCCTTTGACACCTGCGCGACAAGCCGATCAGGCTCTTGCGCCGCAGGTGATACCCCGCTGCACGATGCTGGTGTACAAACCGCTCTACTCTGAGATCGCTTCGATGAACCCACACCCCGCTTTGCCCCATGCTCACCCTGCTGACGTAGGACTGATCCCCGAGCGCTTGCAGCGCCTGATAGACGTGCTGAGCCACGAAGTGAAAATCGGCCGGCTGCCTGGTGCGGTGGCCATGGTGTCCCGTCGCGGGCAAATCGGCCTGCTGGAGGCCGTGGGCCAGCAAGACCCGGCTGCGGGCACACCGATGAAGACCGACAGCATCTTCCGCATCTATTCGATGACCAAGCCTGTGGTGTCGGTCGCCGTGATGATGCTGGTAGAGCGTGGGCAATTGCTGCTCTCCGATCCGGTCAGCCGTTGGTTGCCTGAATTTGCCCACCAGCAAGTGGCTACCGCACAGGGACTAGAGCCGGTCAAACAAGCCGCCACGGTGCAAGACCTGCTGCGCCACACGGCGGGGCTGACCTATGAATTTTTGGGCACCTCCCCCGTGCAGCAGCAATACGCACACGCCAAGATCGCCTCTCGCGAGCGCACCAATGCCGAGTTTTCTCAAGCCCTGGCGGCCATGCCGCTGCAGTTCCAGCCCGGCAGCGTGTGGGCCTACAGCCGCGCCACCGATGTGCTGGGGCGGCTGGTCGAGGTGGTCAGTGGGCAAGGTTTGGGCGCATTTTTGCAAGCCGAAATTTTCGGCCCATTGGGCATGGTGGACTCCGGCTTTGCCGTGCCGCCCGAGCACCACCACCGCATTGCGGAACCCTTTGCACACGACCCAGATGGCGGTGTACCGATGAAGGTGCTTGAACCCCGGCAAGTGCCCGCCATGGAAGGCGGCGGCGGTGGCCTCATGTCCACCACCTTGGACTTCGCCCGCTTTTTGCAGTTCTTGCGCAACCGGGGCGAGCTGAACGGTGTGCGCCTGTTGGGGCCGCACACGGTCGACTACATGACGGCCGACCACTTGGGCGGCATCCCGGCAGACGGCACGCTACTGCTGCCTGGCCACGGCTTTGGTCTTGGGTTTGCAGTGCGCACCCATTTGGGCCTGGCGCCCGTGCCTGGCTCGGTGGGCCTGTATTACTGGGGCGGCATCGCGGGCACCACCTTCTTTGTGGACCCAACGCTCGACATGTATGCGATGCTGATGATTCAAGCGCCCAACCAAAAAGACTACTATCGCCCCTTGTTCCGCGACCTCGTGTACGCGGCGCTGCTGTAGAAAACTCAAAACACTGGAGACTTTTGCCATGTCCACATCTGGCCTCATGATGAATCGCCCCTTGCTCATTTCGGGCATTCTTGAACACGCCGCTGCGCAATTTGGTGAACAAGAAATCGTCTCGCGCGAGACGCACGGCCCCTTGCATCGCAGCACATTTGCCCAGGCTGCCAAGCGTTCTCGCCAACTGGCCAACGCCTTGGCCCAAATGGGGCTGAAAGCAGGCAGCGCTGTTGGCTCAATCGCCTGGAACAACCACCGCCACCTGGAGGCCTATTACGCCGTCTCGGGCAGTGGCATGGTCATGCACACCTGCAACCCGCGTCTGCACCCGCAGCAGCTGATCTATGTGATCAACCACGCCGAAGACGAGGTGGTGCTGTTTGACGCCACCTTCGCGCCGCTGGTCAAAGGCATTGCCGCGCATTGCCCCAAGGTCCGCGCCTGGGTGTGCCTGGCCGATGCGGCCAACACGCCCGCCATCGAAAGTGTGGCCAACGTGATGAATTACGAAGGCCTGATCACGGGTCACAGCGACAGCTTTGATTGGCCTGAGCTGGACGACCAAACCGGCGCAGCACTTTGCTACACCTCAGGCACCACCGGCAACCCCAAGGGTGTGCTGTACACGCACCGCGCCATCGTGCTGGATGCGACCACCGCCTGCTTGCCCGATGTGCTGGGCTTTTCCACACAAGAGACAGTGCTGCCCGTGGTGCCCATGTTCCACATCAACGCCTGGTGCATCCCCTATGCAGCCTTAGTGGCGGGGACCAAGCTGGTCTTGCCTGGCCCCAAGCTCGACGGCGCCAGTTTGTATGAACTGCTGGACACCGAGCAGGTCACCATCAGCGCGGGCGTGCCCACCATCTGGATGGGCCTGATCCAACACGTCGAGCAAAACAACTTGCGCTTTGCCCACATGAAGCGCACCTGCGTGGGTGGCTCGGCCATGCCCATGGCGCTGATCGCCAAGTTCATGGACAACTACGGCGTGGAAGTGCGCCACGGCTGGGGCATGACCGAGACCACTGCTGTGGCTACCATGAGCAATTTGAGCCGTGCTGACCGCCTCAAGCCCGCCGCAGAGCAACACGCCATCGTGGCCAAGCAAGGCAAAACCGTCTCGGGCATCGAGATCAAAATCGTCGATGAAAACGGCGCCACCTTGCCCCGCGACGGCACATCACAAGGCGAGTTGATGGTGCGCGGCCAGTGGATCGTGGAGCGTTACTTCAAGGCCGAAAAAACGGCTTTGGTGGACGGCTGGTTCCCCACCGGCGACATCGCCACCATCGACGCAAGCGGCACCATGCAAATCCGCGACCGCACCAAGGACGTGATCAAAACCGGCGGCGAGTGGATCAGCTCGATCGACCTGGAAAACGCCGCTGTGGGCCACCCCGCTGTGGCCATGGCCGCGGTCATTGGCGTCAAGCACCCCAAGTGGGACGAGCGTCCGCTTCTGTTCATCGTGCGCAAGCCGGGCCAAACGCTCGAGAAGCAGGAGATCCTCGACTTTTTGGCCACCCAGGTCGCCAAGTGGTGGGTGCCCGACGACGTGGTCTTCGTCGAATCCCTGCCCGTGGGTGGCACTGGCAAGGTTCAGAAAAACGACCTGCGCAAGGACTACGGCGGCGTGTTCAGCTGAAGACTGTCTAGCAGACATCTGACTTTGTCATGCCGGACTGGATCCGGCATCCATGGTTGAACAGGCATGGACCCCGGATCAAGTCCGGGGTGACAAAT
>JAIXOZ010000063.1 GCA_027486495.1 Comamonadaceae bacterium | reverse complement strand
TCGCCCGGCTGCAAGTCCCAGCCCAGGATCGGAAAGTCTTCGCGGTGGTTTTCGATATCGGGCAACTCGGCCAGCGTGCCTTCAGGGAACCACTTGGCCTGGTTCGTCATGAAGGTGCGGGGCATGAGCCAGGGGCCACGGTGTGAGCCCGCGATGAACTCCAGCGTGGACGGGCGAGACACCGGGTCCACCGGAATCCAGAAGCTGATGTTTTGCAGGCCGTCGACGTTGTAATACGGCTGGTCTTGGTGCCAAGGCGTGCGCTGGCGCGTGCCGGGCTCTTTGACCAAAAGGTGGTCGTGGTACAGGCGCACCGTGGTGCTTTGCATCAGGCGCTGGGCCAGTGCGGCCAGAGGCGAGTCAAAGATGAAGCGCTTGTACTGCGGGTTGTCCTGCCAGTTGCAAAAGTCTTCAAAAAAGCGCCCCGGGTCATCTGGCTTGCTTACCACCATGGAACGGGGGCTGGGCTGGGCCAGATTGGCCTCGATGCCGCTTTTGAGCAGTTCCACTTCTTCGGGTGTGAACAGGTTGCGGATGCACACCGCCCCGTCGCGCTGGTAATCGGCCACGTCTTGGTCTGTGGTGCAGGCCTGCACGCGCTGGCGCAGGGTTTCAAGCTGCGGAGCGCTCATGTTCAGGACAGCAAATCCAGCAACGTGCGTGCAATCACCTTGGTCGCCCGGCGCAGGTCTTCCAACTGCACATGCTCGTCGGCGCGTTTGGCGTTGGATTCGAGCACGGTGCGCGGGCCTGCACCGTAGATCACGCCGGGGATGCCGCGTTCCACATACAGGCGTACGTCGGTGTAGAGCGGTGTACCAATGGCGGGGATGGGCTCACCAAAGACTTCGCCGCCGTGTTTCTGGATCGCGTCCACCAGTGGCTTGTTGCCGGGCAGGGGTTTCATGGCGTTGGCCAGCAGCATGCGGCGCACATCCACTTTCAGCACATGGCCGCCGCGTGGGGGCTTGAAGCTGGCTGCCGCGTCGGCAACGGTCTGGCGGATGCTGGCTTCGACTTCGGCCGGGTTCTCCTCAGGGATCATGCGGCGGTCGAGCTTGAAGCTGACTTTGCCGGGCACCACGTTGGTGTTGGTGCCGCCTTCGATCAGGCCCACGTTCAAGTAGGGGTGGCTGATGCCCTCGACCTTGGACGTCACTTGCAGGTATTGCGTGTTGAGGGCGAGCAGGGCATTCAGGATGTGCACAGCACCTTGCAGCGCGTCGGTGCCGCTGTCGGGAATGGCGGCGTGCGACATCTCGCCTTGCACGGTGACTTCCATTTGCAGGCAGCCGTTGTGCGCGGTGACGACCTGGTAGCTGAAGCCTGCCGCGATCATCAAATCAGGCTTGGTGAGACCCTTGGCGAGCAGCCAGCCGGGACCCATTTCGCCGCCAAACTCTTCGTCGTAGGTGAAGTGCAGTTCCACGCCGCCTTTGAGTGGGGCCTTCAGGGATTCGAGCGCACGCGTGGCAAAGGTGAAGGTGGAAAAGTCGCACTTGCTCACGGCGGTGGCGCGGCCGTACATGGCGCCGTTGTGGATCTCGCCGCCGTAGGGCGGGTGTGTCCAGCCTTCGCCGGGTGGCACCACGTCACCGTGGGCGTTCAGGGCAATGGTTTTGCCTTCGCCGTATTTGCGGCGCACGATCAGGTTGGTGACCGACTCCAGGCCGTAGGCTTTGACTTCGGAAGCGGGCACAGGGTGCTTCTCTGCTTCAAAGCCCATGGGCGCGAGCAACTCTGCGGTGCGCTCGGCGTGCGGGGCGTTGTTGCCCGGAGGCGTGTCGGTCGGCACTTGCACCAGCGCCTGCAAGAACTTGACCTGTTCGTCAAAGTGCGCGTCGATCCAAGTGTCGAGTTGTTGGTATTGAATTTCGGTAGCGCTCATGACAGTTCCTGAGAGAGTTGGTTCAAAACATGGGTGAAGGCGTCCACACACAGTTGCATGTCGTCGCTGGTGGTCGATTCGCGTGGGTTGTGGCTGATACCGCCGTTTTCGCCGCGCACAAACAGCATGGCTTGTGGCATGACTTCGTGCAGTTTCATGGCGTCGTGGCCTGCGCCGCTGGGCAGTTTGAACAGCGGCACACCTAAGGCGCTCACGGCGCGTTCCCAACGGGCTTGCCACTCTGGGGCGCTGGGCGCGGCAGCGGCGCTCATGGTGAGTTCGGTTTTGACGCGCACGCCACGGCGCTCGGCAATGGCCTGCAATTGCGTCATCACGTCGGCCACCAGCGCGTCACGCTGTGCATCGGTGGGCGCACGCATGTCCAGGCTGAAGGTGCAGCGGCCGGGCACCACGTTGATCGAGCCATTGGGCACTTGCAGCTGGCCAATGGTGGCCACACTGTTGCCATCTTTTGCGGCGCGTTGCTCCATGTAGAGCGCCAGTTCGGCCACGGCGCAGGCCGCGTCGCGGCGGCGGTCCATGGGGGTGGTACCAGCATGGCTGGCGGTGCCGAAGACCTCGCACAGGTAGCGCACGCTGCCGTTGATGGACGTGACCACGCCCAGCGGGATGTTGACTTCGTTGAGCACCGGGCCTTGCTCGATATGCACTTCGATAAAGCCCAAGTACTGCGTCGGGTCGCGCTGGATTTTGGGGATGTCGTCGATGCACAGGCCCGCATGCTGCATGGCCGCACGCATGGTGATGCCATCGGCATCTTGCTGGTCCAGCCAAGCGGGGTTGAACTGGCCGATGAGTGCGCCCGAGCCCAAAAAGGTGGCCTTGTAGCGCTGGCCTTCTTCTTCGGCAAAGGCGACGACTTCGATGCCAAAGGGCAGGCGTTGGCCTTGTTGATGGAGTTGCTGCACGCAGGCCATGGGCACAAAGATGCCCAGGCGGCCGTCGTACTTGCCGCCATTGCGCACGGTGTCGTAGTGGCTGCCCGTCATCAGGTATTTGGCACTCGCTGTGGCGGGGTGGTAGCGGCCCACCACGTTGCCCACGGCGTCGGTGTAGACCTCGTCAAATCCGCAGTCGCGCATGTTTTGGGTGATGCGTTGGGCGCAGGCGCGGTGCGCGTCGGTGAGGTACGTGACGGTGAGTTGGCCCATTTCGGCAAAACCAGGGTCGGAGTGTTGCGCCAGCTTTTCTTGCCAGTCCCAGACCTGGTGGCCCAGCGTGGGCTCCATGCCAAACTTGTCGTTCAGGCGGATTTCGGCGATGCGGTGAATGTTGCGCAGACACTCAGCCAACTCCATGTCGGGGTGGCCGAACAGGCGACGCTCGAATGCATCGATGATCTGTTTTTTGTTCAAGCCCACGCCGCGCGGGCCACGCACCGCCAAGATGAAGGGCCAGCCGAATTTGGCGTTGTAGTCCGCGTTGAGCTTTTGAATTTTGGCGAACTCTTCGGGCGTGCAGTCGGTCAGGCCCGCCTTAGACTGTTCGTTGGTCGATTCGGCCGTCAGCGTTTTGCTGACCATGGCCTTGCCCGCCAGTTCGGGGTGGGCGCGGATCAGGCCCAGCTGAGCGTCGCGCCCAGCGTGTGCCAGCACTTCGCACATGGCGTGCTTGAGTTGCGCCAGCGAGGTGAAGGGGCGTTGCGCCAGCGCTTGCTCGGCGATCCAGGGCGAGTGCTCGTACAGGCCGTCGAGCATTTGCGCGGCGTCTGCAGCGGATGCTTGGTTGAGTTGGTCGAGGGTCAGGGCCATGTTCAATCCTTGTAAGGGTGTGTGGCTTTCCAGTGCCGTGCGATGTCGATGCGCCGCGCCACCCAGACTTTGTCGTGCGACTGGATGTGGTCCAAAAAGCGTTGCAGTGCTGTGATGCGGCCCGGGCGGCCCAGCAAACGGCAGTGCATGCCAATGCTCATCATCTTGGGCGCGTTGTCCCCACTGGGGTCACCTTCGGCATAGAGCGCATCGAACGTGTCCTTCATGTACTGAAAAAACGGGTCGGCGTGCGAGTAACCCTGGGGCAGCGCAAAGCGCATGTCGTTGCAGTCCAAGGTGTAGGGCACGATGAGTTGCGGTGCATCGCTGCCGTCGCTCTTGCGTACTTTCATCCAAAAAGGCAGGTCGTCGCCGTAGTAGTCGCTGTCGTATTCAAAGCCGCCAAAGTCGGCCACCAGGCGGCGGGTGTTGGGGCTGTCGCGCCCGGTGTACCAGCCCAAGGGCCGCTCGCCCGTGAGCTTTTGCAAAATGTCCATGGCCTCGGCCATGTGGGCACGCTCGGTGGCTTCGTCGATGTTTTGGTAGTGGATCCACTTGAGGCCGTGGCAGGCGATGTCGTAACCCAGCTCTTTGAAGGCGGCCGTCACGTCGTCGTGCTTTTGCAGTGCAGTGGCCACACCAAACACCGTGAGCGGCAGGCCGCGTTTTTCAAACTCGCGCAACAAGCGCCACACGCCAGCACGCGAGCCGTATTCGTAAATGCCTTCCATGCTGATGTGCCGCTCAGGAAAGGACGCGGGGTTGAACATTTCAGACAAGAACTGCTCAGATCCTGCATCACCGTGCAGCACCGAGTTTTCGCCGCCTTCTTCGTAGTTCAAGACAAACTGCACGGCCACGCGGGCGCCGTTTGGCCACTGGGCATGTGGCACATGGCGGCCGTAGCCTTTTAAGTCGCGGGGGTAGGGGAGGGTGGAGTCGTAGGTGCTCATGGTCATCTTCGAGGGTTTAGGCCAGGGCCAGAGAAATGTCGTGGGTGGGGACTTTGCGGTCAAAGGTCAAGCTGGCTTCGACGTGCAGCAGGTGCTCGTGCATCAATTGCACGGCCAGGTCAGTGTCCTGCGCTTCGAGTGCGGCCACGATGGCCACATGTTCGTCGGTGGAGTGCTCGGCCTCGTTGCGCGATTGGTACATCAAGGTGATCAGGGCGCAGCGCGAGATCAGCTCGCCCAGCACCTGGGCCAGCACATCGTTGTGCATCAACTCGGCCATGCGCACATGAAAGTCGCCCAGCAACTCGGTGCGGCCCGTGATGTCGCCTTGCGTCACGGCTTCGCGCTCTTGCCGAATGTGGTCTTTCAGGGCCACGATTTGTTCGGGGGTGACTTGCTGCGCAAAAGCGCGGGTCATCTCGGCTTCGAGCATGCGGCGCACGGCAAAGACCTGTTGCGCTTCTTCGACAGATGGGGCCGCCACAAAAGCACCGCGAGCGGGCTCGAGCCGGATCAAGCGGTTTTGCGACAGCTGAAACAAGGCCTGGCGCACCAGCGTGCGCGACACACCAAAGTGGTCGGCCAACTTTTGCTCGGCCAGTTTCGAGCCAGGCAACAGCCGGTGCTCCACGATGGCGCGGGTCAGCGATTCGACGATGTGGTGCGTGGTGGAAGTTTCCATGTCTCGCGGTCCCTTTTTCGGGTGTTTTTGTGTCGGTGGCTCAAATCATAGCCATCAAAAGCAAAATTGTATACACTTCGGTCGACCGGCTGAAAGGGCTTTTCAAAGCCTTGTCAAAACCACCCTTTTTCACCCCCCACTCAAGACAAGCGAGCACACCATGGGATTGAGCACACACGTTTTGGACACCATGCACGGCTGCCCCGCTGCGGGCATGCAGGTGGCCCTGTACACCACCCAAGGCGATCAGGCCACTTTGGTCAAAAGCTTCACCCTCAACCACGACGGCCGGAACCCCGATGGCATGCTCTATGACCATGCCAGCTTGCGCCAAGGCACGTACCGCCTGGTGTTTGACGTGGCGGGTTACTTCAAGGCCAAGGGCGTGGAGTTGCCTGAACCCAACTTTTTGAACAAAGTGAGCCTGGACTTTGGCGTGGCCCATGAAGACCAGCACTACCATGTGCCTCTGCTGGCAAGCCCGTGGAGTTATTCGACTTATCGGGGGTCTTAAAAAACTGCCGAAACTTGAACCCGGTGAATCGACCCCAACGGGCCTGTTGACCCGCCGGTGCTCAACTCAGTTTGACTTTGGACAAGTCAAAACTGGGCTTCGGCATTTTCAGTTTCATGTTGTCCAGGGTTTGTACGATCAACCCGGCCACGAAGCTGTCGCGGTAGGGCTTGCTGTCGGCGGGCACCACGTACCAAGGGGATTCAGGCGTGCTGGTGGCGCTCAGGGCCTCTTCGTAGGCTTGGGTGAATTGGGGCCACAGATCGCGGTCGCCAAAGTCCGAAGGCTGTAGCTTCCAATGTTTGCGCTGATCGTCCAGCCGCGATTGCAGGCGTTTCTTTTGCTCGGATTTGGAGATGTGCAAATAGCACTTCAAAACGCTGATGCCCGCGTCTTGCAGCAAAGACTCGAAGTGCAGGATGTCGTTGTACCGTTTTTGGCAGGTTTCCTCGTCGATCCAACCTCTAACACGGGTGACCAGCACATCTTCGTAATGGCTGCGGTTGAAAATCACCATTTCGCCCCGCGCAGGCGCTTTGGCGTGGATGCGCCACAAAAAGTCATGGCGGCTTTCCAGTTCGGTGGGTACACCAAAGGCTTCAGCCCGCACGCCCAGGGGGCTGACGTGGCTGAAAACGCTGCGGATCACGCCATCCTTGCCTGCCGTGTCCATGCCCTGAAACACGACCAACAAGCCCCGGGTTTTGGCCGCATGCAGGGTACTTTGCAATTTGTCGAGCTTGTCACCCATGTCAGCCAAGTGCTCCTCCAATTCGCTGCCAGAGCGCCATCCTTTGCTGGTGGGCTCGGTTTCGTAGTCCGAAAGAAGACATTTGGTCTTGGGCGAGATGTACCAAGGGGTGTAGTCAATGTGTTCCATGGGCAAAGTGTAGGCACTTTGTCAGCCCAGGCCGTCCGGTGGCACACCCATCTATTTTTGTGCCCAGCGTGTATCGAGCTGGGCATCTTGGGGCCAACTCACTAAAATCAAGCATTACCGTTTATTTACTTACCCCCCGCACCATGACCCAAGTCACCAACACCGTGCGCTTTGTGCTCGACGGCCGCATTGTCGAAGCCCAAGGCGAGCGCCGCACCACCACTGTTCTGGACTATTTGCGTGAGCAAATGCACCGCACCGGCACCAAAGAGGGCTGCGCTGAAGGCGATTGCGGCGCTTGTGTGGTCATGGTGGGTGAGCTCAATGCCGCAGGCACGGGCGTGGACTATGTAGCCACCAACGCTTGTATCCAGTTGTTGCCTTCTCTGGATGGCAAATCGGTCAAGACCGTTGAGAGCCTGAAAAAAGCCGACGGCACGCTGCACCCGGTGCAGGCCGAAATGGTCAAGTGCCACGGTTCGCAGTGCGGCTTTTGCACCCCCGGCATCGTGATGAGCTTGGTGAACCTGGTGCAGGTCTTGCCCATGCCCAATCGCCAGCAGATCACCGATTCGCTCAGCGGCAACCTGTGCCGCTGCACCGGTTACAAGCCGATCATCGAATCGGCCACCAAGGCCTGCGCCAAGCCTGAGGCGCTCAAGCTGGACGACTGCGCCGATGTGCCTTTGCTCAAAGAAATCAAACGCGCCAGCGTGCCGACCCTGAGCCTGGACGGCGACATCATCGTCCAGCCCGTGGTGCGCACCCGCAAAGGGAACGAGTTTGTGTCACCCGCCACCCTCGCCGAGGTGGCCGACTACCTGGTTAAGAACCCCACCACCACCTTGTTGGCTGGCAGCACCGAAATTGGCCTGCAGGTGAACAAACAGTTCTCACGCCCCGACCACATCATGTATTTGGGCAATGTGGTCGAGCTGCGCCAGGTGTCCGAGACCGCCAGTGCTTGGCGCATTGGCGCTGCCGTGTCGCTCACGCAAGTCGAAGCGCTGGTGGCCAAGGCCTACCCTGACTTCACCGAAGTGCTGCGCCGCTTTGGTTCGCCGCCCATCCGCTCCACCGCGACGCTGGCAGGCAACATTGCCAACGGTTCACCCATTGGCGACACCATGCCGTGCCTGATGGCGTTGGGCGCCAGCCTGGTGCTGCGCCGGGGCGACAAGACCCGCAAGGTGCTGCTGGACAACTTCTACACCGGCATGAAGAAAAACGTGATGGAGCCCGGCGAGTTCATCGAGGCGGTGGAATTGCCCAAGCCTGTGGCAGGCCAAGTGTTCCGCGCCCACAAGGTGAGCAAGCGTTTTGAGCAAGACATTTCGGCCACATGCGCCGCCATCAGCTACACGCTGAAAGATGGCAAGCTGAGCGGCGTGAAGTTGGCCTACAACGGCCTGGCCCCATCGCCATGCCGCGCGCCCAAACTCGAAGCCGTTTTGGAAGGCCGTGCACGCGCCGACGTGAAAGCCGCCGATCTGGACGCCGCGATCACCGCCAGCTTCACCGCCCGCGACGGTTTGCGCGCCACATGGGCTTATCGCGCTTTGGTGGCCCGCAACCTGGCCCTTGAATTCATCGAAGAACAGAAAGAGGTGGCTTGAATGAACGCTCCGACCCCCATCAAGAACCTGTTGCCCGCTTCAGACGTTCAGCAAGGCAAAGACATCGTTCACGAGTCCGCGCACCTGCACGTGACGGGCTCAGCCACCTACATCGACGACATTCCCGAGCACGCTGGCACCTTGTATGCCGCGCTCATCTTGTCGCCCGTGGCGCATGGTGAATTGATCGGCGACGGCATTGACCGCGCAGCCATCCTGAAAGAACACGGCGTTGTGGCTGTCTACACCGCCAAAGACATTCCCGGCGAAAACAACTGCGGCCCCATCATCCATGACGACCCGTTCCTGGCTGCTGGCAAGGTCGAGTTTTTGGGTCAGGCCGTGGCTGTTGTGGTGGCGCGCGAGATGCTCTACGCCCGCGAAGCCGCCAAAAAGGCCAAGGTGCTGGTCAAAGAACTCACACCCATCTTGACGATCGAAGAGGCCATGGCCGCGAGCAGCTTCATCATGCCCCCCAAGGGCATCACGCGCGGTGACGCCGCCGCAGCCATTGCCAGCGCCCCGCACAAAATCAAGGGCAGCACCAACACCGGCCAGCAAGAACAGTTTTACCTCGAAGGCCAGATCACTTACGCGGTGCCCAAAGAAGACGGTCAGCTGACCTTGTACGTGTCGACCCAGCACCCTGATGGCAACCAACGCGAAGCCGCGCACGCCTTGAACCTGCACACCAACGATGTGGAGGTGATTTGCCGCCGCATGGGTGGCGGCTTTGGTGGCAAGGAAGGCAACGCCAGCATCTTCAGCCAAAGCGCAGCACTGGCTGCGTTCAAACTGCAAAAGCCCGTCAAGCTGCGCGTGAACCGCGACGACGACATGACCATCACCGGCAAGCGCCACGATTTCCGCATCGACTACGAAGTGGGCTTTGATGACAACGGCCGCGTTTTGGGCGCCAACATCACGCTCATGTCGCGCTGCGGTTACAGCACCGACTATTCGGGCCCGGTGAACGACCGTGCTTGCTTGCACATCGACAACACTTACCACCTGCCTGCGCTCAAGCTGGTGAGCCACCGCTGCAAAACCAACACACAAAGTGCCACCGCTTTCCGTGGCTTTGGTGGCCCACAGGGCATGTTCGGCATCGAGACGGTGATGGACGAGATTGCGATGACTTTGGGCAAAGACCCACTGCAAGTGCGCAAGCTCAACCTCTACAAAGACCCCGCCATCAGCGGCACGCCCGACACCATGACCACCCAATACAACCAGCTCATTGAAGACTGGGTGGGTGACAAGGTGATCGATCAGGTCGAACGCGAATCCAACTACGCCGAGCGCCGCGCCGCCGTGCGTGCCTTCAACGCCAAGAGCAAAACCCGCAAGCGCGGCATGGCGCTCGTGCCCCTGAAGTTCGGCATCAGCTTCACCGCCACACACCTGAACCAAGGCGGCGCGCTGCTCGTGGTCTACATGGATGGCTCGGTCAGTTGCAACCACGGGGGCACCGAAATGGGCCAGGGCCTGAACACCAAGTTGGCGCAAGTCTGTGCCGATGGTTTGGGCATCAGCGTGGACCATGTGCGCATCACCGCGACCGATTCGCAAAAAGTGCCCAACGCTTCGGCCACATCCGCATCGAGCGGTGCCGACATCAACGGCGCGGCCATCATGAACGCCACGATGCAAATGCGTGAGCGCTTGAAGCCTGTGGCGGCGCGCATGTTGGGTTGCGCTGAGGGTGATGTGACTTTCGCGAACAACGAAGCGCACGGTGGCGGCAAATCCGTCAAGTGGGCCGATGTGACCAAACAAGCTTATATGGAGCGTGTGGGCCTGTCGGTCACGGGTTTCTACATGACGCCCGAAATCAAATACGACTTCGCGACCCTGAATGGCAGAGCGTTCTATTACTACTGCTACGGCGCTGCCGTGAGCGAAGTCGAAATCGACACCCGCACCGGCGAGTGGTGGCTCAAAGCCGTGGACATCGTGCACGACGTGGGCCGCAGCATCAACCC
>JAIXOZ010000067.1 GCA_027486495.1 Comamonadaceae bacterium | reverse complement strand
GGACGTCAAAAGTCCGCCATCAAGATGAGGAGTTTGTCCGCGAATATGCATCAGGGCCAACGGGTAAGTGCGGGAAACCGGACGAACCACGCGATCAAGGCCGGATATAAGTTAAGCAGCCGACTTCTTCACAACACAGGGCAAATTCTTCTTGCTATCCGGGAGGCATCCATATAAGCCCGGGGTGACATATCAACAGCCCGAGGCGGCACATCAACACTGCTGGGTGAGACCTCAAGGGTGCCCGCTAATCATCCAAGTCCAGTAACCCACAAGACAACACCACCACCCCCTCATCGGCTAAATTGCACCGATGAACACCACACCTGCCGACCCGTCCCTCATCGATTCCCGCCAAGCTGCCTGGCGCTTGCTGGCCACGCTGGGGCTGGTGGTGCTGGGCAACAGCAGCATGTACATCGTGTCGGTGGTGCTGCCTGCGGTGCAGACCGAGTTTGGTGTGGGCCGCGCCGACGCCTCGCTGCCCTACACCTTGATGATGATTTGCCTGGGGCTGGGTGGCCTGATCACCGGCCGCCTGGCTGATCGCCATGGCCTGTTGCCGGTGCTCTGGGTTGGGGCCTTGGCCGTGTGTGGTGGCTTTGTTTGGGCCGGGATGTCAGGCAGCATCTGGGCCTTTGGCCTGGCGCACGGCTTGATGGGCCTGATTGGCAGTTCATCCACTTTTGCGCCCCTGATGGCCGACACCGCTTTGTGGTGGAACCGCCGTCGCGGCATCGCCGTGGCCATTTGCGCCAGTGGCAATTACATCGCGGGCACCATTTGGCCGCCGATTGTTCAACACGGCGTGGAGACCGTGGGCTGGCGGCAGACCTACATCATGCTGGGTATTTTTTGTGGCGTGGGCATGTTTTTGCTGGCCATGTTGATGCGCCAGCGCCCGCCGCTGGTGACCCTGACACCGGCCAACGCCAGCACCGTGCCCGTGGACCGCAGCCGCCCCTTTGGCCTGAAACCCGCCCACGCCCAAAGCCTGCTGTTTGTCGCAGGGGTGGCGTGTTGCGTGGCCATGTCCATGCCGCAAGTGCACATCGTGGCCTATTGCTCTGATCTGGGTTTTGGCGCGGCGCGCGGGGCCGAAATGCTCTCGCTCATGCTGGCCAGCGGCATCGTCAGCCGACTGGTGTTTGGCGTGATCAGCGACCGCATTGGCGGCATCCGCACTTTGTTGCTGGGCTCGTTTTTGCAGGGTGTGGCGCTGCTGATGTTTTTGCCTTTTGACGGCATGGTGCCGCTGTACATCGTCTCGGCCATGTTCGGGCTGTTCCAGGGCGGCATCGTGCCCGCCTACGCGATCATCGTGCGCGAGCACTTCGACCCCAAAGAAGCGGGGGGCCGCGTGGGTTCGGTGATCATGGCCACCTTGTTAGGCATGGCGTTGGGCGGCTGGATGTCGGGCTGGGTGTTTGACCTGACGGGCAGTTACCACGCGGCGTTTTTAAATGGCATCGCGTGGAACCTGCTCAACCTGTGCATCGCCAGTTGGCTGTTTTGGCGGGTGCGCCGGGCTGAACGCTGAACAACTCACCCAGCCCTGCGGCTGAGCTCAGCCCAAGCGCACGCCACTGGCCTGGTCAAACACATGCGACTGATCGGCCTGCCACTGCAAGTGCACCGCATCGCCCACATGGGCTTGCAAAACACCCGGCACACGGGCCGTCAGCTTGCCTGCCGTAGTGTCCACCGTGGCATAGGTTTCGGGGCCGGTGGGCTCGATCATGCTGAGCTTGCCGGGCAAGCCTGTGGCGGCAAAGCTGATGCTTTCGGGGCGCAGGCCATAAACCCATTCAGCACTGCCGTGCGCTTGCACCGCAGCGCTTTGCGCATCGGTGATGAGCAGCACCACGCCATGCGCTGTCAATGCTGTACCCACCCGCTGTGCATCCACCATGTTCATGGCGGGTGAGCCGATGAACTCGGCCACAAAGCGGTTGGCCGGACGGTTGTAAATTTCAGCGGGCGTGCCGAACTGTTGCACCAAGCCGTCTTTCATCACCGCGATGCGGTCGCCCAGTGTCATGGCTTCGACCTGGTCATGCGTCACATAGACGGTGGTCGTTTTCGTGCGCTGGTGCAGCAGCTTGATTTCGGCCCGCATTTCCACGCGCAGCTTGGCGTCGAGGTTGGACAGCGGCTCGTCAAACAAAAACAGCTTGGGGTCTCGCGCCAGAGCGCGGCCCATGGCCACGCGCTGCCGCTGACCGCCCGACAGCTGGCCCGGCTTGCGGTCCAGCAGGTGGCCAATTTGCAGCATGGCCGACACGCGGTCCACTGCGGCTTTGCGCTCGGCCTTGGGCACTTTGCGGATCTCCAGCCCAAAGGCGATGTTTTGCGCCACCGTCATGTTGGGGTAGAGCGCGTAGCTCTGGAACACCATGGCGATGTCGCGGTCTTTGCTGGGCAGGTTCGTCACATCGCGCTCGCCAATGTGGATGCTGCCGCTGGTGGGGTGGTCCAGGCCAGCGATCATGGACAACAGTGTCGATTTGCCGCAACCAGATGGGCCGACCAGGATCAGGAATTCACCGGCCTCGATTTCGAGGTCGATGCCTTTGAGGATGTGGACCTTGTCGTTGTAGGTCTTGTGGATGTTGCGAATGGCGAGTGCGCCCATGATCTTTTTCCTTTAACCCTTGACCGCACCAGCCGTCAGGCCGCGCACAAAATATTTACCGGCCACCACGTACACAAACAAGGTGGGCAATGCCGCGATCAGCGCAGCGGCCATGTCCACGTTGTATTCCTTGACGGCGCTGGAGGTGTTGGCCAGGTTGTTCAGGCCCACGGTGATGGGCTTGCTGTCGGCGCCCGAGAACACCACGCCGTACAAAAAGTCGTTCCAGATGTTGGTGAACTGCCAGATGAGTGTGACCACCAAAATCGGCAGCGACAGCGGTAACACAATGCGGCGAAAGATCATCCAGAAACCCGCGCCATCCAATTGCGCGGCCTTGATCAGCTCATCCGGCAGGCCGATGTAGTAGTTGCGAAAAAACAGCGTGGTCGAAGGGATACCGGCCACCACATGGACCAGCATCAAACCCCACACCGAACTGGCCACGCCCAGCCAGCCGAGCACTTGGCTCATGGGCAAGAGCACCACCTGCATGGGCATGAACACACCAAACAGCATGAAGGCAAACAAGGTCTCGCTGCCACGAAACTTCCATTTGGAGAGCACATAGCCGTTGAGCGAACCGATCAAGGTGGACAGCAGCACCGCAGGCACCACCATCACGACCGAGTTCCAGAAAAAAGGCTTGAGCCCTTCACACTGCACGCCAGTGCAGGCGCTGCCCCAGGCTTTGAACCACGCGTCGAGTGTGGGGGCGGTGGGCAGGCTCAGCAGGTTGCCTGCCCGCAGTTGCTCTGCGTCTTTGAGCGAGGTGGTCAGCATCACATACAGCGGCACCAAAAACCAGGCCGCAAACAACAGCAGCATGGTCCACAGGATCAGGCGATGAAAGTTCAGGCGGTTCATCGTTTGCTCCGCAATTCAGAATACAAATAGGGCACAACGATAGCGGCCACCGTGGCCAGCATCACGGTGGCACTGGCCGCACCCACACCAATTTGTCCGCGTGTGAAGGCGGTGGCGTACATGAAGGTGGCGGGCAAATCGGTGGCGTAGCCGGGGCCACCTGCGGTGAGCGCCATCACCAAGTCAAAGCTCTTGATGGCCAGGTGCGAGACCACCAACAAGGTGCTGAAAAAAACCGGCCCGAGGCTGGGCAAAATGATGCGCCAATAAATGGTCGGCAAGCTGGCCCCGTCCACTTGGGCAGCCTTGATGATCGAGTCGTCGATGCCGCGCAGCGCCGCCAAAAACAGCGCCATCACAAAACCCGCGCTTTGCCACACACCGGCAATCACCACACAATAAATCGCCATGTCTTGCTGCACCAGCCAGTCAAAACTGAAGCTCGAAAAACCCCAGCTGCGCATCAGGTGCTCCAGCCCCAAACCGGGGTTGAGCATCCACTTCCATGCGGTGCCGGTGACGATGAACGAGATCGCCATGGGGTACAAATAAATGGTGCGCAAGACGCCTTCGCCGCGCACCTTCTGGTCAAGCAGGATGGCCAGCAACACCCCCAGTACCATGGCCCCACCGATGAAGAGCAAGCCAAACACGGCCATGTTGCGCATGGCCACCTGAAAGCGGTCGCTTTCCATCAGGGCGGCGTAATGCTGGAGGCCCACAAATTCGTAGTTGGGCAACAGGCGCGAGGCCGACACGGACAAATAGCCGTTCCACGCCATCAGGCCATAGATGAAGAGCAGCGACAGCACAAAGCTGGGCGCAATCACCAGCTTGGGCAACCACGCGCCTTGCTGGGAGGAAGATGCAGACATGGGTGATCCAATCGAGACCGGCTCGGGCTGCAAGCTCGTGACCTGCAGCCCGGCGGCTAAAGAAACAACAAGCCCAAGAGGCTTGTGCGAGCCGACCGCATGGCCGGCTCAAAGACTCACTTGACCTTGGCGGCCGAAGCGATCTTGGCTTGAGCGTCTTTGGTGCTCATCTTGTCGTCGTTCCAGAACTGGCTGACGGCGTCCTGGATCGCGCCCGAAGTGGCCGAACCGATGGCCATGCCGTGGGCCACCGAAGGCACCAAACCACCGCTCTTGGCGGTCGACACGAAGTCGTTGGAGCTGAGTTTGGCGCAGTCGTCAAACTTGGCCAGGTTCATGTTCAAGCGCACAGGGATGGAGCCCTTGTTCAGGTTGAACACTTCCTGGAAGTTGGTGGACATGATGGCCGAGGCCAGGTCTTTTTGGGCCTGTGTGTTGGCGTCGTTCTTCAGCTTGAACATGGCAAACGAGTCCACGTTGAAAGTGAAGGACTTGGCGGTGCCAGGGGCTGCCGCACAGCTGAAGTCAGCACCGGGCTTTTTGCCAGCGGCGACGAATTCGCCCTTGGCCCAGTCACCCATCAGCTGCATGCCGGCTTCGCCCTTGATGACCATGGCGGTCGCCAGGTTCCAGTCACGGCCAGGGGCGTTCTTGTCGGTGTAGCCCTTGACCTTCTTGAAGGTGTCGAGCACCTTGGTCATGGTGGCGCCATTCAAAGCAGTTGGGTCCAGTTGCACCAAAGCTTTTTTGTAGAAGTCGGCACCGCCCACGCCCAGAGCCACGCTTTCGAAGGTGGTGAAGTCTTGCCAGTTTTGGCCACCGTGGGCCACGGGGATGATGCCGGCCTTTTTCAGGGCTTCAGCAGCCACAAAGAACTCGTCCCAGTTGGTGGGCACTTTGGCGCCGGCCTTTTTGAAGGCGGCGTTGCTGGCCCACAGCCAGTTCACACGGTGCACGTTCACGGGGGCGGCGATGTAGTTGCCCTTGTATTTCATGACGTTGGCAACCACGGGGGGCAGCAGGCTGTCCCACTTCTCGGCCTTGGCCACATCATCGATGTTGGCCAGCACGCCTTCACCGGCCCACTCTTGCAGTGCGGGGCCCTTGATTTGTGCAGCGGCTGGGGCATTGCCCGACACCACACGCGACTTGAGCACGGTCATGGCGTTGTCACCGCCACCACCGGCCACGGCGAAGTCTTTCCAGGTATGGCCCTTGCCTTGCAATGTGGCCTTCAGGGCAGCGGCCGATTTGGCTTCACCACCACTGGTCCAGTAGTGCAGCACCTCGACCTCACCGGCGTGCGCTGCCACGGACAGCACAGCGGCTGTAGCCAAGATCGACAGCTGGAACAATT
>JAIXOZ010000027.1 GCA_027486495.1 Comamonadaceae bacterium | reverse complement strand
TTGGCCAGCCAGATGGACGAAGCCGAAGTGCGCCAAATGCGCGCCACTTATTACGGCCTGATGAGCGAGGTGGACGACCAGATCGGCCGCGTTTTCAAGTTCCTCAAGGAAACTGGCCAATGGGACAACACCTTGGTGGTGTTGACCAGCGACCACGGTGAGCAGTTGGGTGACCACCACTTGCTCGGCAAGATCGGCTATTTCGATGAGAGCTTTCATATCCCGATGATTGTTCGAGATCCTGGTGTTCAATCCGATGCCACACGGGGCCAGATTGTTCGCCAGTTCACCGAGACAGTGGACACCATGCCCACCATTTTGGATTGGATGGGTCAAACGATTCCTCGGGCCTGTGATGGTGCTTCGCTGTTGCCGTTTTTGCACAGTGGTCAAGCGCCCAAAAACTGGCGAACCGAGGTGCATTACGAATTCGACTTCCGTAACATCTACTATTCTCAGCCCGAAGACGTGTTGGGCACGGATATGGACGAAAGTGCCTTGGCCGTGGTGCAAGATGAGCAGTACAAGTATGTTCACTTTGCTGCACTGCCGCCCTTGTTCTTTGATTTGCGCAAGGACCCCGAGCAATTGCACAACTGCGCGCAAGACCCCGAATACGCTGCGCTGGTGTTGGCCTATGCGCAAAAAATGCTCAATTGGCGTCTCAAGCACGCCGACAAAACCCTCACGGGCTATGCGGCGTCGCCCGCGGGCTTGACGCAAAGAGACTGATCACTGCCCCAGCAGCTGCAGTTCTTCGGGGCTAAAGCCGGCAGATTGGCGCGCCGCCATGTTGAAGGGCGGGCGCAGTTTGGGCGCGTCGTATTGCGCGATCAACTCGGCATAGGTGCCCACCGGGTCCAAGCCGCGCTGGTCGCACAGGTAGCGGTACCAGCGGTTGCCTGCGGCCACATGGCCAATCTCATCGGTCAGGATGATGTCCAAAATTTCACCCGCCCGGTGGTCGCCCACGCTGACCAGTTTGTTTTTCACCCCCGGTGAGGCGTCCAGGCCCCGAGCTTCCATGGTGCGCGGCACGATGCCGATGCGCGCCAGGATATCGCCCTGGGTGCGCTCGGCCATGTCCCACAAGGTGTTGTGGGCCGGAAAGTCGCCGTAGTCAAAACCCAATTCCAGCAAATGCTGGCGCAGCAGGCTGAAGTGCTTGGCCTCTTCCTGAGCGATGCGCACCCAGTCGGTGTAAAAGGCTTCGGGCATGCCCGCAAAGCGCCAAACCACGTCGAGTGCCAGGTCGATGGCGTTGAGCTCGATGTGGGCGATCGAGTGCACCAGCATGGCCCGGCCCTCGGGCGTGGCCATGGATTTGGCCTTGAGCTGGGTGTGCGGCACCAGCAGCGGGCGGGCGGCGCGGCCGGGGCCAGCAGTGGGGGCGCTCAGGCTGTCGAGTGCGCCCACGGGCAGGCTCAGGTCGAGGGCCAAAGTGGCTTGGGCCTTCAGGTTGGGGTCGGTTTGGGCCCAAGGAATCAGGGCGGCGGAGCGCAGGGTGTGCATGGTGATCGGTGACTGCGCCCACGGCCGGTAGTGGGCATCCCTACAATTGTAGGTTTTCAAGAAAACCCAACCAACTGGAGACCGTCATGGCCATTTACCAACTGGATGATCAAACCCCCGAACTCGCCGAAACAGCCTGGGTGGCCGACAACGCGCAGGTCATGGGCGCGGTCAAGATCGCGGCCGATGCCAGCATCTGGTTTGGTGTGACGGTGCGCGGCGACACCGAGACGATTGAAATCGGCGAGGGCAGCAACATCCAGGACGGCAGCGTGATGCACGCCGACCACGGCAAACCGATCACGGTCGGCAAGCACGTCACCGTGGGCCACATGGTCATGCTGCACGGCTGCACGATTGGCGACGAGTCGCTGATCGGCATTGGCGCGGTGGTGCTCAACGGTGCCAAGATCGGCAAGAACTGCCTGGTGGGCGCCGGTTCGCTGGTGACCGAGGGTAAGGAATTTCCCGATGGCTCCATGATCATGGGCACGCCTGCCAAGGTGGTGCGCGAGTTGAGCCCCGAGCAGATTGAAGGCTTGCGCCAAAGCGCTAAGCATTACGTCGAAAACGCCCGCCGCTTCAAGGCGGGCCTGAAAAAAATCAGCTGATTTTTCAGCTGCAGCCATCGCTTTTTAACTTTTGAGGATCGGCCCCCATGGGGCTGTTGATTGCACTTTGTCCGAACTCCACAAATTCATTTTCGAAGGCCTGCCGGTGCGCGGCATGCTGGTGCGCCTGACCGATGCTTGGCAAGACATTCTGGCGCGCCGCGCGGCTAACTCTGAAACCGGCGCTTACCCCGCGCCCGTACGCCAATTGTTGGGCGAGATGGCCGCTGCGGGTGTGCTGATGCAGGGCAACATCAAGTTCAATGGCGCTTTGGTGCTGCAAATTTTTGGTGACGGCCCCGTGAAATTGGGCGTGGTCGAGGTGCAGCCCGACCTGAGTCTGCGCGCCACCTGCACCCAGGTCGGTCAGGTGGCCGACGGCGCAAGCTTGAGCCAGATGGTCAACGTGAACAACGAAGGGAGCTGCGCCATCACCCTGGACCCTCAAGACCGCTTGCCGGGCCAGCAGCCCTACCAGGGCGTGGTGCCACTGTTTGGCGATCGGGGCGAAAAACTGGAAAACATCAGCGAGGTGCTGGAGCACTACATGCTGCAGTCGGAGCAGCTGGACACCGTGCTGGTGCTGGCGGCCGATGACAAGGTGGCGGCCGGCTTGCTGATTCAGCGCCTGCCCATCGAAGGCGAGGGCAATTTGGCCGGCAAAACCGATTCACTCATGCGCGAGTCGGTATTGGGTCAGAGTGAAGACTTCAGCCGCATCTCTATCCTGACCAAAAGCCTCAAGCGTGAAGAGCTGCTGGGGCTGGATGCCGAAACTATTTTGCACCGCCTGTATTGGGAAGAGCCGCTGGCCCGTTTTGAGCCTTTCATTGGCAAGACGGGTCCGCGCTTTGCCTGCCGCTGCAACCGCGAACGCGTGGGCAACATGATCCGCAGCTTGGGCACCGAAGAGGTGGAAGGCATCATCGCCGAGCAGGGTCAAGTCGAAGTGGGCTGCGACTTTTGCGGCGCGCAATACCGTTTTGACCCAGTGGATGCGGCGGGTCTCTTCACCGGTTTACCGACTGATTTGCCCCCGGGCTCGGTGCACTGAGCTCAGGCCAGGCCCTGCAAAGTGGGCGGGGCACCCAGCAGCGGTCTTGACGGCGCTGCCGGGCTTGGCATCCGGGACGCTCAGCTGCCCCGTGTGATCGGCATGCCCAAATCACCGGGCAATGCCAATTGCTTGGCCAACTCCAGCTTGGCCAGCGAGTTGCGGTGCACTTCGTCCGGACCGTCGGCCAGGCGCAGGGTGCGTTGGTGGGCGTAGGCATAGGCCAGCGGGAAGTCTTGCGACACGCCGCCACCACCGTGGGCCTGAATGGCCCAGTCGATGATCTGGCAAGCCATGTTGGGGGCCACGATTTTGATCATCGCGATCTCGGCCTTGGCCACCTTGTTGCCCACGGTGTCCATCATGTAAGCGGCTTTGAGCGTGAGCAAGCGGGCTTGCTCGATCATGCAGCGCGACTCGGCGATGCGCTCTTGCCACACGGTCTGGCGGGCCACTTCGCGACCAAAGGCCACGCGCTCGTTGAGGCGCTTGCACATGAGCTCCAAGGCACGTTCGGCGATGCCGATGGTGCGCATGCAATGGTGGATGCGGCCAGGGCCCAAGCGGCCTTGGGCGATTTCAAAGCCACGGCCTTCGCCCAGCAAAATATTTTCAGCCGGCACACGAACGTTCTTGAGCACCACTTCCATATGGCCGTGCGGTGCATCGTCGTAGCCAAACACCGACAGGGCGCGCACCACGGTGATACCGGGCGTGTTGGCGGGCACCACGATCATGGATTGCTGCTCGTGGCGGCCTGCGTCGGGGTTGGTTTTGCCCATGACAATGTAGACCGCGCAGCGTGGGTCGCCCGCGCCGGACGACCACCACTTGCGTCCATTGATGACATAGTCGTCACCGTCGCGGCGAATCTCGCACTCGATGTTGGTGGCATCTGACGAGGCCACATCGGGCTCGGTCATCAGGAAGGCCGAGCGGATTTCGCCGCGCAGCAGGGGTTCGAGCCAAGTGTCCTTCAGGCTTTCGCTGGCGTAGCGCTCCAGCGTTTCCATGTTGCCGGTGTCGGGGGCTGAGCAGTTGAAGATTTCTGCGGCAAACGGTACGCGGCCCATGATCTCGCACAGCGGGGCGTATTCGAGGTTGGACAGGCCTTGGGGTGCGCGGGAGGACTTGGGCAAAAACAGGTTCCACAAACCAGCAGCCAGGGCCTTGGGTTTGAGTTCTTCGACGATTTTGGTGGGGACCCAAGCGTTGCCTTTGGCACGGTTTTCGGCGATTTCTTCAAAGAACCGCGCCTCGTTCGGGTAAATGTGCTCGTCCATGAAGGCCAATAGGCGTGCCTGCATGTCCTTGACCTTGGGGGTGTATTCAAAATCCATGGTCTCTCTCCTGGGGTTGTGGTTCGGTTTGTAAAAAAGGTTCAGGCTTGACAGGCAAAACGCCAAGCCAGCTCGGCCATGGGGCGGGCGCCTGCGCCCGATGTTTTGGCTTGTTCGCTCGATGCGGTGCCGTCTTCGACACGTTTGGCAATGCCTTGCAAAATGGCCGCGATGCGGAACATGTTGTAGGCGAGGTAAAAATTCCAGTCTTTGGCCAAGGCCTCGGGTGTGGTGAAACCGGTACGTTCGCAGTAGCGCCGGATGTACTCGGCCTCAGACGGGATGCCCAAGGATGCGAAATCGAGACCGCCAATGCCACGGAAGGTGCCGGGGCTGATGTGCCAAGCCATGCAGTGGTAGCTGAAATCGGCCAGTGGGTGGCCCAAGGTGGACAGCTCCCAGTCCAGCACCGCCAGCACGCGGGCTTCGGTGGGGTGGAACATCAGGTTGTCCAAGCGGTAGTCGCCATGCACAACGCCGACCAAGGTTTCGTCCTTGGCGCTGTCCGGAATGTTTTTGGGCAGCCACTCGATCAGCTGGTCCATTTCGGGAATGGGCTGGGTGATGGAGGCGGCGTACTGTTTGCTCCAACGGCCAATTTGGCGCTCGATGTAGTTGCCGGGTTTGCCGTAACTGGCCAAGCCCTGCTTGGCCACATCGACCTTGTGGAGGGCGGCCAACACGCGGTTCATTTCGTCGTAAATCGCGCCCCGTTCGGCAGGGGTCATGCCTGGCAGGGATTGGTCCCAGAGCACACGGCCTTGCACGAACTCCATGACGTAAAAAGCGCGGCCGATCACCGACTCGTCGTCACACAGCACATGCATTTGGGCCACAGGCACGTCGGTGCCGTGCAGGCCTTGCATCACAGCAAATTCCCGCTCGATGGCGTGGGCAGACGGCAACAGCTTGGCCACCGGGCCAGGTTTGGCCCGCATCACGTACTGGCGTGAGGGGGTGATGAGTTTGTAGGTGGGATTGGATTGGCCACCCTTGAACATTTCCACGCTCAAGGGGCCCGCGAAGCCGGGAAGTTTGGCGCTGAGCCAAGCCTCCAGGGCAGGGATGTCAAAGGCGTGAGAGCCCGTGACAGGCCGGGTCCCCACGAAATGGTCAAAAGCACTCATGGGGTTACCCGTCGAAAATCAATGATCGCCGCAGTCAGCGGCGAAAGGATGGCGCAGTGGCGCGTCAGTGGTCCGCGTTGACGATCAGCAGCAGCGCATCGCGGTCCAACACCACCAAGCCGCCCGGCTCGATGCGGATGATCTGCTCGCGCTCCATTTGCTTGAGTTCTTGGTTCACGCGTTGGCGCGACGCCCCCAGCAGTTGCGCGAGTTCCTCTTGCGCCAGTTGCAAGCTGATGCGGATCGCTTTGGCGTCCGACAAACTGGGCACGCCGTAGCTGCGCAGCAAGTGGTTGAGTTGTTTGGCCAAACGCGCACGCAAGGGCAAGGTGTTCAGGTCTTCCACCAAGCCGTAGAGTTGGCGAATGCGCCGTGCATGCAGGCGCAGCATGGCGTCGTAAAACTCGACGTGCTGCGTCAGAATTTTCTTGAAGTCGGCTTTGGCCACGTTGAGCGTGGTGGTGTCGCCGTGTGCATAACAGTCGTGTGTGCGGCGATCCCCGTCGAAGATCGAGACATCGCCAAACCAGATGCCCGGCTCCACATAGGTCAAGGTGATTTGTTTGCCCGACACCGAGGTCGAGCTCACGCGCACCGCGCCCTTGGCGCAGGCGATCCACTGCTCGGGCGGATCTCCCCGCGCAGCGAGCATATCGCCGTCCTTGTGACGTTTGACGTAAGCGCATCGAAGTATGTCGTGTCGAAGTGAAGGTGAAAGGCTAGAGAACCAGCGACCACTGTTGATCGCCTCTCGTTCCTCCATTGTCAGAATCGGTTCGTCCATGCTCTGTCCTTTGAGTGACTGAAGATCGTTTTTTTGTCGCCTGGGGGACCAGTCGTTTTATTCGTATTCGGGTTTTTGCTTGTTCAAGAACGAGGCAATGCCAATCCCGGCATTTTTGTGGTGCAAGTTTTTGACAAAGTGGTCCCGTTCGCGTGCCAGTTGCGCATTGAGGTGGCTGCCATCGGCATCGCTGAGTAAATCCTTGATGCTGGTCAAAGCGTTGGGTGCGCGGCGGTTGAGCTGTTCACCCAGCAGCAGTGCTTGCTCAAGGGCTTGGCCCGCATCGGCCAGGCGATTGACCACCCCCAATTGTTGCAGGCGCTCGGCACCTATGCGCTCGCCGCACATGAGCAGTTCAGTGGCCAACTGGCGCGGTACTGCGCGAGACAGACTCCAGCTGCCGCCACCATCGGGCGACAAGCCAATGGAGCTGTAGGCCATCACGAACACGCTGTTGCGGGCCGCCACGATCAGGTCGCAGGCCAGTGCCAACGAAAATCCTGCACCGGCGGCTGGGCCTTCGACCGCTGCGATGACGGGCTTAGGGAAGGTGCGAATCGCTTCGATCCAGTTGTGCAAGCCTTCAATGCTTTGCGCTTGGTGTTCGGGCGGCAATTGGCGGTTGTTTTGCAGGCGCTGTAAATTGCCGCCTGCACTGAAGATGCCGTTCGCCCCTGTGATCACCACGCTGCGCACGTCGGCGCTGGATTCGGCCACGTTCAGGGCTTCGACCCCAGCGGCGTACATCTCGGGTCCAAGCGCGTTGCGAAACTCCGGGTTGCTGAGGGTCAGGATCAGGGTCTGGCCTTCGCTGGTGCTGAGCAGTTGGGCGGTCATCTTGTTTCTTAATCAGTTGGGGACAGAGCTAAAGATCTGTCCCTCAAAGTCATTCAGATCGGGACAGAGCTAAAGATCTGTCCCTCAAAGTCATTCAGATCGGGACAGAG
>JAIXOZ010000174.1 GCA_027486495.1 Comamonadaceae bacterium | reverse complement strand
GGGCATTTCGCGGCTTATCCCTGTACTTGTCCACACCTTTGGGCACGGGGTTTGGGGACAGTTGCCAAGTGCGGGCGATGTGCCCGCATCAGGCTATTTAGCCCTGTGCACCCAGCAGGTAATCGATCTTGCCGACCTCCACACCGTTGTGGCGCAAGATGGTGTAGGCCGTGGTGATGTGGAAGTACAGGTTGGGCAGCATCCAGTGGCACAGGTAGTCCTGTCCGCTGAGGGTGCGGGTTTTGCCCGGACCCGCGGGGAAGGTGATCTCTTTGTCTTCGGTGCCGTCCAGTGCAGCGGCAGGCACGGTGGCGATGAAGGCCAGGGTTTTCTGGATGCGCTCTTGCAGCTGGGCCAGGGTGGTTTCGGTGTCCTCAAATTTGGGCGCTTCGATGCCACTCAATCGGGCCACGCCGTTTTTAGCGGCGTCGCAGGCGATCAGCACCTGGCGCGTGAACGGAAACATGTCGGGGGCCAAGCGGTAAGTGGTCAGCGCCGTAGGGTCGATCTTTTTGGCCTCGACAAACAGCTCGGCCTTGGCCAGGATGTGGCTCAAGTTGGTCAGCATGCGGGTGCAAACGGGCAGGCTGGCGCGGGACATGGAAAGGGTCATCAAAGTCTCCTGGGGTGGTTGGAAATTCAGGCTTTGGCCTTGAGCAGGCGTTCAGCGTTTTGCAGGTCAATGGATGGTGTGGACGTTCAAAGCGATCAGGGTGAGAGCACCGAGCGTTCTTTTTGGTAGGCATCAAATGGTGGCAGCTTGTGGGCAGGTGCTGTGTCACTGCCCACGGCTTTGGCTTTTTCCTGGGCTCTGATTTCTTCGTACACGGCTTGCGTGGACACCAAACCGCAAGCCGACAGAACAAAGGGCAGTGCCAGGACTAAAAGGGCTTTTTTCATGGCTTGCGTGGCTTGAATTTTTGCCAATACTGAAACTCGTCGGCACGAACTTCGTATTCCAGATCTTCCACGCGCAGGAGCATGCGCTCTTTGGCGTCACTCACGGCGCGGTTGTAGATGGATGGGCCAATTTCTTCGAGGACAAAGCCAAGCAAGGCGCCGGCAGAAATGTTGCCGATCTTTTGCGCGAAGTTGGCCTCAAAGTAGCGCTCGATGCTGGCAATCGCCTGAGCGCGGTCTTCTTTGCTCAGTTCGATGGACATGGCCGTGGCTCAGCCGATTTCGGCGATGAGTTCGATCTCAACGCAAGCGCCCATAGGAATTTGGGCCACGCCAAAAGCGCTGCGGGCATGTGCGCCCACTTGCGGTCCAAAGACCTGGCCCAGCAGTTCGCTGCAGCCGTTGGTCACGAGGTGCTGCTCGGTGAAGTCGCCTGTGGAATTGACCAGGCTCATCACTTTGACAATGCGTTTGACCTTGTTGAGGTCACCCACAGCCGCGTGCAATGTGCCCATCAGGTCAATCGCCACAGCGCGTGCGGCTTGCTGGCCTTCAGCGGTGCTGATGTTTTTGCCCAGTTGGCCAGCCCAGACTTTGCCGTCTTTTTTGGCGATGTGCCCGGACAGGAAAACCAGATTGCCGGTTTGGACAAAGGGCACATAGGCAGCAGCAGGCACGGCCACAGGGGGCAGCTCGATGTTCAGGGTTTTGAGTTGGTCGTAAACACTCATGGGATGGTCTCGGTCGCAGGTTGAGGGGGGGACGCCTGCTTCAGCAGGGGTTTCAAAGAACACATTGTCGCTGAAGGGGCGGGGGCATGTCAGCCGACGTTTGTTGACCAGATCAAACGTCCAAAGGGGCCACCGTGACAGCCACCTCGAGGGTGTGCGAGCCGCCGCCTTGAAGCACGCCACGAAGGGGCGAGACATCGGCAAAATCGCGGCCCACGGCCAAGCGCACATAGTCTTCGCCTGGGCTGGCCAAGCCGCAGCGGTCGTTGGTCGGGTCCAGGTCAAACCAGCCTTGGCTGCTGTGGTGGGCCAGTTCGGGCACATACACCGAGGCCCAAGCATGCGAGGCGTCGCTGCCCACCAAACGGGGCTGGCCCGGCGGCGGCTGGGTGAGGAGGTAGCCGCTCACGTAGCGGGCTGGCAAGCCCAAAGACCGAAGGCAGGCCACCAGGATGTGGGCAAAGTCCTGGCAAACCCCCCGTTTGTTTTGCAACGCCTCAAGAGCCGGGGTGTTGATGTCGGTGCTGGCCGTTTCGTAATGGAAATCGCGGTGCATGCGGGCCGTGAGGGCCTGGGCCGCTTGCATCAGGGGCCGCCCAGGTGTGAAGCAGCTTTGCGCATAAGCCGCAAAGGCATCGTGCACAGGCGCATGGTGCGAGCCAAAGACCATGCCTGCGTGCACATCACCCGCTTGGCCACCTTGGTAACGGAAATGCTCGCGCACGGCTTCCCAGGTTTGCAGGGCGTTGGTGGGCGTTATCGGGGCGATGGCACGGGTCTCCACTTCGGTGTAGGCCTGCACGCTCAGACCATCGTGTGGGTGTGTCAGCGCCCAATAGGCGCGGTGGTTCAAAAAGGCGTCGATGCTGTGCTGCACCAAAGCCTTGGGCGTGATGTGCATCGTGTGGTGCAGCACGGTTTGACAAGGGGTGTTGGCTGCCTGCAGATGCGCCACATGCTGCGCGGTTTGCACAGAGGGGTTGTAAAGGTATTGGGTGACGTGTGTGATGGCCAGGCGCATGGGGTGTCTTGGGTCTTCAAGCGCCCACGCTGTAGCGGGCTTCGCCGCTGTGCGTAAAAAACAGGCTGCACAGCTGGTCAGAGACTTCGCGGGCGGCACTTTGGCACTGGCCGAGTGTGGCTTGCAGGGGGCGGGGATGGGTGGATGAAGCGGCAGCGCTGGTGCTCGCCTCCTGCGAGGTGTCCAAGGGCCAGAGCGCCTCAGGCCGCAGCTCGATCAACGCAGGCAGGCGGTTGGAAAGGGTCAAGGTCGCCCCATCGGCCAAGTGACCCATGCGGCGCAGGCGAGATCGCAAGGTGTGCGCCACCCAGCCCAGCGATCGGGGATTGTCCGGGTCGGTCACCAGCAAATCCATCAAGGCTTGCGGTGTGCGGCTTTGTTGGTACTGGGCATGGAAGCTGATGGTGCTGTCAAACAAGTCGAGCACGGCGTCAAACCCGGCTTGCTCTTCGATCAGGCCCAGTTGCACGGCTTCGCTCAGGGCTTGGGACAAAAATTCCAGCCGCTCGATGTGGCGACCCATGGAGAGCAAACGCCAGCCGTCATCGCGACTCATGCGGTCGGTTTGTGCGCCGGTGAGTGCGGCCAGCATCTGGCTGGTGTCCGCCAAAAGCCGCTGCACCGCCACCGTGTCGGGCAAGGCATCCGGCGTGGGCTGGGGCATGGCGGATGTTTTGGCCAGTTGGAAAAAGCGCGATTCAGCTTCCTCAAGCAAGCGCCAGTGTTCGGGCGACAGGCGCTCGCGCACCGAGGCGGCGGCCAGGCGCACCGAGCGCAGATTAAAGCCCACGCTGGTGGCCAGTTCCTGGTCCCACAAGCCAGCAATCAAAGAGCGCTCGAACACGCGGTGCGCTTGCGTTGCGGCAGGCACCCCGGCCCGCACCAGGCCGTGTCGCGTGGCCATTCGGGTCATGAAATTCAGCAAACAAGGCAAGTTCTGGTTTTCGCTGCCCAGAATTTCCAGACTCAGCCGGACCAAGCGCAAGGTGTTTTCGGTGCGTTCGGTGTAGCGGCCCATCCAGAAAAGGTTTTCAGCAGCGCGGCTGGTGACCAAGCGTTGTCGCTGCGCGACGGCGTCGCTGGCAGCCGGGATGCTGGTGTCTGCGGTGGGCGACGCAGTCGGTGTGGGCCGAACAGGCTTCTGAGATTGAGATTGCCCCTGACTCGGACTGGCGGCCTGAGTGCTGGCCTTGGGTACAGCGGATGGGCTTTGCACCCAGACATCGGCGCTCGAGCCGCCGCGCTGCATCGAGGCGATGCCTTCGCGCGTACCCAGCCTGGCGAGGCCTCCTGGCAAAACTTGCCAGCCGCCTTGGGCGTTGGCCACCGCGAAAACGCGCAGCTCCACGGGGCGAGACTGGATGCAGGACGCGCCAGGGACACCGGTTTGCCAGGTAGGCTGGTACGACAAGGGCAGCCAAGATTGCAGGGTGTGGGCATCCGGGTCGCGCAGGATGCGGCCGGTCCACTCGTCTTGTTCGCGCCGTGTCAGGGTGTGGCCCAGCACGGGCTCGAAGCTTTGGCGGTCGGTGTGGTAGGGGTAAGTGGGCTTGATCACGCAGTTGTTCAGGTGCGGCAGCACATCCTGGAAAGCTGCTGCCTCGCCGCACCACCAGCTGGGGGTGGCGGGCAGTTGCAATTCTTGCCCCAGCAGTTTTTGCGCCAGCCCGGGCATGAACCCCAGCAGCGCGTTCGATTCCAAAAAGCCTGAGCCGGGGGTGTTGGCCACCAGCACGTTGCCGCTGCGCACCGCTTGAAGCAGACCGGGCACGCCCAGGGTCGAGTCGGCGCGCAGCTCCAGGGGGTCGATCCAGTCGTCGTCCACCCGTTTGAGCAGACCATGCACCTGCTGCAGGCCTTGCAGGGTTTTCAGGTACAGCTTGTTGTCGCGCACCGTCAGGTCATTGCCTTGCACCAGGCTCAGACCCAGATAGCGGGCCAAGTAGGCGTGTTCGAAATAGGTTTCGTTGTAAGGACCAGGGGTGAGCAGCGCGATGTGGGCCGAAGCGCCTGCTTGGCTGCGCGCCTTGATGCCATCGATCAGCGTACGGTAGGTTTCGGCCAGGCGCTGCACCGCGAAGGATTCAAAGGCTTGCGGAAACTGGCGCGAGACGATTTGCCGGTTCTCCAGCAAATAACCCAAGCCCGAGGGGGCCTGGGTGCGCTGCGACAGCAACCACCATTTGCCATCCGGTCCCCGTGCCAGGTCGAACGCGGCCAGCGACAAATAACGCCCGCCCAACGGGTTCACACCCTGCATGGCGGGCAGGTAGCCGGGGTGGCCGTGCACCAGGGCTGCTGGCAACTGGCCATTGAGCACCAGTTGTTGTGGCCCGTAGGCGTCAGCCATGATGCGTTCGAGCAGTTGCATGCGCTGCACCACGCCCGCCTCGATGTGCTGCCAATCGGCGTGGCCCAACATGAGGGGAAACAGGTCAAGCGACCAAGGGCGCTGCGGCTGGTCGGCCGCAGCGTAAACGTTGTAGGTGATGCCGTTGTCGCGCACTTGCCGTTGCAAGTGGGCCATGCGGGCGTTCAAGTCGGCTTGGCGGTCGGACGTGTTAGTGGGGAGCTGGGCCACCAGGTTTCGCCACGGCCCGCTGAGCGTGTGGGATGGCAAGGCGATCCTCTGACTTTGGTTCTGGGCTGGCTTTGAAGCCTGCGTCTGCGTGGGGTTGGCGGGCGTGACCTGGGCCCTGAGCTCGTCCCAGTGCCCGGCGGGGGCGCGTTCTTCCTCAAGGGCCAGCCAGCTCACAGCCTGCGCTTCTTGGGCAGGGATGGCTTGGGGCGAGGTGTCATGCATCAAAACATTGTCGTTGATCTGACGCGCCGCAAGTCCAGTGTGTGCGGAAACTCTGCGCTGGCGAACAAGGCGGCATTCGGGTCCAGCGCAACCAGGTTGCGCATTTCTCCCGGGGTGTGCCCCATGCGGAAGAAGCGGGCCATGCGGCGACTTTCAGCCTCATAGGCATTGACGGGGAAGGTGTCATAAGAGCGGCCGCCCGGGTGAACCACATGGTATTGGCAGCCACCCAGAGAACGTTTCATCCAGGTGTCGACCAAATCCACCGTGAGCGGCGCATGCACCCCAATGCTGGGGTGCAGTGAGGACGGCGGGTTCCAAGCCTTGTAACGCACGCTGGCCACGTACTCGCCCACCACGCCCGTGGGTTGCAGGGGCAGGGGGTGGCCGTTCACCGTCACGGTGTGCCGCGCCGGGTTCATGCCGCTCACATGCACTTCGATGCGTTCCAGCGACGAGTCCACATAACGGGCGGTTCCGCCCGCGCCGCTTTCTTCGCCCATGACGTGCCAAGGCTCCAGGGCATTGCGCAGCGTGACGACCACGCCATCAACCCGGATCTGCCCGACCCCTGGGAAGCGGAACTCGAAATGCGGGGCGAACCAGCTCGGGTCAAAGTGAAAGCCCGCATCGCCCAGCTCGGTCAGCACATCGTCAAAGTCTTTGTGGATCCAGTGCGGCAGCATGAAGCGGTCGTGCAGCTCGGTGCCCCAACGGGTAACGGGCGCTGAATAAGGTGCATCCCAAAAGCGCGCCACCAGCGCACGCAGCAGCAACTGCTGCACGATGCTCATGCGTGCGTGTGGCGGCATCTCGAACGCCCGCAATTCCAAGAGGCCCAAGCGCCCGGTGCTGCTGTCTGGGGAGTACATCTTGTCAATGCAAAACTCGCTGCGGTGGGTGTTGCCCGTCACGTCCACCAGGATGTTGCGCAGCGTGCGGTCGACCACCCAAGGCGGCATGTCTTCGCCATGGTTTTGTCGATGGCGCACGATCTCGCGCAGGGCGATTTCTAGTTCGTAAACCTGGTCGTTGCGCGCTTCGTCCACACGCGGGGCCTGGCTGGTCGGGCCGATGAACATGCCGCTGAACAGGTAACTCAAGCTGGGGTGGTTGTGCCAATACAGAACCAAGCTGGCCAGCAGCTCGGGGCGGCGCAAAAACGGGCTGTCGGCCGGCGTCGCCCCGCCCAACACCATGTGGTTGCCGCCGCCGGTGCCGGTGTGGCGGCCGTCCGTCATGAATTTTTCGGCCGACAGGCGCGTCTCGAAAGCGGCTTGGTACAAGAACTCGGTGTGGTCTACCAGCTCGGCCCAGTTGTGGGCCGGGTGGATATTGACTTCGATCACACCGGGGTCGGGGGTGACCTGCAGCAGTTTCAGGCGCGGGTCCCGGGGCGGCGGATAGCCTTCCATGACGATCTTCATGCCCAGCTCGCGGGCGGTGGCTTCTACCGCACTGACCAGCGGCAGGTAGTCTTCGAGCCGTGCCAAGGGCGGCATGAAGACGTACAGCACCCCGGCTGTGACGCCAGAGGCTTCACCTTTCGCCATCGCGGCGGCTTCGGCCTTGGGGCCGTTGGCGCGATTCGGGTCGCGCACTTCCACGCAAAGGGCGGTGCGCACCACGGACGGGTCGGACTGGAACTTGGAGGCCGCTGCACCGAAGGGTGTTGAGGGTATCGCTCCGTTGACGGTTCGGGACTGAAGGGAAACGGGAGGACTGGCAGGCAAGGCGTTTCGCGGTGCAAACGGGTCCTTTTCGATCATTTGCAAGCGTTCGGTGGGCGCGGCCCAGGGCAGCGAGTCCAGCGGCAGGCGCCAACCCATGGGGGAGTCACCGGGCATCAGGTACATGCGTTCGTCGCGCACCAACCAGCGGCCAGTTTGCCACTGCGTTCCTGTCATCACCGGGTTTTTGCCTTCAGGTGGATCGATGGGTTGCAAGGGCAACACATAGCCCACCACCGCGTCCAAGCCTTGGCTGAAGATGCGGCGCAGGCGGTTGCGCTCCATTTCGTCGTCCAGCCTTGCGTCAAACGGGTCCACGTTGATGGGCAAGCGGCGCTCGCGCCAGAGGTAATACCAGGTGTCTTCATAGCCCGGCAGCACGGTGTCGGCAGGCAGGCCCAGTTGCTGAGTCAGGGCTTGCAGGAAGCGCTGCGCGTCGGCGCTGGTGTAGCAGCTCGGTTCACGCTCGTCGGCAAACACGGCCGGGTCTTGCCAGCAGGGTGTGCCATCGGCGCGCCAGTAAATGCTGAGGGCCCAGCGCGGCAGTTGCTCGCCCGGGTACCACTTGCCCTGGCCAAAGTGCAAGAAGCCGCCTTGCCCGTATTGCTGTCGCAGTTTGTGCACCAGCTCCGTGGCCAAGCCCCGTTTGGTCGGGCCCAGTGCATCGGTGTTCCACTCGGCCCCATCGCGGTCCTGTGTGGACACAAAAGTGGGCTCGCCGCCCATGGTCAGGCGCACGTCTTGCGCCACCAACTGTGCATCGACTTGGTCACCCAATTGCAACACTTCGGCCCATTGCGTCTCGCTGTAGGGTTGGGTCACGCGGGGTGATTCATGGATGCGCGTCACGCGCATCTCGTGGTGGAACTCAACCTCGGCTTCGTCCATCAGGCCTTCGATCGGCGCAGCGGCAGACGGCTGCGGGGTGCAAGCCAGTGGAATGTGGCCTTCGCCTGCCAAGAGACCTGAAGTTGGGTCAAGTCCGATCCAGCCCGCGCCGGGCAAATACACCTCGCACCAGGCGTGCAGGTCGGTGAAGTCGACTTCGGTGCCGCTGGGGCCGTCGAGCGATTTGACATCCGGGGTGAGTTGGATCAGGTAACCCGAGACAAAGCGGGCGGCAACGTTCATGTGTCTGAACAGTTGCACCAAGAGCCAGGCCGTGTCGCGGCACGACCCGCTTTTCAGGGTCAGCGTTTGTTCGGGCGTTTGCACACCCGGCTCCATGCGGATGGTGTAACGGATGTCCTGGTGCAGACGTTGATTGATCTGCACCAAAAAGTCGATGGTGCGCTGACGCTTGCGGTCCAAGCTGGCCAGGTATTTCTTGAACAGCGGGGTCTTGTGGTCCTTGACCAAATAGGACTGAAGCTCTTCACGCACAGTTTCGGCATATTTAAAAGGCACTTCTTCGGCCGAGGGCTCCAAAAAGAAGTCAAACGGGTTGAACACAGCCATCTCGGTGACCACGTCTACCGTGACCTTGAAGGTCCTGGTTTTCTTCGGAAAGACCAGTCGCGCTTGGTAATTGGCAAACGCGTCTTGCTGCCAGTTGATGAAGTGCTCTGCGGGTTGCACCTGGAGGCTGTAGCTCAGGATGCGGCTGCGGCTGTGGGGCGCGGGGCGCAGGCGGATGACTTGGGGGCCAAGCTGCACGGGACGGTCGTAGGTGTAGTGGGTGACGTGGTGCAGGGCAACTTGTATCGACATATCTCGTTCTGCGCAACAGGGGCTGCACGCATGACAAATGCAGCTTGGGCGTTTACAACTAGCAAGACACGCGCCAGGAGGGGCCTGCAACTCGCGGACGACACACCTCTACCGCGCCACAGATGCGCGATTTTCGGGGTGCGTCAGCGCAGCGCCACACAAAGAGCGCCAAAGTGAACAAGAGAAAAACCAGCCAATTCAGGGAGCCTGAGATGGAAAGATGCGGACCGCCTGCCCAGCAGGCCAAGAGGCCCGAGCCAAGCCATGGGTCAGTGGTGCTGACCTTGGAAAGGCGGGTGCATCGGTGCGCACGCGCTTGGCGCAGCAGCCCATGAATTCTCTGGGCTGGGCGCGCGGTCTGGGTTGGGGCCTTCTGGCATGGTGCCTGGGCGTGGCGCTGCAGTTGCAACAAGCTGTTTTGTGGCCCGTGGTGGCTTATGGGCTGGGCCTGGCGGGTGTGGTGGTACTTGCCTGGCGTCTGCGGCACTGGACCCACGAAGAGCCGACGGATCACCGAACTCAGGTCTCGGCACCATGGTGGGTGAGCTTGGCGGCATGGTGTCTGCTTTGGGCGGCAATGGCTTTTTTTGTGACCGGTTTACACGCTTGGACAAGGGCCCACACCATGGACCCGGCGCTGGAGGGGCAAGACCTGGATGTGGTGGGTGTGGTGCAGGCCATGCCCCAGCGCCAAGACCAGGGATGGCGTTTTCGGTTTCGCATTGAGCAGGCCTGGCGGCTGGACGCATCGGGAGCCCGTCACGACCTGCAGCTCGATGTTGAGGTGCCCGCGCAGGTGGTGCTGGGCTGGTACGGGCAAGAGGGCACCCACGTCAGCGGCTGGAACTTGTCTGCCTTGCCCGAACCGGTCAAGCCCGGGGAGCGCTGGCGCTTGCGCGTGCGTCTGAAAGCGCCGCACGGCCACTTGAACCCGCGTGGCTTTGACTACGAGCTGTGGCTGTGGGAGCAAGGCATCCGGGCCAGCGGGAATGTGCGCACCCGTGCCAAAGACCCGGCACCGCAGCGCCTGGGCAACTCCCGGGCGCACCCCATTGAGGCTTGGCGGCAGTTGGTGCGCGACCGATTGTTGACCCAGTTGTCCCCACCCGGCAGCGATGCCGAGGCTGTCCGGCGGGCGGGCGTCGTGGCGGCCTTGGTCACGGGCGATCAGGCCGCCATCGAGCGCAGCGACTGGGACGTTTTCAGGGCCACGGGCGTGTCGCACCTGATGAGCATTTCGGGCCTGCATGTGACCATGTTCGCTTGGCTGGCCTCGGCACTTGTGGGCTGGGTCTGGCGGCGTTCGGCCCTGTGGGGTTTTAACGGGGCTTTACGTTGGCCTGCCGTCCATGTGGGGGCCTGCTTGGGCTTGGTACTGGCCGCTTTTTATGCCCTTTTCAGCGGTTGGGGTGTGCCCGCCCAGCGCACCTTGCTCATGCTCGGGGTGGTGCTGGTGCTGCGCTTGTCGGTGCGCCATTGGCATGGGGCCTTGGTGTGGTTAATGGCGTGTGCCGTGGTGTTGGCCTGGGACCCCTGGGCCTTGCTGCAGCCCGGGTTTTGGCTGAGTTTTGTCGCTGTGGGGGTGTTGATGGCTTATGCGCCTGCTGCGTTGGGGGCGAGCAATCCGAATGCGGGTGCACCACAAAGGGGTGCGCAAGACGCACCAAATTGGCGTTCTGCGACCGAGGCACTGCTGCTTGAGCACCGTTGGGGTGCATGGGCGAAGACGGTTTGGGGGCATTGGGGGCGCACCTTGTGGGCGAAGTTGCGGGCCTTGATGCGCGAGCAGGCCACCGTCACCTTGGCCCTGGCCCCTTTGACGCTGTTGTTCTTTGGTCAGGTGTCGCTGGTGGGCTTGTTGGCCAATTTGTTGGCCATTCCATGGGTGACGCTGGTGGTCACGCCGCTGGCCATGCTCGGTGTTGGCGTGCCCGGAGCGTGGGACGTGGCGGCCTGGGCTTTGCAGCCATTGCAGGTCTTGCTGGGTTGGCTGGCAACTTGGCCGATGGCCACTTGGTCGAGCGCCATGCCGCCTTGGGGTCTGGCTTTGCTGGCGCTGGCGGGGGCAGTCGGTTTGGTGCTGCGTCTGCCGCTGTCCTGGAAGCTCTTGTTTTTGCCGCTGCTGTGGCCGGTGCTGTTTTGGTCGCCTCCGCGTCCAGTACCCGGCAGCTTCGAGTTGCTGGCGGCCGATGTGGGGCAGGGCAATGCGGTGTTGGTGCGCACCGCCACACACAGCCTGCTTTACGACGCGGGGCCACGTTACTCAGCCGAGAGCGATGCCGGACACCGGGTGCTGGTGCCCTTGCTGGCGCAAATGGGCGAGCGCATCGACACCTTGATGCTCAGCCACCGCGACAGCGACCACACCGGGGGCGCGGCGGCGGTGCTGGCCATGCAGCCTCAGGCGGCGTTGTGGTCATCGCTGGAAGATGAGCACAGCTTGCACCACTTGCGGCCGGGCTGGGCGCGCTGCCATGCGGGGCAGGCTTGGGTGTGGGATGGGGTGCGCTTTGAGGTGCTGCACCCGCCCGCCTCACCTGGCCCGCTCGGCCGGGCCGGCAAGCCGAATGAAGTCAGTTGCGTTTTGCGCATCAGCACGGCGCAGGCATCGGTCCTGCTGGCAGGCGACATCGAGTGGGCCCAAGAGCAGGCGCTGGTGCAGTCTGGCTTGGACACGGTGGATGTACTGCTGGTGCCACACCATGGCAGCAAGACCTCGTCGAGCTTGCCGTTTTTACAGACCCTGCAGCCCCGAATGGCGCTGGTGCAAGCGGGCTACCGCAACCGCTTTGGCCACCCGGCCCCTGAGGTGGTGGCGCGATATCAAAAATTGGGCATTGTGCTGGTCGAAAGCACCCGCTGCGGCGCAGCTACCTGGCGCAGCGATGCTCCGGGGCAAGTGCAATGTGAACGGCTTGAGCGGCAGCGCTACTGGCACCACCGCATCGCGCCGTGAAGGGGACTGGATTCGAGTCGGGTCCAGTTAAGGGGTTTGGGTATACATCTTGCTAAGCTTTTGATAGGAGTGAAGAGTCATGCGCCAATTCGACGAGATGTACAGCCGCCTGCCCGTTGCAGGCGATGCGGGGGTAGTCCGCCAACATTACAAGGCCTATGCCCGTTGGCTGGCCGCGCAAGACCCGCAGACCATGGCAGCGCGACGGGAAGAGGCCGAGGTGATCTTCAGGCGCGTGGGCATTACTTTTGCAGTCTATGGTGACAAGGACGAAGACGCGAACACGGACGAGGGGGGCACTGAGCGCCTGATCCCTTTTGACCTGATCCCCCGAGTGATCGCAGCCTCTGAGTGGAAAAGTATGGAGGCCGGTCTGGTGCAGCGCGTCACGGCGCTCAACCGCTTTATTCACGACATCTACCATGACCAGGACATCTTGAAGGCCGGGGTGATCCCGCGTGAACAGATCGAGCGCAACGCGCAGTTCCGCCCCGAGATGGTGGGCGTGGTTGTGCCCAACCAGATTTATTCGCACATCAGCGGCATCGACATCGTGCGCGCCCCCGACAGCGCAGGCAACGGCGAGTACTACGTGCTCGAAGACAACCTGCGCGTGCCCAGCGGCGTGAGCTACATGCTCGAAGACCGCAAGATGATGATGCGGCTCTTTCCAGACCTGTTCAGCCAGCACCGCGTGGCCCCGGTGGCGCACTACCCCGATTTGCTGCTGGAAACGCTGCGCGCCAGCAGCCCCGCCACCACAGCCGAGCCCACGGTGGTGGTGCTCACGCCCGGCATGTACAACAGCGCTTATTTCGAGCACGCCTTTTTGGCGCAGCAAATGGGTGTGGAGTTGGTTGAGGGGCAAGACCTGTTTGTGAAAGATCAATTCGTTTACATGCGCACCACACGCGGCCCCAAGCGGGTGGACGTGATCTACCGCCGGGTGGATGACGACTATTTGGACCCCAAGGTGTTTCGCCCCAGCTCGACGCTGGGCTGCGCGGGCCTGATGGATGCGTACAAGGCGGGCCATGTGGCGATCTGCAACGCGGTGGGCACGGGCGTGGCCGATGACAAATCGATTTATCCCTATGTGCCCGACATGATCCAGTTCTACCTGGGCGAGTCTCCGATCCTCAAAAACGTGCCGACTTTTCAGTGCCGCAAGCCCGACGACTTGCAGTACACCCTGGCCAACCTGAAAGACCTCGTGGTCAAGGAAGTGCACGGCGCGGGCGGCTACGGCATGTTGGTGGGGCCCGCCTCGACCAAAGATGAAATTGAGCGCTTTCGCGGGGCCTTGTTGGCCAACCCTGAGGGCTACATTGCGCAACCCACGCTCAGTTTGTCCACTTGCCCCACTTATGTGGACAGCGGCATTGCCCCGCGCCATATTGACTTGCGCCCCTTTGTGCTGAGCGGACGCACGGTGCAGATGGTGCCCGGCGGCTTGACCCGGGTGGCGCTGAAAGAAGGCTCTTTGGTGGTGAACTCGTCACAAGGCGGTGGCACCAAGGACACCTGGATTTTGCAAAACTGATTTCACCCCTGTCATTCTTGGGCTTGCCCCGAGGATCCATGGATGCCCGATCAAATCGGGCATGACACACCAAGGAAAAATATGCTGAGCCGCACCGCTGACCATTTGTTCTGGATGTCCCGCTACATGGAGCGGGCCGAGAACACCGCCCGCATGCTCAACGTGAGTTACGAGACCTCGCTTTTGCCGCAGTCGGCCGCCGCTGTAGAGGCTGGCTGGGAGGGCATTTTGTCCATCAGCGAGTTGCTGCCTTTGTATTTGGCGCAGTACAAAACCATCACGCCGCGCGATGTCATGGCCTTCATGGTCAAAAACGAGAACAACCCTTCGTCCATCCTGTCTTGCCTGCGAGCGGCCCGCGAAAACGCCCGCGCTGTGCGGGGCACCTTGACCACCGAGGTCTGGGAAACCCAAAACCAGACCTGGCTTGAAGTCAACCGCATGCTCAAAAGTGGCGAGTTCGAGCGCGATCCGGGCCAGTTTTTCGAGTGGGTGAAATTTCGCTCGCACCTGTCACGCGGGGTGACGGTGGGCACCATGTTGATGGACGAATCGCTTTACTTCATGCGCATGGGCACGTTTTTGGAGCGGGCTGACAACACAGCGCGACTGGTGGATGTGAAGTTCCACGCCATGCAAAACGACTTTTTTGGCGCTCCGCAATATGGTGCGCCAGAGACCGAGAGTGCGCAAGAATACGACTTCTACCACTGGAGCGCGATCTTGCGCAGCGTCAGCGGCTTTGAGGTGTACCGCAAGGTCTACCGAGACGTGATTCGTCCGGAGCGTGTGGCGGAGTTGCTGATTCTTCGGCCTGATATGCCGCGTTCTTTGCACGCCAGCCTCAACGAGGTCGTGTCCAACCTCAAACTGGTCTCACACGATGCGGGCAGCGACACCCTGCGCCATGCCGGTCGTCTGCGTTCGGAGCTGGCTTTTGGCCGCATTGACGAGATTCTGGCCACTGGCTTGCATGCTTATCTGACCCAATTTTTGGAGCGTGTGAATGTGCTGGGTGTGCGCATCAGCCGCGAGTTCTTGATGCCGCAGGCGGCTTGAATCAGACCAGCGACAGCACCACGGGGGTGTGGTCGCTGGGGCGTTCGTTTTTGCGTGGGGCACGGTCGATGATGCAGGCACTGGCGCGTGCTTTGAGCGCCTGCGAAATCAAGATGTGGTCGATGCGCAGTCCCCGGTTGCGGCGAAAAGCGAACTCTCGGTAATCCCACCAGCTGTAGCTTTTTTCGGGCTGCTCAAACAGGCGAAAGCTGTCGGTCAGGCCCAAGTCGGTCAGCGCTTGGAGCTTTTCACGCTCGGCCACTGTGCAGTGGATGGTGTCCGCCAAGCCCACCGGGTCCCACATGTCGAGCTCATCAAAGGTGATGTTGTAGTCGCCCAGCAAAACCAGGTTGGGGTGTTGTTGCATCTGGCTGTCGACCCAGTCCCGAAGTGCGTCGAGCCAACGCATTTTGTAGACAAACTTGTCGCTGTCAGGCGCTTGACCATTCGGGAAATACGCGCCGATCACACGCAATGTACCGCCTTGGCCATCGGGGTAGGTGGCGGCGATCACGCGCGACATGTCGTCTTCAAAGCCGGGGATGTTCTTCACCACCTCGATGCCTTCGGCTTTGGAAATCAGCGCCACGCCGTTGTAGGTTTTCTGGCCAAACCACTGCGCCTGGTAACCCGCTTCGGCAAAAGCCGCTGCTGGAAACTTGTCGTCCGTCAGCTTGAGCTCTTGCAGGGCCAAAACCTCAGTGGGGTTGGCGGCCAGCCAGTCCAGCACTTGCGGCAGGCGCACGGACAAAGAGTTGACGTTCCAAGTGGCAATTTTCATGGCTTGCGTGTGTTTTGGTAATGAACGAAGGCATAGCCCATGCCACTGGCAGCGGTGTGCGTTTCGCGCGCCACCTCGGGCCAGTTTGAGCCCAGCACCGGGGCGAAAGCATCGCCTTCAAAGTCGGCATCGATTTCGGTGACGACTGCCGTGCTGGCCAGTGGTTCGGCCTGGCGGTAAATCTCGGCGCCGCCCATGATCCAGGCATCGCACGCTTGGCCACACAAGTGGATGGCTTGTGCGATCGAGCCTGCACGGAGCGCGCCTTCGGCTTGCCAGTCGGTCTGGCGCGTGATCACGATGTTCAGGCGACCAGGCAGCGGGCGAAAGCGTGCTGGCAGCGAGTCCCAGGTTTTACGGCCCATGATGACCGGCTGGCCCAACGTGACACGCTTGAAGTGCGCCAGGTCTTCGGGCAGGTGCCAGGGCATCTGATTGTCTTTGCCGATCACGCCGTTGCGGGCGCGGGCATAAATCAGGTGCAGTTTCATCCCGGCAGTCATCAGACTGCCACCGGGGCTTTGATGGCGGGGTGGCATTCGTACCCCAGCACTTCAAAGTCTTCGTATTCGTAATCAAAAATGGAGCCGGGCTTGCGCTTGATGTGGAGCGTCGGGTAGGCCATGGGCGTGCGGCTCAGCTGCAGTTGCACCTGTTCGTGGTGGTTGCTGTAGATGTGGCAATCGCCACCCGTCCAGATGAAGTCGCCCACGTCCATGTCGCACTGCTGGGCCACCATGTGGGTCAGCAATGCATAGCTGGCGATGTTGAAGGGCACGCCCAAGAAGATGTCGGCGCTGCGCTGGTACAGCTGGCAGCTCAGTTTGGCTTTCTCGCCGGGGTTTTGTGGCGGTGCCACATAAAACTGAAAGAAAGCGTGGCAAGGCATCAGCGCCATTTGGTCCAGCTCGGCCACATTCCAGGCGCTCACAATGATGCGGCGTGAATCGGGGTTGTTTTTGAGCGTGTCCATGACCTGTTGGATCTGGTCGATGTGGCCACCGCCGGGCGTGGGCCAACTGCGCCACTGCACGCCATACACGGGGCCAAGTGAGCCGTCTTCGCGGGCCCATTCGTCCCAAATGGTGCAGCCCCGCTCTTGCAACCACTTGACGTTGCAGTCGCCGCGCAAAAACCACAGCAGTTCCACGATGATGGCCCGCAGGAAGACCTTCTTGGTGGTCACCAGCGGAAAGCCCTCGTTCAGATCAAACCGCATTTGGTGACCAAACACGCTGCGCGTGCCCGTGCCGGTGCGGTCGCCTTTTTGCACGCCTGTCGTGTAGACAAGGCGCATGAAGTCTTCGTATTGACTGCGGATGGGGAGGGGGTGGGCAGGGACGTTCATGGCAAACCAGTGTAAATGTTGCGGCTCAGGCCAGGACGCGCCCCGGATTGAGGATGTTGTGAGGGTCCAGTGCGGTTTTGACGGCGCGCATCATGGCCAGCGCGGTGGGGTCTTTGTAGTGCGGCAGCTTGGCCGCTTTGAGTTCGCCTACGCCGTGCTCGGCGCTGATGGAGCCCTTGAACTTGAGCACTTGGTCAAAGACCAATGTATTGACCTTGTCTTCAAAGTTCTGCAAGAAGGCTTTGCCGTCTTCACCCTCGGGTGCCTGCACGTTGTAGTGCAGGTTGCCGTCGCCCAAGTGGCCAAAATCCACCATGCGCACGCCGGGCACTTCATGCGCCAGCAAAGCATCGGTCTCTGCCACAAAGGCCGGAATGAGCGACACCGGAATGCTGATGTCATGCTTGATGTTCAGGCCTTCTTGCACCTGGGCCAAGGTGATGCTTTCCCGGATGTGCCACAGGCCTCGGGCTTGCGTCAGGTTTTCGGCGACCACGGCATCGCTGACACAACCTGCCTCCAATGCGGCTTCCAGCAGTGATTCAAACTGACCCCGGGCATGCGCTTCGTTTTCGCTGTCGGAGTTTTCCAGCAGCACGCACCAAGGCGTGTTTTGCCACAGCGGAACACGCAGCTGGGGATAGTGTTTGTCGACCAGACTCAGAGCAAACTGGCCCATGACCTCAAAGCCCGTCAGGCCCGGGCCCAGACGTTGGTGCGCCAGACCCAGCAGTTGCACTGCCGCTTCCATGCTGGGCACGGCGGCCCAGGCGGTCAGCTGCGCGGCGGGCTGGGGGTAGAGCTTCAGGGTGGCGGCGGTGATGATGCCCAGCGTGCCTTCGCTGCCAATCATCAGGTTGCGCAGGTCGTACCCCGTGTTGTCTTTGCGCAGGCCGGTCAGGCCGTGCCAGATCTCGCCCTGAGCAGTGACGACTTCCAGACCCAGGCACAGCTCGCGGGTGTTGCCGTAGCGCACCACCTGCGTGCCGCCCGCGTTGGTGCCCAGGTTGCCGCCAATGGTGCAGCTGCCTTCGGCGCCCAGGCTCAAGGGGAACAAGAACCCGGCGTTTTCGGCGGCGGCTTGCAGGTTTTGCAGCACACAGCCGGCTTCCACCGTGATCGTCAGGTTGGCCGGGTCAATGGCGCGCACCGCACTCATGCGGGTCATGCTCAGCACGATTTGGGTGCCCGAGTTGTCGGGCACACCGCCGACCACCAGCCCGGTGTTGCCGCCTTGCGGCACGATGGCTGTGCCGGTTGCAGCGCAGGCCTTGACCACAGCGGCCACTTGAGCCGTGTCGCCGGGCCGTACCACGGCCAGGGCGCGGCCGTGCACGCGTTTGCGCCAGTCTTGTTCCCAGGGGCTCAAGTCTGCGCCAGGGTCTTCATGGGTCAGCACGTTGGCCGTGCCGCAGATGGCGCGCAGTTGGGCGATCAGATCGGTGTGTGGCTGAGTCAGGGGGGTCATGAGGGGATGCGAGGTGGAAGTTCGGACATCAGTGAATGCGCGTGGCGCAAACCATCAGTCACGGGGTACAGGCACAAAGTTGCCCGTGGCTTTGGCGGCCTTGAAGCGGATGCGCACATGCAACGCGCAGGCCACAAACAAGGTGGTGCACAGCAAGGTTTGCAGCGCGGCCAGGCCCGAAGATGGCCATGGATCGCCCCAGGCGCGCACCACGCCTTCGGTGAAATACAGCCACACCAACAGGCTGACCCAGCGGTAGGTGTACATGCGGTTTTTCAACAAACCGGCCACCGGGATGCACAAAGGCAGCACTTTGATGGCCCACCAGCTGCCCCCTTCGCGCAGTGGGGCCAGCCAGATTTCCCAAGCCAAGCCCAGCACGATCAGGCCCAACAGGCTGCCTACGGCCAGCCAACGCGTCAGGTCCAGGCCCGCCGGGGCTGTTTCTTGGGGGGGGAAGGGGGATGTGTCGGGGTTCGGATTCATTGCGGTGGCATCATACCGGGCATGCAAACAACCTTGTACAAGAACGGCCTGCGTGAACACACCCGTTTGTGGTGGCAGGAGCTCTCCGTGTTTCCCTGGCGGCAGATGGGCGGCGTCTTGGCCGAACGCTTTCGTGACGCGCGGCTGGGCGTCACCGCCAGTTCCCTCACCTTCACCACCGTGTTGGCCTTGGTGCCCTTGTTCGCATTGGGTTTGGCGGTGTTTTCGGTCTTTCCGATGTTCGGCAAGTTCCAAGATATGCTGCAAAGCTGGCTGGTCGAGAGCCTGGTGCCCGAAAGCATCGCCCGTCAAGTGCTGAGCTATTTGACCCAGTTTTCGCGCAAGGCCAGCCGCCTGGGCACGGCGGGTCTGGTGGCGGTGCTTTTGTCGGCAGTGTTCCTGATGGTGACGATTGAACGCACGCTGGGCCAGATTTGGCGCGTGCAGCGGCAACGCCCCTTGCCCCAACGGGTTTTGCTTTATTGGTCAGCCATCACGTTGGGACCACTGCTTTTGGGCAGTAGCCTGGCCATCACCTCGTATGTGATCACGGCGTCGCGGGATGTGGTGAATGTGCTGCCCGGCTCGGTGCGCTGGTTGCTCGACAGTTTTGAGTTTTTGCTGCTCATCGCTTGTGTGAGCGGGTTGTATTTTTATGTGCCCTACACCCGGGTGCGTTGGCGTCACGCCATCACCGCCGGTTTCCTGGTGGCCGCCTCGCTGGAGTTGGCCAAAAAAGGCATGGCTTTTTATCTGCTGGAAGTTCCCACCTATTCGCTGGTTTACGGGGCCTTTGCGGCGCTGCCGATTTTGCTGGTCTGGATTTATGTGACTTGGCTGCTGGTTTTGCTGGGGGCGGTTGTGGCGTCGAGTTTGCCGGAGCTGGGCCGCGAGCAATGGCGCAAACCCGAAGGCGCGGGCTGGTCCTTCAGGCTGGCCCTGGAGGTGCTGGCCGAGTTGAACGCTGCCAAGTTGACAGATCAGCGGGGCTGGAGCGCCGGGGCTTTGGCCGCCCGTTTGCGGGTGGAGCTGAGTGAGTTGCAGTCGGTGTTGACCGTCTTGCAAGGGCTCGACTGGGTGGGTCGCCTCACCGAGCAAAACGACCAAGCCCAAGCCAGGCAGGTTTTGCTGATTGACCCAGCCCAGGCCAGCGTGGGCCCATTGGTTGATCGCTTGCTGGTGTTGCGAGGTTCTGCAGCCGACCCGCTTTGGCTGCAAACTGGTCTGGACCAGATCCGGGTGGCTCAGTTGCTGCCTCCAACAACGGTCCCTTGATGAGAATGTTGATTGATTCGGCTCGTTAAAGTTTCAAGCAAAAATACGCAACGGTTTCGCGTTTCAGCGTCTACAAGTTCGGTGTGTGGCGCATGCACCCTAACAACCAAGATTTGTCGCCTTTCAGGTTTGAAGAGCTGAGTTGGGCTCTGCTGTGCATTGGAGGTGCAGGCCGCTGGCCCACTCGCGATTCTGACCGGTGATGGGGTCGGTGAATCGCACCGATTGCGCCAGCAATTGCAAGGGCTGGCTGAAGTCTTCGGGCGCATCCGGTCCGCGCACAACGGTGGGGTAAAAAAGGTCGCCTTCGATCGGGATGCCCATGGCGTTCATGTGAACCCGCAGCTGGTGTCGCTTGCCGCTGATGGGTTCCAACGCATACAGCGCACGCTGTCCATGGGTTTGCAGCAAAGCAATGCGGGTTTTGCTGTTGGCTGGCCCTGGCACCTCTTGCGTTCTGAAAAACGGCTCGCCCGGCACCAGGCGGCTGGTGTACACCAGCGGCAGCTGCAGGTGGGGCGCATGCGCAGCCACCGCGTAGTATGTCTTTTGGATCTGGTGGTCCCGAAACAGCGCATGGTAGGCATCGCGCTCTTGCAGTCGTTTGCCCAACAAAACCAGACCTGCGGTTTCGCGGTCGATGCGGTGCAGCGGAACCAAATCAACGCAGCCCGTCTGGCGCTTGAGCTGCACCAAGAGGCTTTGCTGCACATAACGGCCCGTGGGGGTGACGGGCATGAAATGGGGCTTGTCAGCGACCAGCAGGTGTTCGTCTTCAAACAAGATTTGCGCTTGGAACGGCAGCACAGGTTCACCAACCTGATGGCGGTAGTAATAAAACCGTTGACCCGCGTGGCAGGCTTGGTCGGGTAAAGCCGGTTGGCCGTTTTCCTGCACAACCAAGCCTTGGGCCAAACGCTGGGCCCATTCGCTGCGCGAGATGCCTGGCATGCGCTGGACCAAAAAATCCAGCAGGTGCGTTGCGCCGTGCGGGACTGACACCACACTGGCACTCACACCATCGCGCAGGGGCAAGGAAAAAGGTTGCCCTGATTGGTGCATGTCAGACCCGGCGGAACACCAGATCCCAGACGCCGTGGCCGAGTTTGAGGCCCCGGTTTTCAAACTTGGTCAAGGGCCGGTAGTCGGGCTTGGCGGCAAAACCGTCAGCTGCGTCGCTGGCATTGACGAGCAAGGGCTCAGCGCGCAGCACCCCCATCATTTGCTCAGAGTAAGGTTGCCAGTCGGTGGCCAAGTGCAGGTAGCCCCCGGGCTTGATGTGTCGTGCCAGGCGCTGGATGAAGGGGCTTTGGATCAGGCGGCGTTTGTGGTGACGGCTCTTGTGCCAAGGGTCCGGAAAAAAGATGTGCACGCCGTCCAGGCTGTCTGTGCCCAACATGTGGTCCATCACCTCGATGGCGTCGTGTTGCACGATGCGGATGTTGCCAATCTGTTCTTCGCCGCAGCGTTTGAGCAAGGCCCCCACACCCGGTTCATGCACCTCGCAACACAAAAAGTTGTCATCCGGGCGCACCTGTGCGATCTTGGCCGTGGCGTCACCCATGCCAAAACCAATCTCCAAAATCAGCGGCGCGGGGCGGCCAAAGGCGGCCTCAACCGCCAGGCGCTTGGCGCTGTAGGGGATCAGAAACTTGGGGCCGAACTGCTCAAACGCGCGCATTTGGCCCGAGCCCATGCGTCCGGCGCGCAGCACATAGGTTTTGATTTGTCGCATGAAAGGGGGGGCAACTTGCTCTGTGGCGCTGTCGGTGGCGTGCTGCTGCGTGGGGTTGTCGGGCGTCGTCATGGCAGTTGTCGGCCTTGTGGGCCTGTGTGGTTCGCAAAACCCGCAATTATCGGGGGTGCGCTTTGGGGTTTCGGTTCTGAAGCGCCGTCCAGTCCGCCAATGCCTGGCGCAGGGGTGTGTTTTCGTTAACCGTCGGCAAGCCCAAGACTTGCGCGGCCTTGTTCAGCGCCTGGACGGGATGCTGCAAGTCCAACGCCAAGGCCCCGTTTTGCTTGCTGAGTTTTTCACCATCTGCCCCCAGCACCAGAGGGGTGTGCAGGTACTGGGGTGTGGGCAGCCCCAAAGCGTGTTGCAGCACGATTTGCCTGGCTGTGTTGTCGGCCAGGTCCTGACCGCGCACCACATGGCCCACGCCTTGCATGGCGTCGTCTAGCACCACCGCCAGCTGGTAGGCCCACAGGCCGTCGGCGCGGCGCAGCACAAAATCGCCCACTTCGGCGCACACGTTTTGCTGCTGTGCCCCCAAGCGGCGGTCGTGCCAGTGCGTGATGGCGGGCAGGCCGAGCGCCGCTTGCACGGCCTGCACATTCAACCGCCAGGCGCGGGCAGGTTTGCCGTTCAGCCCATCGCGGCAGGTGCCGGGGTACACGGCGGCGCTGTGGCGGGCCACGGCTTGGGCCGATTCAATCTCTTTGCGCGAGCAGCCGCAGGGGTAAGCCCAGCCTTGGTGCACCAGGCCTTGCAGGGCTGCGGCATAAGCGTCGCCGCGTTGGCTTTGCCACAGCACGGGGCCATCGGGTGTCATGCCACAGGCTGCCAGTTGTTGCAAGATGGCTTGGTCTGCCCCGGGCACGCAGCGGGGGATGTCCACGTCTTCGATGCGCACCAGCCACTGGCCGCCATGTATGCGGGCGTCCAGCCAACCGGCCAGCGCCGCCACCAGCGAGCCAGCATGCAAAAGGCCGGTTGGCGAGGGCGCAAACCGGCCTTTGTAAACCTCAGCCATGCAGGGTCAGCGACGGTGGGTCAGCGCTTTTTGAGCACGGCCAAAGCCAGCTCCAGGCCGGAGACGAACGCGTTTTCGACCCGGTGCCCCAGGCACCAGTCACCGCACAGGCCAATGCCTTGCGCTTTGGACCACACGAAGCTTTGGCCCAAAGGCTGTGCGGTTTTGGCGTACAGCCAGCGGTGCACCTCGGCCAGGTCGGGGGTGACGCGGATACCGGTGATTTCGGCAAAGGCCTTGATCAGTTTGCCTTTGACGCGATCGGGGCTGTCGTTGACGTGTTCGGCCGACCAAGGGGCGCTGGCCTGCACGGTCCAGCGCTCGATGCGTTCACGCCCGGGCTTGGACGATTCGCGCGCCATCCAGGCGATGCGGTGGTGCGTGCTGCGCGCTGCATTCCATTGGGGGCCAATCGTGATCAGGCCTGGCTGCACCGCTTGCGGATAAGCCAACATCAGGGTCCAGCATGGGTCCACGCGCACATTTTTCAGGGGCTCGGCCAGGGCGCTTTGGCCAGAGGCCTCCAGCAAAGTCTGCGCCTGGGCGGGCGGGATGGCCAAGATCACTTGGTCAAAACCGGCATAGATGTGCTGGCCGCCGTCATCGCCTTCGGTGTGCAGTTGCCAGCCGTTTTTCTTCAAGGGGTCGGGCGAGATGTGCATAACGCGGGTTTGCAGTTGCACATTGCCGTCTTCGACCAAGGGGGCGGCCCAGGCTTTGACCAAGCCGTTCATGCCGGGCGAGGCCACCCAGTGTCGCTCGCCGCCGGGCAGGCCCGCCTCGATCACGCGGCCATTGGGGTCGAGCACGCGCACGGCGTTGGCGCTCCATGGTTTGCAGACCCCGGGGGCGGTGGCAATGGCCAGCTCAAAGCGCGGATCGCGCACGGTGAAGTACTGTGCCCCGTGGTCAAAACCGCCAAAGGCGCTGGCGCGGGTGGACATGCGTCCCCCCAAGCCGCGGCTCTTGTCGAACAAAGTGACGTTGTGGCCGGCTTGGCGCAAAGTGCGTGCGCAAGTGACGCCGGCCATGCCGACACCGATGATGGCGATGTGTGGTGTGTTCATGGGGTCACTTTAGCTGAGAAAAGGGCTTTGAAACTGCCCGGGTGGGTTATCCCCGATGTCTGTTTTTCAGGGCTGTTTTGACACACGGTGCACAGGCCTCAGCAGCGCCTCGCGTGTGGCTGGCCGCTGCAGTTGGTCCAACCACCAGCGCAGGGCTTGTCCTGCGGGCGTTGGTGGTGTGTCTCGCCAGGCGAAGTGGCAGGTGTTGGTTCGGGGGGTGTGAACCTTCTTGGCCACCAGCTGGCCACTGTCGATGTAGGGACGTGCCAGCGATTCGGGCAAAAAACCGCCCCCCAGACCGCGCAGTTGGGCTTCGAGCTTGCTTGGCATGTCGGGTACGGTGAACACGTCTTGCCCACCTTGCAGCCCAATGGTCAGGCCCGTTCCTCGACTCACCGAGTCGGCCACGGCCACAGCGCGGTGCTGCTGCAAGACGGCGTCCTCCAACGGTTCTGGGAGCAGCGCCAGCGGGTGGTGTGGGGCCACGGCGTACACAAAAGCGATCTCACCCAGCACCGCGTGCCGGATGTCGGTTTTCAGGCCTGGCTCCAGCACCACACCCACTGCCAGATCGGCTTGACCCGAGGTCAGGGCAGCCAAGGTGCCCGACAGCGTTTCGTAGCGCAGTCGCAACCGGGTGGGTGCACCGAGCGCCAGGAAACTGGCGCACAAGTCCATGACGACGCTGCGCGAGACGATGCTGTCCAAGGCCACGGTGAAGACCGCCTCCCAGCCTGTGGCCACGCGCCGCACGCGGTTGGCCACGGCATCCATGTCATCCAGTAAACGGCTGGCCTCGCGCAGCAACTCGCGGCCTGCGGCCGTGGGCACCGCCTGACGGGCGCTGCGGTCAAACAGCAGCACATCGAGCGCGTCTTCGATTTGACGCACCCGGTAGGTCAGTGCGCTGGGCACCAGGTTCAGGGCGCGGGCGGCTGCGGCAAAGCTGCCCCGTTGCTCAATGGTCTGGAGCATGAGCAGGGCTTCGGGTGTCAGCCAATCGCGGGGTGTTTGCATGGTTGTGGATCGATCGTTCAATTGGTTTGAATGATGCCAGCAATTCATGGCAACTTTCCCAAAGGCCTGTGGGGCTAAAGTTCGAAACTTATCAAGGCACAAACATTCAAGACCCCAAAAGGACTCCCCCATGCTGAACATCCGCAAATCCTCCGAACGTGGCTACGCCGACCACGGCTGGCTGAAGTCGTTTCACAGCTTTTCTTTTGCCAACTACTTTGACCCGGCGCACATGGGGTTTGGCAATCTGCGCGTCATCAATGAAGACCGCATCGACCCCGGGACCGGTTTTGGCACGCACGGCCACCGCGACATGGAAATCATCAGCTACGTGCTCTCAGGCAATCTGGCCCACAAAGACAGCATGGGCAATGTGAAGGGCATTCCGCCCGGTGATGTGCAGCGCATGAGCGCAGGCAGCGGCGTTCAACACAGTGAGTTCAACCACGCCCAAGGCGAGCAGACCCATTTTTTACAAATTTGGATTGAACCCAATGTGAAGGGCATCGCCCCCGGTTACGAGCAAAAGTCAGTGCCCGAGAGTGCCAAGCGTGGGCAACTGGCTTTGGTGGCAGCGCCTGCATCGGACGAAGAGGCTGCCGCACACACGGTTGAAATCCACGCCGATGCCCGCATGTACTCAGGCCTGTTCAATGGCCCAGAAAATGCCGTTCTGCCTCTGAACCCTTCGCGCAAAGCCTATGTTTTTTTGGTGCGCGGTGCGCTGCAGGTCAATGGCCAAGCACTGAGTGCGGGCGACGCGGCCATGCTGCAAGCCGAGTCTTCTTTGGCCTTGAGCGAAGGGCAGGACGCCGAAGTCCTGGTGTTCGATCTGGTCGCCTGATTTTTTCCCCCAATGTCTTTTTATTAAAGGAGTTTTCTCATGGCTAAAACCATTGTTGTCTTCCATTCCGGCTACGGCCACACTCAGCGCGTGGCGCAATTCGTGGCCCAGGGCGCCAACGCCCAACTGGTGACCATCGATGCCGATGGCAACATCACCGATGCGGACTGGACCGCACTGGACGCGGCCGATGCCATCATCTTCGGTTCGCCCACCTACATGGGCATGGCCTCTTGGCAGTTCAAGAAGTTTGCCGACGCCACCTCCAAGCGTTGGTTCACCAGCGCCTGGAAAGACAAGGTTGCTGGCGGCTTCACCATCTCGGCCAGCCCCAGCGGCGACAAACTGTCCACCATCCAGTACTTCATCACCTTGGCCATGCAGCAAGGCATGGTTTGGGTGGGCCAGCCCGCCTTGAACGACGGCACCATCAACCGCATCGGCTCCAACTCCGGCGTGATGGCGCAAGTGGGCCCGACCAGCCCAGCCGAAGACATCCCCCAAGGTGACCTGGACACGGCCAAGGCCTACGGCGAGCGCGTGGCTGCGGTGGCTGCCAAGCTGCGCGGCTGATCTGCCCCTGTGAGGCTGCAAAAGCCGGTGCGATGGCGATCGCACCGGCTTTTTTAATGAGACTCGGTCAAAGGCGACCGATGGCGCTCCTCACTTGCTAGGATGGCGACATGAAAATCATCTCTATGCTGCCCTGGGCCGATTGGCTGGCACTGTTTTCTTTTTTTACTTTGTGGGTGGGTTACGCTTGGTTTGCCCGCATTCGCGGCAAGCGCGACCAAAGCCTGATCGCCACCACCAACAAGTACCGTCAAAAGTGGATGCTTCAAACCACGTCGCGCGATCCGCGCATGCTCGATGGCCTGATCACCCAAAACCTGTCTCAAACGCCGGCGTTTTTTTCGTCGACCAGCATCATCATCATCGGTGGTCTGTTTGCTTTGCTGGGCACCACCAACAAAGCCGCCGAGTTGGTGGGCGAAATCCCCTTTGCCGAGCCCACGCCCTTGCTGGTGTTTGAGCTGAAAATCTTGGTGCTGGTGGGCATTTTTGTGTACGCCTTCTTCCGGTTTTCTTGGTCGATGCGACAGTACACTTTTGTCGCCCTGATCATTGGTGGCATGCCACCACCGGAGTCTTTTGCCAGCGGAGAGCATGACCGCCTGCACTATGCCCATCGGGCAGGCAATCTGGTCAGCGCCGCCGCCGAGACTTTCAATGATGGTTTGCGGGCGTATTACTTTTCATTTGCGGCCATGGCTTGGTTTTTTTCGCCGCTGGCGCTGGTCTTGGCCACAGCCTTGGTGGTGCTGATTCTTTACGGGCGCGAGTTTCGCTCGGAGGTGCTGCAGGTCTTGCGCGACTGAGCCCCTTGAGTTTGGTGCCACGCAGGCGACCTCCTACAATTGCAGGCTATGTTTGTTCACCTGCGCCTCCACACCGAATTCTCAGTCGTTGACTCCACTTGCCGCATCGACGATGTGGTCAAAATGGCCGCCAAAGACGGGCAACCGGCCCTGGCCATCACCGACCTGAACAACCTGTTTGGTGGCGTCAAGTTCTACAAGGAAGGCCGCAGCAAGGGGATCAAGCCCATTTTGGGTGCAGAGGTCAACCTCGAAGGTCTGGGCGCAGACTTGGCCGCGCTGAGCCGGGTGGTGCTTTTGGTGCAAAGCCACCAGGGCTATCTGAACATTTGCGAGCTGCTGGCACGCGCCTGGACGCAAAACGCCGGCAAGGGCGTGGCCGTGGTCAAGCTGGCTTGGCTCAAGGCGTTGTCCGAGGGGCTGATTTTGTTGTCTGGTGCGCAAGCCGGGCCGGTGGGGCAAGCCATTGTGCAGGGCGACACCGACAAGGCCGCTGATGTGGCCTTGCAATTGGGTTCGATCTTTCCGTACCGTTTTTACTTGGAACTGCAACGCACAGGTCGCCCCGAAGACGAGACGCAGGTGGCCGGGGCCGTGGCGCTGGCTGCACGCTTGGGGTTGCCGGTGGTGGCCACGCACCCGGTGCAGTTTTTGACCACAGACGACTACGAAGCGCACGAAGCGCGGGTGTGCATTTCTGAAGGTGAAATTCTGGCCAACCCACGCCGGGTGCGCCGCTTCACGCGAGAGCAGTATTTCAAGTCGGCCGAGCAGATGTGCGCCTTGTTTGCCGACGTGCCCAGCGCGGTGGCCAACACGCTGGAAATTGCCAAGCGCTGCAACTTGACGCTGGTGCTGGGCAAACCGCAGCTGCCCAACTTCCCCATTCCGCCCGTCAACGGTGTGGTCATGTCTGTGGATGACTATTTCCGACATGTCTCTCACGAGGGCCTGAAAGAGCGCTTGATCCACCTCTACTCCGACGAAACCAAACGCGATGCCGAGCGCCAGCGCTACGTGGACCGGCTGGAGTTCGAGCTGGGCACCATCCTGAAGATGGGCTTCCCCGGCTACTTCTTGATCGTGGGTGACTTCATCCAGTGGGCCAAAGCCAACGGCTGCCCGGTGGGGCCAGGTCGGGGGTCGGGTGCGGGTTCGCTGGTGGCCTATGCGCTCAAGATCACCGACCTCGACCCTCTGCAATACAGCTTGCTGTTCGAGCGATTCCTCAATCCTGAGCGGGTGTCCATGCCCGACTTTGACATCGACTTTTGCCAAGGCAACCGCGACCGGGTGATCGATTACGTTAAGGAAAAGTACGGCCGCGATGCGGTCAGTCAGATCGCCACCTTTGGCACCATGGCCGCCCGCGCGGCGATTCGTGACGTGGGCCGCGTGCTCGACATGAGCTACACCTTTTGCGACGGCATCAGCAAGCTCATCCCCAACAAACCGGGCATGTCGGTCACGCTGCAGTACCCACCGGCCACGCCCAAAGAGGGCGATAAAAACAACTACGCCATCGCCATGGAGCCCATTCTGGCCGAGCGGATTGAGCGCGAAGAGGATGTGAAGACGCTCATCGAGCTGGCCCAAAAGCTCGAAGGCATGACGCGCAACATCGGCATGCACGCCGGCGGCGTCTTGATTGCCCCAGGAAAGCTGACCGACTTTTGCCCGCTCTACCAACAGCCCGGCAGCGAATCGGCGGTGAGCCAGTACGACAAGGACGACGTGGAGGCCGCAGGTCTGGTCAAGTTCGACTTCTTGGGTTTGGCCACGCTGACGATTCTGGAGATCGCCCGCGAGTTCATCATGAAGCGGCACAAGGGCCAAGAGAACTTCGCCTTTGAGAACATCCCGATCGACGATGCGGCGACCTACAAACTGTTCTCGGATGGCAAGACCGAGGCCGTGTTCCAGTTTGAAAGTCGCGGCATGCAGGGCATGCTGCGCGACGCACGGCCCACGCGGCTGGAAGACCTGATTGCGTTGAACGCTTTGTACCGACCAGGCCCCATGGACCTGATCCCCAGCTTTGTGGCCCGCAAGCACGGGCGCGAAGTGGTGGAGTACCCGCACCCGGCCGTGGCCGAGATGCTTAGCGAGACCTACGGCATCATGGTCTACCAAGAGCAGGTGATGCAGACCGCGCAGATTCTGGGCGGCTACTCGCTCGGAGGCGCCGACTTGCTGCGCCGCGCCATGGGCAAGAAAAAAGCCGAAGAAATGGCCGAGCACCGCGAGAAATTCCGCGCGGGCGCATTGGCCACCCACAACATCCCGCAGGACAAAGCCGACGAGGTGTTTGACCTGATGGAAAAGTTTGCGGGTTATGGCTTCAACAAGTCACACGCAGCCGCTTACTCTTTGTTGGCCTACCACACCGGCTGGCTCAAGGTGCACTACACCGCCGAGTTCTTCTGCGCCAACATGACGGTGGAAATGGACGACACCGACAAACTCAAGGTGCTCTATGAAGACGCCCTGAAGTTTGGCATCCGCTTCGATCCGCCCGATGTGAACCGGGGCACGCACCGCTTTGAGCCGGTCACCGACAAGATCATTCGTTATGGTCTCGGGGCCGTGAAGGGCACCGGCCAGCAGGCGATTGAGGCCATCGTGGCCGCCCGCAACGAAGGCGGTCCTTTCACCAGCTTGTTTGACTTTGCCGTGCGCGTGGACCGCACCCGCATCAACAAACGCACGGTGGACGCGCTCATCAAGGCAGGTGCTTTCGACTCGCTGCACATGAACCGCGCAGCCTTGTCGGCCAGCATTGACCGGGCGTTTGAGTTTTCTAATGCCACCACGGCCAACGCCAACCAAGGCGGCCTGTTTGACATGTTAGGCGACGACTTGCACGGCTCCAGCACGCAAGAGCCCGACTTGGTGGAGGTCATGCCCTGGGGCATCAAGGAGCGCTTGCTGCTCGAAAAAACAGCCGTGGGCTTTTTCTTGTCGGGCCACTTGTTTGATGCCGTGGAGCGTGAAGTGCGCCAGTTCGCTCGCCGCAAAATTGACGACCTGATTGACAGCCGAGAATCCATGGTGCTGGCAGGCATCGTGAGCGACCTGCGCATCATCAACGGCCAGCGAGGCAAAGTGGCGATCTTCAAGCTCGACGACAAAACGGGCGTGATGGAGGCCTCGGCCGACGAATCCTTGATCCATTCGGCCAAGCATTTGCTCAAAGACGACGAGCTCATCATCGTCACGGCCAAGATCCAAGCCGACCGTTTCTCGGGAGGTTTTCGCCTCAAGATAGAGCAGATCATGGATTTGGGCGCAGCCCGCTGCCGCTTTGGCAAATACCTGCGCGTGGCCGTCAATAACCGTGCGCCCGACATCGCCCGCATGGTGCGCGAGTTCCCGGCGCAACGAGAGCAGACCGAGCAAGGCGATCTGGTGCGTGGCTTGCCTGTCCGCTTGGTGCTGGAGCGGCGCAGCGAAGACTTGGCCGCCCGCGCCGAGATGGCGCTGGGGGATGCCGCCAAATTTTTCCCCTCCGATGCAGCTTTGGCCAGCTGGATGGCTCAGGCCGAGCAAGGGCAGGCTCGGATTGTGTACGACTGAAGCTGAGCGGGTGTGGGCTCAGCCGCTGGCCGAGTTCAAAGTGCCGATGCGCCCTTCAGAGTGGGCGCTTTTCGGACACGCCGAGCGATTCAAGCCTGAATGTTTGGGCTTTCAACGAGGAGCCAAAGGCCGGCCCTGAGTGTTGGTGCCCGCTGCGCTGCCCTGACCCATCGCGTTGTTTCTTGAATTGACGCCGCTGCTGCTGCTGGTGGCAGGACTGCCGTTGCTGTTGGCATTGCTCAGGTTGTTCGTGTTTTGGTTCAGGTTGGTATTGCCCGAAATGGTGCCGTAGTTCGCACTGCCCGCAATCACACCGTTGTTGGCCATGGGTTGAACCACGGGGGCGCGGGCGGGCGGGTTGGTCAGGGTCACGCTGCCGCTTTGAACTTCTTTGCCCGAGGATTCATAAAGTCGCGCCATCAATTCAGGGTTTCCGGCGATATTGGCTTCAATGGCGCCCTCCAAAATGGAGGCTGCTTCCTGCGTCAAGGCGGTGCCCAGCCAACTGGGGCTGTTGGCCTGAAGCGCGGACAGCTGGGCCTTGGAGCAGCTGGGGGTGTTCAATTGCAACCACTTTTCTGCCAAAACCGCACGCAGTTCTGGGTTGTGGGTTTTCAAGGCCAAGGACTTGAAATGGGCCACAAAGCACCCTTTGGCTGGCGTCGCTTGGGCCAAGGCCAGATTTGAGTGAAGACCGAGCACAGCAGTGGCTAAGCAAATACCGATAATTTTCAGCATCTTGTTTGTCTCGGAAAGCGGTGGCTCGGGCCTGTGAGCAGGCCCGCGACGGAAGTCATTCATTGTGTGTATCGTCAGTTGAAGGCCAAGCTTGATACCACCGGGCCACCATAGTGTAGCGGGGCGGTTCAAGCCACCCTGCGCGCAAGCCGTTGAGGCTTGCGAAGATGGCGGCGATTTTTCTTTGTCAATCCAGCGGTCGGAACCCCAACACAATGAAGGGTGGAACTCGACCGTCGTTGTCTTTGGGCAGAATTTCGGTTTTGTCGATGGCCCGCAGCACAGCGTCGTCCCAGGCTTTGTTGCCGCTGGACTGCACGATGCGGCGGCTGGTGATGGTGCCATCGGGTGCCACGCGCACTTCTACTTCGGCGCGCGGGTTGCCGACCACGTCGCCGGGGTAGGTGATGTTGGGTTTGATGCGGCCCACCAAGCGGCCTGAATAACTGGCCGATGGGCCCGATGATTTGAGTGCTGTGGCTGTGGCGTTCGGGCCACCTGATGCACCGGCCATGCCTTGCATGCGCTGCAGATTTTCCTGGCGCATGGCGTCTGCGCGGGCCTCATCGTCCTTGTCCTGCTTGGCTTTTTGGGCTTGATCCTGCTGGCGTTTTTTCTCGTCGGCCTTGGCCTTTTCAGCGGCTTTTTTCTTGTCCAGTTCTTTCTTTTGCTGTGCAGCTTTTTCCTGTGCAGCCTTGTCCTTGAGTGCTTTTTCTTTGGCGGCTTTGTCCTTCGCCGCTTTTTCTTCGGTTTCTTTTTTCTTCTTTTCAAGCGCCTTGCGCTGGCGTTCGGCCGCCTCTTTCTTTTTTTGGTCTTCCAGTTTTTTCTTTTCGAGCGCAATTTGCGCCTCACGCAAGTGGTTGTCGGGCTCGGGTTCGGGGGCGGACTGGGGTGGCTTTGTTTTCGCAGCTGGCTCGGGTTGTGGCTCGGGTGCTGGCGGCGGCGGAGGGGTTTCTTGCAATACAGGGGCCGCTGCTTGCGGCACGGCCGACCAAAGTTCGGCTTCAGCCTGTAAGGTTTGGGGCTGGGTTTTCCAGGCCGTGGCCAGACCCAAGGCCAAGAACAAGGCCAGGTGGGCTGCACCGGCCACTCCCCAGGCGCCGCCCATGCCCTGCGGGGCTGGGGGCGCGAACTCCAGGTGGGGGGCGGGCTTGGCGCTCACGGCACGTTTTTTCAAGGGGCCAGTTGCACCGACAGGCCCACACGGGCGATGCCTGAGCGCTGCAGGCTGTCCATGACCTTGACCACGGTTTCGTATTTCACGCTGCGGTCGGCGCTGATCACCACGGCGGTGTTGGTGCCGTCGCCCACCAGGCGTTTGACGCTGGCGGCAACGCTGCCCAAGCTGGCGCTGTCGGTTTTGCCGTTGCTCACCAACTCCAGCCGTTCGTCTTTCTGGATCACCACCTGAACCACTTGGTCAGGTTGTTTGGCGGCTTTGCCCACGCTGGGCAGGTCGACCATGCTGGGCGTGATCATGGGGGCGGTCACCATGAAGATGATGAGCAGCACCAGCATCACGTCGATGAAGGGCACCATGTTGATCTCGGAGATGGTGCGGCGTCCACGGCCGCGGGAGGAAGGAGCGGGCATGGCGGTCCTTTTAGTGGCCCGAAGCCGAGTTGGCCGAGTTGGCCGAGCCCAAGCTGCGTTGCAAGATGTTGGAGAACTCTTCGATGAAGGTTTCCAGCTTGATGGCGATGCGGTCCACGTCGTGTGAGAAGCGGTTGTAGGCGAGCACCGCTGGAATGGCCGCAAACAAGCCAATGGCAGTGGCCACCAGCGCTTCGGCGATGCCCGGAGCCACCACCGCCAGTGTGACTTGCTGCAAGCTGGCCAGCCCGGTGAAGGCGTGCATGATGCCCCACACCGTGCCAAACAAGCCCACATAAGGTGAGATCGAGCCGACCGAGGCCAAGAAGGCCAGTTGGGATTCGGCAACATCCATTTCGCGCTGGAAGCTCGCCCGCATGGCGCGGCGTGCGCCGTCGAGCAAGGTGCCTGCGTCGGTGATGCGGCGCTCACGAAGTTTTTGATACTCACGCATGCCACTGGCGAAAATCCGCTCCATGGGACCGGACAACTTGGCGTTTTGACTGGCTGAGTTGAAAAGCTCGTTCAGGCTGGTGCCCGACCAGAAGACGCGCTCAAATTCTTCGTTCAGGCTTTTGATGCGTTTGATCGCTGTGAGCTTGCGCACAATGGCAGCCCAGCTGGACACCGAGATGCCAAGCAAAATCAGCACCACCAACTGAACCACAAAACTGGCCTCGAGCAAGAGCGAGACGATGGACATGTCTTGGTTCATTTCAGGGCTTCCAGAACAGGGGCCGGGATGCGGCCAGGTTTCAAGGTGGTGCTGTCGACCCAGCCCAGGCGAATACTGCCTTCGGCCAGCAATCGGTCGTTTTGGTTGGGCGTGCGCAAGTAGGCGCGCTGGGCAATGGTCAGGCTGGCTTTGCCGCCTGTTTGCAACTCGGCCGTGACGACCAAAGTGTCGTCCAGGCGAGCAGGCGAGTGGTATTTGACTGTGGTCTCAGACACCACAAACATGCCGCCCGACTCGTCACGCAGCAGCTGTTGCCCAAAGCCCAAAGCCCGCAACCATTCGGTGCGAGCCCGCTCAAAAAACTTGAGGTAGTTGGCATAAAAAACGATGCCGCCCGCGTCGGTGTCTTCCCAATAAATGCGGACAGGATGCTGAAAAATGCTGGATTTCGGACTGGCGCTGTTCATGGCTGCAACCAGGCTTTCAGGCGGGCGATGGCGGTCTGCAATTCGGCCATCGAGTTGGCGGTGGAAAAGCGCACAAAACGGGCGGTTTGGTCGGTGCCAAAGTCGCGTCCTGGCGTGATGGCCACATGGGCGTGCTCGAGTGCGGCAAAGGCAAATTCCCAGCTGTCTTTGAGGCCCAGTTTTTGGCATGCCGCTGTGCAGTCGGCCCAAGCGTAAAACGCACCGTCGGGTGCGACAGGCACCGTAAGACCTAAATCGTTCAGGGCCGGGATGAAGTAGTCTCGCCGCGCTTTGAATTCAGCGCGGCGCCGCTCGTATTCGGCAAGGCTGGCTGGTTCAAAACAGGCCAGGGCGGCCTGTTGCGCCACGGTGCTCGCACAAATGAACAAGTTTTGCGCTAAGCGTTCCAGCACGGGCACGAGTGTTTCGGGCACCACCAGCCAGCCCAGACGCCAGCCGGTCATATTGAAGTACTTGCTGAAACTGTTGATGCTGATGACGTCTTCGCCCAGGGCCAGGGCGCTCTGGCCAAAAGCGTCGTCGTGGCTCAGGCCTAAGTAAATCTCGTCAATCAGAGTGATGCCGTTTTTATCGCGCACGATGTCGATGATACGGGCCAGCTCGGCCGGGTCAATCGAGGTACCCGTGGGGTTGGAGGGCGATGCCAACAAGACGCCCCGGGTTTGGGGCCCCCAAGCCGCAGCCACTTTGGCTGCGCTGAGCTGAAAGCGTTCTTCGGCGGTGGTGGGCACCAGCACGGCCGTGCCCTCAGCCGCGCTCACAAAGTGGCGATTGCAAGGGTAGCTCGGGTCGGGCATCAGGATTTCATCGCCCCGGTCGATCAGCGCCAGGCAGGCCAATTGCAAAGCCGCCGAGGCCCCTGCGGTGATCACGATGCGGCTGGCGGGCACTTGCACGCCAAAGCGGGAGGTGTACCAGCCGCTGATGGCTTGGCGCAGGGCGTCCAGGCCCAGTGCGGGGGTGTATTGTGTTTGGCCCGATGTGATGATGTCTTGGGCGACTTGCTGGACCCGGGATGGGGCGGTGAAGTCGGGCTCACCAATGTTCAAAAACACCACGGGTCGGTCGGTGTGTGCCACCTCTCGGGCTTTTTTCGAAGCGGCCTTGGCCACTTCCATCACCCAAAAGGGTTCGATCCTCTCGGCTCGCTCGGAGATGCGCATGGTGTCTGGCTTATTTGGCGCGGCCTGACTGGCGGTCGGCTTGCACTTCGGCGCTTCGCAATTCGGGGGCCAGACCGTTGAGCACGGCGTTCACATACTTGTGACCGTCGGTGCCGCCAAAGTCTTTGGCCAGCTCGATGCATTCGTTGAGCACCACGCGCCAGGGAACGTCCAGGCAGTGCTGCATTTCATAGACGCCGATCCACATGATGGCCCGCTCAATGGGCGAAATCTCGGCAAAACTGCGGTCGAGCTTGGGGGCGATGAGCGCATCCAAACTCTGGGCTTGTTCGGTACAGCCGTAGAGCAGGGCGTCGTAGTGCGCCGAGTCGGCTTTGTGAAATCCTGACAGATCGCGGGTGAACACGTCGATGTCCGAGGCTTCGTTTTTGCCCACAATGTGTTGGTACAGCGCCTGAAGCGCAAATTCGCGCGAACGGCTGCGGGCAGGCTTGGCAGACGACTTGCGCGTGCCTGCGGCGGCGGGCGGGGTGCTTGCCGCTTCTGGCGTGCTGTTCAGGTCGTTCATCAAATGTTCTCTTCGTCGTCAAACTCTTCGGCCAGATCGGCAGACAGGTCATCCATGATGCAGGCCATCTCGACCGCCACGCGGGCCGCGTCGCGTCCTTTTTCAGTCTGCCGGACGATGGCTTGCGCCAGATTTTCTGTGGTCAAAATGGCGTTGGCAATGGGCAAGTTGTAGTCGAGCGACACACGGCTGACACCCGCCCCCGATTCGTTGGCCACCAATTCAAAGTGATATGTTTCTCCACGGATGATGCAACCTAGAGCGATGAGCGCGTCGTATTCGGCCCGCTCGGCCATGGCTTGAAGGGCCACGGGCACTTCCAAGGCGCCGGGCACCATGACATGGTCGATGCTGCTCACGCCCAGGGCTTCGAGCTCTTCGATGCAGGCTTTGGCCAAGGCGTTGGTGATGTCTTCGTTGAAACGCGCCTGCACGATGCCGATGTGCAAAAATTGACCGTCGAGTTCTTCGGTCTGGCCCTTGTTGGCGTCTTGCATGTTTAGTCCTTGGGGATGTAAGCGGTGATTTCGAGGCCGTAGCCGGTCATGCTGGGCATGCGGCGGGGTTGGCCCATGAGTTTCATTTTGAGCACGCCGCATTCGCGCAGGATTTGCGCGCCCACGCCGTAGGTGCGCAAGTCCATCTTCCCGCGCTCAGGTGCTTGGGCCGAGCGGGCGCGGCCTTCAAACTGGGCCAGCAGCTGGTCGGCCGATTCACCGCAGTTGAGCAGAACGGCCACGCCGCAGCCTTGGGCGTTGATGTACTGCAAGCTGGTGTCCAGACTCCAGGAGTGCATGGCGCGCTTGACTTCCAGAGCGTCAAGCACCGACAGGGGCTCGTGCACGCGCACCGCCACCTCGGTCTCAGGCGTCCACTCGCCCTTGACCAAGGCAAGGTGCACAGCTTGGTTGGTTTGGTCACGGAAAGCGTGGGCGATGAACTCGCCGTGCGCAGTTTGAAGTGGGCGGCTGCCAATGGGTTCCACCAGTGACTCATTTCGGCTGCGGTGCTCGATCAAGTCGGCAATCGTGCCGATTTTGAGACCGTGCTCGGCCGCGAAGATTTGCAAGTCCGGCAGGCGGGCCATGGTGCCGTCGTCTTTCATGATCTCGCAGATCACCGATGACGGTGAGCAGCCGGCCATGGCGGCCAAATCGCAACCGGCTTCGGTGTGGCCTGCGCGCATGAGCACACCGCCATCCACCGCTTGCAGCGGAAAGATGTGACCGGGTTGCACCAGGTCGGTGGGCTGTGTGTTGCGTGCCACGGCCACTTGTACGGTGCGCGAGCGGTCAGCGGCGGAGATGCCGGTGGTCACGCCTTCGGCGGCTTCGATCGACACGGTAAACGCCGTGCTGTAAAAAGTACCGTTGCGCGCTGCCATGGGCGGGAGCTTCAGGAATTCGCAGCGCTCGCGGGTAAGCGTCAGGCAAATCAGGCCACGGCCAAAGCGGGCCATAAAATTGATGGCTTCAGGCGTGACGTGGTCGGACGCCAAAACCAGATCGCCTTCGTTCTCGCGGTCTTCTTCATCGACCAGGATCACAATTCGACCGGCTTTCATCTCGGCCACGATCTCTTCGACGGGCGAAATCGCCACAGGGGTCAGTTTCTCGGGGGCGTTCATGCGGTGTCTTTCTGGGTCAGGCCTGCGCTGAGCATACGCTCAACATATCGGGCCACAGTGTCGATTTCGAGGTTGACCCGGTTGCCCGCTTTGAGGCTGCCCAAGGCGGTGTTGTCGACGGTGTGGGGGATCAGGTTGATGCTGATCTCGCAGCCATCGACCTGATCGGCCACGCGGTTGACCGTGAGGCTCACGCCGTTGACGGTGATGGACCCTTTGTAGGCGAGGTATTTGGCCAGTGTGAGCGGTGCCATGACGCGCAATTCCCAGCTCTCACCGATTTGCTCGAAATGGCTGATATGGCCCACGCCGTCCACATGACCAGACACGATGTGTCCGCCCAGGCGGTCGTTGGCGCGCAGTGCTTTTTCGAGGTTGACGGTGCCTTCTTGGTCCAGGCCGCTGGTCTTGTCCAGCGATTCGGCAGAGATGTCGATCGTGAAATGACGAGTCTGGGGGCTGAAGGTGGTAACGGTCATGCAAGCGCCGTTCAGGGCGATGCTGTCGCCCAGACCCACGTCGTCAAGGTACCCGGCAGGGGCCTCGATGGTGAGGCGCTTGCCGTGGAGTAAAGAGCGACCCAGGTCGTGGATGGCGACGATTCGCCCCACGCCGGTGATGATTCCGGTAAACATAGCTGTGTATTTTCGCAGGTAAAGAGGTTGAATCGGGACAGTTGGCAACAAAAAAGCGCGTAGGTTGCAGTCAAGCCGTCTGCGTGGGCTCAGGGTAAACCAAGGCTGTATGTGCCGGGGTGTTTGCCTAGAATGTTGCATTGCAGCAGATTTTTCAATTGCAGTGCCCCATCAGGAGTTTTCCTTGCCGGCCAAATCCCCAGCCAAGTCTCCAGTCAAATCGACCTCAGCCGAGGCCACTGCCCGAAAGTCTGTGCCCGGTGCCGTGCGGACTATTAAAAAGTACCCCAACCGGCGCTTGTACGATACGCAAACCTCCACCTACGTGACGCTGGCCGAGATCAAGAAGCTGGTCATGGTGGCATCACCTATGGTGGTGCTGGACGCCAAAACCGGCGAAGACCTGACCCGTTCCATTTTGCTGCAGATCATTTTGGAAGAGGAATCTGCCGGCGTGCCCATGTTCAGCGAGGCGGTGTTGTCCAACATCATCCGGTTTTATGGCCATGCCATGCAGGGCCATATGGGATCCTATTTGGAAAGCCATGTCCAGTCGTTCATGGACTGGCAAAGCAAGCTGGGCGAGTCCAGCCCGGCTCTGAGCCCGGAAGTGTGGGCGCAATTCATGCAGTGGCAAACCCCGTTGATGCACAACATGTTTTCTGGCCTGGCCAACCCCTCGCAAAACTTGGTGGCCCAAATGCAGGACCAGATGCAAAAGCAGATCCAGAAAAACACCGAACAACTCTTGGGCGTGATGGGTTTGAGGACTTGATGGGCTTGACATGCCCTTTTGTCACAGGCTGGTCGTTTTTGAGGGGACAATACCGGCATGAGTGAAATGACCGCTATCCCCTCCGTGCTTGCCCCCAAAGTGGGTTTTGTCAGCTTGGGCTGTCCGAAGGCGCTGACCGATTCAGAGCTGATTCTGACCCAATTGAGCGCCGAGGGTTACCAAACCTCCAAAACTTTTGAAGGCGCTGACCTGGTCATCGTGAACACCTGTGGCTTCATCGACGAAGCCATCAAGGAAAGCTTGGAGACGATTGCCGAAGCTCTCAACGAGAACGGCAAAGTGATTGTGACCGGTTGCTTGGGTGCCAAAACAGGCGAGGGCGGCGGCAACATGGTGCGCGAAATGCACCCCAGCGTGCTCGCCGTGACAGGGCCCCATGCCACGCAAGAGGTGATGGACGCGGTGCATACCCACCTGCCCAAGCCACATGACCCGTTTTTGGACTTGGTGCCCGGTGGTTTTGGCGAAGCGGGCCTCAAGCTCACGCCGCGCCACTATGCGTATTTGAAAATCAGCGAAGGCTGCAACCACCGCTGCACCTTTTGCATCATCCCGTCCATGCGGGGCGACTTGGTCTCTCGCCCGATTGGCGATGTGCTTAAAGAAGCCAAAGCCTTGTTTGCAGGCGGTGTGAAAGAGCTGCTGGTCATCAGCCAAGACACCTCTGCCTATGGTGTGGATGTGAAATACCGCACGGGTTTTTGGGATGGCAAGCCGGTCAAAACACGCATGCTGGAGCTGGTGCAGACGCTGGGTGAGATGGCCCGCGAACACGGCGCTTGGGTGCGATTGCACTATGTTTACCCCTACCCGAGTGTGGACGACATCATTCCTCTGATGGCGCAAGGTTTGGTGCTGCCTTATTTGGATGTGCCTTTTCAGCACAGCCACCCCGATGTGCTGCGCCGCATGAAGCGCCCGGCCAGCGGAGAGAGAAATTTAGAGCGAATCCAACGTTGGCGCGAACTGTGCCCCGAGTTGGTGATTCGCAGCACCTTCATTGCCGGTTTTCCGGGCGAGACCGAAGAAGAGTTCGAGCACCTGCTGGGCTTTTTGCGCGAAGCGCAGATTGATCGCGCCGGTTGCTTTGCCTACAGCCCGGTCAAAGGCGCCACGGCCAACGATTTGCCTGGCATGTTGCCTGAGGCACTGCGCGAAGAGCGCCGCGCCCGTTTCATGGCGGTAGCCGAAGAGGTATCGATTGCGCGGCTGCACCTGCGCGTGGGCTCGAGCATGCAGGTTTTGGTCGATTCTGCTCCTGCCATGGGCAGACGCGGCGGCGTGGGGCGCAGCTTTGGTGATGCGCCTGAAATCGATGGCGTGGTGCGATTGTTGCCGCCCGAGAAGTTGAGCAAGACCCTCAAAGTGGGCGAGTTCACGCGTGCGCGCATCGTGGCCGTTGAAGGCCATGATCTTGTGGGGATGCCGGTTTGAGGCTGAGCGGTGCGCCGTTTGCAAGAGCCCGAGTGGCGCGATTGCGCCGCGTACTGAACTTGGCGAGTGCCCCAGACTTCTTGCGCGCTAGGAGATGTGTTTCAGGCAACAAAAAAGCCGCGGATGAAACAGCGGCTTTTTGTGTTTTGAACCAATCACACGCAAAGAGTTTGGTGCCCAGAAGAGGACTCGAACCTCCACGATGTTACTCGCTAGTACCTGAAACTAGTGCGTCTACCAATTCCGCCATCTGGGCATCTCAGGAAGCCTCTGATTATAAGGCATGCATGGTGCTACTTCTGGAGAGTTGGTCGGAATACGCGATATTTTTGACGGAGTTGGGTGAGCTTTCCAACAAAAAAGCCGATGACTTCAGATCATCGGCTTTTTCGAGGTTTTGTTTGTTTAAGATGGTGCCCAGAAGAGGACTCGAACCTCCACGATGTTACTCGCTAGTACCTGAAACTAGTGCGTCTACCAATTCCGCCATCTGGGCCTCTCAGGAATCCAAGGATTGTATATTAAAAAAGTAGCTCCAACCAGCGGGATGCTGGATGAAATCGAAGGTCAGGTGCAAGGTCACCGCGACGGTCATGGCTTTTTGACCCGCGACGATGGGCAGGCTGATATTTACTTGTCTTCCAACGAGATGCGTGCTGTGTTGCACAAGGACCGGGTCAAGGTTCGCATCGTTCGTCAAGACCGCAAGGGCCGACCCGAAGGCCGCATTGTCGAGATCGTTGAGCGCCCCGAGCAGCCCATCATCGGCCGTTTGCTGCACGAGGCTGGTCTGTGGTTGGTGGCGCCCGAAGACAAGCGCTATGGCCAGGACGTGATGATTCCCAAAGGGGCGACAGGTACGGCCAAGCCGGGTCAGGTTGTGGTGGTCGAGTTGACCGAGCCCCCCGCTTTGTTCGGACAGCCCGTGGGCCGCGTCAAAGAAGTATTGGGTGAGATCGACGACCCGGGCATGGAAATCGAGATTGCCGTGCGCAAGTACAGCGTGCCACACGAGTTTTCTGCAGGCTGCCTGGAGCAGGCCAAGGGCTTGCCTGACAAGGTGCTGGCCAAGGACCGCAAGGACCGAGTGGATCTGCGCGATGTGCCCTTGGTCACGATCGACGGCGAAGATGCCCGCGACTTTGACGATGCGGTCTATTGCGAACCGGCCAAGGTGGGTCGTGGCAAGGGCTGGCGTTTGCTGGTGGCCATTGCCGACGTGAGCCACTATGTACAAAGTGGCAGCGCCATAGACATTGACGCCTATGACCGCGCCACCAGTGTGTATTTCCCGCGCCGCGTCATCCCCATGTTGCCCGAAAAGTTGTCGAATGGCCTGTGTTCGCTCAACCCGGATGTGGACCGTTTGTGCATGGTGTGTGACATGCTGGTCAACGCCAAGGGCGATGTGCAAGCCTATCAATTTTACCCAGCGGTGATGCACAGCCATGCGCGCTTCACTTACACCGAAGTGGCGGCGATTTTGGCGAACACGCGTGGTCCAGAAGCGGCTAAGCGCAAAGCGCGTGTGACCGACCTGATGAATCTGCAGGATGTGTACAAGGCTTTGCTGGCTTCGCGTGCGGTACGCGGTGCAGTGGACTTTGAAACCACCGAAACCCAGATCGTGTGCGATGAAAGCGGCCGCATTGAAAAGATCGTGCCGCGCGTGCGCAACGAAGCGCACCGATTGATTGAAGAAGCCATGCTGGCGGCCAACGTCTGCAGCGCTGACTTCATCCAGCAAGGCAAGCACCCGGGCTTGTTCCGCGTGCACGAAGGCCCGACGGCCGAGAAAAAAGACATCCTGCGCAACTACCTCAAGGCGCTGGGTTTGGGGATGAGCATCAGCGATGATCCGCATACCAGCGAGTTCCAGAAGATTGCGCTCGCAACCAAGGACCGGCCGGACGCCCAGCAGATCCACACCATGCTGTTGCGCTCGATGCAGCAGGCCATTTATACGCCCGTGAACAGCGGGCACTTTGGGTTGGCCTATGAGGCTTACACCCACTTCACCAGCCCCATTCGGCGCTACCCGGATTTGCTGGTGCACCGGGTGATCAAAGCCATTTTGCTGGAGCGCAAATACACGTTGCCCAGCTTGCCTGTGCCCGGCGAAGCGCATGCCAAGTTGAGCAAGCGGCTGGAAAAAAGTCGTGCGGCCAAGGGCGATACGCCCGAGTCGTCCGCACCTCGGGTGCGCATGTCGGCCGCTGACCAACGTGCCTGGGAGGCTGCGGGCCTGCACTGCAGCGCCAACGAGCGCCGCGCCGACGAGGCCAGCCGCGATGTGGAAGCTTGGCTCAAGTGCAAATACATGCGCGAACATTTGGGCGAGGAGTACAGCGGCGTGGTGTCAGCGGCCACCAGCTTTGGCATCTTTGTGACTTTGGACACCTTGTATGTTGAGGGTTTGGTGCACATCACCGAGTTGGGGGGTGAGTATTACCGCTTTGATGAATTGCGCCAGGAATTGCGCGGCGAACGCACCGGCATCCGCTACGCCATTGGCAGCCGGGTGCAGGTGCAAGTCAGCCGGGTTGACCTGGACGGGCGCAAGATCGACTTCCGGTTGGTGACACCGGGCGAAGACTTGGTGCCGCGTGCCATGCGAGAAAAAGGCGTTTCGGCGCCTGCCGAAGGCAGGCGCGACAAGAAGCGCGGCGCTCAAGATCGCCGCATGGCCGATGCTGAGCGAAACCGCTCACCCATCCAGGCCCTCAAGGCTTCGGTGAAAAAAGCGGCCGCTAAGAAAAAAGTCTCGAGGACCACCAAGTCCCGGCGTTGATACTGTTGTGGCCAGCGTTTGCCTTTCAGGCCCTTCAGACCAGCCGATGCGCCAGCCGGCTGGCGGTGAGTGCCTCGCTTGGCGGCCAGTCATCGGCCACTTGGCCGTGTTGTGCCACCGCCGCGCAGGCTGCATCGAATGCGCTCAGGCCCTGTGCCATGCGTGCGCCCACCAGCCCGGCCAGCACATCGCCTGTGCCGCCAATGGCCAGGCGGCCATTGCCCGTGATGTTGATCCTTGGCTTCTGATTGGGCGCGGCGATCACGGTGCCCGAACCCTTCAGGACCACGCAGCATTGGAAGCGATCGGCCAGTTCTTGTGCTGCTTTCAAGCGGTCGTTTTGCACTTGAGCCGTGTTGCAGCCGAGCAGCCTGGCCGCTTCCAGTGGGTGGGGTGTGATGGCAGTGGGCTGCGAAGCCGTTTGCAACGTAGCCCGTTGGCGCAGTGCGGCTTGCAATGAGCTGTCGTTCGCCACGGCATTGAGGCCATCGGCGTCGAGCACCAGTTGGGCACTTCGCCTGAGCACCTCAGGCAAAACTTCTTGAACAGCGCTGCCACCACCACAGCCGCACACCACAAGCAGATTTTCAAGCGCCAGCCGCTTGAATTCGCGTTGCATCAGATCGGGTGGTGCGTTCTCATTGGTTTGGCCAGACAGCAGGCTCAAAATGACACGGCCCGCACCCGCGTGCAAGGCGGCTGTGGCCGCCAAAATGGCCGCGCCAGTCATGCCCATGCCGTTGACGGCCATGCTTTCGCCGCCAATCACCGCCACATCGCCGTGGCTGCCTTTGTGACTGGCATGGGGTTTGGGGGTCGATGTGTAGGGGGCATTGAGCCAGGCCAGGGGCGGGACGCTTTGCTGTTGGGCGTGGGAGCCCAGGTCTTCGAGCCAAATTTGACCGCTGGCGTCTCGACCCTGCCCCATGAGCAGACCGGCTTGGACCGCGATGAGACTCAGGGTGTGTTCGGCCTGCACGGACAAGCCATCGCCGCTGTTGCCGCCTTCACCACCCAACCACTGGCCCGATTGCGGGTTGAGCCCAGTAGGCACGTCGATGGCCAGTACCGTTGCCAAGCAATTGTTCATGGCCTCAACGCAGGCCCGTAAATCAGCGCTCAAGGGCCGTGTGGCGCCAATGCCCAGAAGGGCATCGATGCACAGATCCTGCGGGCCCATTTGTTCCAGCCAATGGGTGGGCACGCTGTATTGAATGCGCACGCCCGCCAGCTGTGCCCGTTGCAAGGCCACTTGTGCATCCGCCGGGCCGGGACCCGGTGAGGCGATCAGGCTGACGACCACTTCTTTGCCCCATTGGTGCAGGTGCAAAGCAGCCTCCATGCCGTCGCCGCCGTTGTTACCCGGACCTGCTGCGATCCAGATGCGCCTTGCATGGGGTGCCACGGCCAAGGCCAGTCGGGCGCAGGCCAGACCCGCGCTTTGCATCAAGGGGGTGGGGCTGAGGGCCTGGAGCAGTGGCTCCAGCTGCCGCACCTGCGCGGCCCCCAGAATGGGCCAGGCGTGTGAGCAGCTGAGTCTTTGCATGGGGTCAGTGCTGTTGCAACAAGGGTTCGAGCAGCAAGGCCAGTTGCAAAATGGTGTCGTCGTGCATGGCCGCGTGCCAAGCCATCATGCCGACGGGCAAATCTCCCGGCGAATGACAGGGCAGCGAGATGCCGCAGCCGTCAAGTGTATTCACCGCGCTGGTGTTGCGCAGCAGCAAGCCGTTGACACGGAAGAATTCGGCATCGCGTTCAGCCCCCGGCGCCACGGCGCTGATCTTGGGGGCAGTGATGGGGGTTGTAGGCGAGAGCACGGCGTCGTAACCCACCAGTGCAGCTTCCACGCGGCGAATCCATTGACGACGAGCCTGCACCAAATCCATGTATTCGTGGGCTTTCATGCCCGAGCCGCGCATCAGGCGCTGCAGAACGCGTGGGTCATAGTGTTCACTTTCTTGGTCCAGCAACTCGCGGTGCCAAGCATAGCCCTCGGCTGGGCTGAAGCCGCCTGTGCTCATCATCGGGGCCAATTCGTTCAACTCGGTCAGGGCGATCTCGTCGATGCGCGCCCCCGCAGAGCGCAGGATCTGCAGGCTGCGCTCGAAAGCCTGCGTCACGGTCGCGTCCATGCCGTCTTGCATCAAGCTCGTGACCACCGCCAAGCGGTAGCCGGACAGGGGCCGCTGCCCACGGGGCACTTGTCTGGCCGACAGCACTTCGTGGGCCAAAATCGCGTCGCGCACGGTGCGCGTCATGGCGCAGACGGTGTCGAGCGTGGTGGACAAGGGCAGGGCGCCTTGGGTGGGCACCAGGCGGGCGGTGTTTTTGAAGCCCACGATGCCGTTTAACGCTGCAGGCACCCGGATAGAGCCGCCCGTGTCCGAGCCCAGGCCGATGAAGGCAGCGCCGGTGGCCACCGACACCGCCGCACCCGAGCTGGAGCCGCCGGGCGCATGGGGCTGATCGGTAGAGCCGGCGGCTTGGTTGTACAGCCCGTCCCAGGCGGCGGGGGTGCCGTAGTGGGGGTTGGTTCCCACGCCAGAAAAGGCGAATTCAACCATGTTCGTGCGCCCGATCAGGCCCGCGCCTGCGGCCCGCAAACGCGCCACGGCCAGGCAGTCCGCTTCAGCCGGTGGCTGGTTTTTCAGAACGATCGAGCCGGCTTGTGTGATCTGCCCCTTGACATCAAACAGGTCCTTGATGGACACCGCGAGGCCCGCGAGAGGGCTTTGGCTCACTTGGGGCTGGCCTGCAGTGTGTTGCAGCGCTTCAGGCATGAGTTGAATGAATGCGTGCGTGCAGGTTGGACTTTGCGCTACGGCCAGGCAAGCCTCAGCGGCGGCTTGGGTGGTGGTAGTTCCAGCCCGGATGGCTTGCCGGGTGGCGATCAGGTCAGCTTTCATGGGTCAGAGCACTTTCGGGTGGGTCAGGATGCTATAATCCTAAGGCTTTGCAGAGCCCGGGTGCTGTCTTGTGAGTGTCATGTTCACCATGACTTCAAGTTGTGACCCAAGTCAAGCAAAGCTCAACCGCGAATCCGTCCCAACAAGGTGTTGCGCCCAGTGTTTTACAGGCTGTGTGCGATCGGTGGACTGGATTTTAGACCCAACCTTTGGAGTATTTTTATGTCCGTTACCATGCGCGAAATGCTGGAAGCCGGTGTCCACTTTGGTCACCAAACCCGCTTCTGGAACCCCAAGATGGCCCCATTCATCTTTGGCCACCGCAACAAAATTCATATCATCAACCTGGAAAAATCGCTGCCGATGTTCCAGGACGCGATCAAGTTCGCCAAGCAGTTGTCTGCCAACCGCGGCAACATCTTGATGGTCGGCACCAAGCGCCAAGCCCGTGAACTCGTGGCTGCCGAAGCCCAGCGTGCTGGCGTGCCTTTTGTCGACCAGCGCTGGTTGGGCGGCATGCTGACCAACTTCAAAACCGTCAAGACCTCGATCAAGCGTCTGAAGGACATGAAGGCCCAGCAAGAAGTCGGCCTCGAAGCCTTAAGCAAAAAAGAACAGCTGATGTTCAAGCGCGAGATGGAAAAACTCGAAAAAGACATTGGTGGCATCCAGGACATGGCTGCTTTGCCTGACGCGATCTTCGTGATCGACGTCGGCTACCACAAGATCGCCATCTCGGAAGCCAAGAAATTGGGCATCCCATTGATCGGTGTGGTGGACTCCAACCACTCGCCCGAAGGCATCGATTACATCATCCCCGGTAACGACGACTCGGCCAAGGCCGTGGCTTTGTACGCCCGTGGCATCGCTGACGCCATCATCGAAGGCCGTGCCAATGCGGTCAACGATGTGGTCAAGGCTGTGACTGAAGGCGCTGACGAATTTGTCGAAGAAGCCAACGCTTCTGCCTGAGTTCCTGAGACTCGACGAAAGGGGCTTCTTGGCCCCTTTTTTTTAATTTGACTTTTAGACTGAATACGGAGAAATCAAATGGCTGCAATTACCGCAAGCATGGTCGCAGAACTGCGCGCAAAAACCGACGCTCCCATGATGGAGTGCAAAAAAGCACTGACCGAAGCCGAGGGCGATATGGCCAAAGCTGAAGAGTTGTTGCGCGTCAAGCTGGGCACGAAGGCTGGCAAGGCCGCTTCGCGCGTGACCGCCGAAGGCGTGGTGACCAGTTTCGTGAACGGCACCACAGGCGCCATGATCGAAGTCAACTGCGAAACCGACTTCGTGACCAAGAACGACAGTTTCCTGGCTTTGGCCAACGCCGCTGCCAAGCTGGTGGCTGAACACAATCCTGCCGACATCGCTGCTTTGGGCGAGTTGCCTTATAGCCAAGACGGTTTCGGCCCTACATTGGAAGAAGTGCGCAAAGGCCTGATCGGCAAAATCGGCGAGAACATGAGCTTCCGCCGTTTCAAGCGTGCTGCTGGCGCAGCCAAGATCGCCAATTACTTGCACGGCACCCGCATCGGCGTGTTGGTCGAGTACCAAGGTGACGAAACCGCAGCCAAAGATGTGGCCATGCACGTTGCCGCCATGAAGCCTGTGTCTTTGACCAGCGCTGAAGTGCCCGCCGAGTTGATCGAAAAAGAGCGCTCGGTCGCGGCAGCCAAAGCAGCCGAGTCTGGCAAGCCTGCCGACATTGCCACCAAGATGGTTGAAGGCTCGGTCCAGAAGTACCTGAAAGAAGTGTCTTTGTTCAACCAGTCCTTCGTTAAGAACGACAAGCAAACTGTCGAGCAAATGCTCAAGGCCGCTGGCACCACCGTCAGTGCGTTCACCTTGTATGTGGTTGGCGAAGGCATTGAGAAGAAGGTGGATGACTTCGCCGCCGAAGTGGCTGCCCAGGTGGCTGCCGCTCAAGGCGCAGCCTGAGTTCGCGCCTCTGTCGATTTGCCAACCCATCGTCCACATTGAACCCCAAGGAGCCCTTCATGTCTTTAGCCAAGCCAGCCTATAAGCGCATTTTGCTCAAGCTGTCGGGCGAGGCCTTGATGGGCGACGATGCCTTTGGCATCAACCGCGCCACCATCGTGCGCATGGCTCAAGAAATCGCCGAGATCAACCGCATGGGCGTTCAGGTCGCTGTGGTCATTGGCGGGGGTAACATTTTCCGCGGTGTGGCGGGGGGTGCTGTGGGCATGGACCGTGCTACTGCCGATTACATGGGCATGCTGGCCACGGTGATGAACTCTTTGGCCTTGGCCGATGCCTTGGACAAGGCTGGATTGACCGCGCGAGTGATGTCGGCCATCGGCATCGACCAGGTGGTCGAGCCCTATGTGCGCCCCAAGGCCTTGCAGTACCTCGAAGAGGGCAAGGTGGTGGTGTTTGCGGCGGGCACCGGCAATCCGTTTTTCACCACCGACACGGCCGCTGCTTTGCGCGGTGCCGAGATCGGGGCCGAGATGGTGCTCAAGGCGACCAAGGTCGATGGTGTGTACACGGCCGATCCGAAAAAAGACCCCACTGCCACACGATACAGCGAAATCAGCTTCGACGAGGCCATTTCGCGCAATTTGGGCATCATGGACGCCACGGCTTTTGCTTTGTGCCGTGACCAGAAGTTGCCGATCAAGGTGTTTTCGATCATCAAGAACGGCGCTTTGAAGCGCGTGGTGCTGGGTGAGGACGAAGGCACCCTGGTTTATGCATGAGCCCGTTCTGACGAGGAGAACCCCATGACCATTGCAGACATCAAGAAAACAGCCGAGACCAAAATGGAGCAATCCATGGCGGCATTCAAGAACAACTTGACCAAGATTCGCACCGGGCGTGCGAATCCGGCGTTGCTCGACACCATCCATGTCGATTACTACGGCTCCATGGTGCCTTTGTCCCAAGTGGCCAACGTGTCCTTGATGGACTCTCGCACCATCAGCGTGCAGCCTTGGGAAAAAGGCATGGGCGCCAAGATCGAAAAAGCCATTCGCGAAAGCGAGCTGGGCCTGAATCCCGCTTCCATGGGCGACTTGATCCGAGTGCCCATGCCGCCCATGAGCGAAGAGCGCCGCAAGGAAATGACCAAACTGGCCCGAACCGAGGGCGAAAACGGCAAAATCGCGATCCGCAATTTGCGCCGGGATGCCAACGAATCGGTGAAGAAATTGGTCAAAGACAAGGAAGCGTCAGAGGACGATCAAAAGCGTGCCGAGGCTGATGTCCAGAAACTAACTGACAAGCGCATGACCGAAATTGACCAGTTGGTGACTGCCAAAGAACAAGAAATCATGGCGGTTTGAGCATGAATTTGGTGCCGTGGCTCAGCACGGCTTGATGGGCCGCTGATTTGGCGGCCTTTTTTTCTTGGCGGTTTTTTTGGGGAGAACCCTTGCTCAAACAACGCGTTATTACCGCCTTGGTCCTGCTGGCCTTGTTGCTGCCCGCCTTGTTTGCGACCCATGCTTGGCCCTTCATGGTACTGACGATGGTGCTGATTGCCGCTGGGGCTTGGGAGTGGGGGCGTCTCAACGGCGTGGGGCCTGTGCAGGCGTGGTTGGGAGGCCTTCTTTGTGTTATCTCCTGTGCCCTGTCCACCTGGGCAGGTTGGCTCCAATCGACGCCGCCCCAGCTGTGGCTCGTGGCCGGTGCCATGTGGGTTTTGTTGGGGGCCTGGATGATCCAGCGTGGCGTCGCTGGATGGGCCCATTGGCCGCGTTCATTGCGTTGGTGGGCTGGCCTGTGTTTGCTCTCCTTGGCATGGTTGGCTTTGGCACAAGCCCATCAGCGGGGCGTGAATTTTCTGCTGTCTGTTCTGGTCCTGGTTTGGGCGGCTGATGTTTTTGCCTATTTCTTTGGCCGAGGCTTCGGGGGGCGGATTTTTGCCGTCAAGCTGGCCCCAGCCATCAGTCCCGGCAAAAGTTGGGAGGGTGTGCTGGGCGGCATTCTGGGTGTCTTTTGCGTGTCTTGGCTCTGGACGGTCTTTGATCAAACTCAGGGCCCCAGCTCAGCCAGTTTTTACACCCTGTTGTGGGAGCGAGGCGCAGGAGTTGCTGTGCCGGCATTGCTTTTGATGTCGGCCATGAGTGTGGTGGGTGATTTGGTGGAGTCACTGGTCAAACGCAGTGCGGGCATGAAGGACAGCTCGGGCCTTTTGCCAGGCCATGGCGGTGTGCTTGACCGGGTGGACGCCTTGTTGCCGACTTTGCCCTTGGCCATGATGCTGGTGGCCTGGATTTGATGTGGAGACTTCGGTCATGAACAAACAACAGTGCATCACGATTTTGGGCTCTACGGGCTCCATTGGTACCAGCACGCTGGATGTGCTCAGTCGCCACCCTTCACAGTACCGAATCCACGCTCTGACGGCCTCCAGTCAAGTGGATCTGATGCTTTCTCAGTGTGCCCGATTCAAACCCGAAGTGGCCGTGATGGTGCAGGAGTTGGCGGGACGGAAACTGGCCGAGAGGGTGCAGGCTGAAGGTCTGCCTGTTCAAGTGCTTTGGGGCGCAGCGGCATTGGACGAAGTAGCCTCAGCCCCGCAGGTGGATGCCGTGATGGCTGCGATTGTGGGCGCGGCGGGTTTGTCGCCTTGCATCGCTGCAGCCCGCGCAGGTAAACGCCTGATGTTGGCCAATAAAGAAGCCTTGGTCGTGGGCGGCGATGTTTTCATGCGAGCTGTGCGAGAGGGCGGCGCACTGCTGCTGCCGATCGACAGTGAGCATTCGGCGATTTTCCAATCCTTGCCCGAGGACGCATCGAGCTGGCAGCGGCGTGTTCAAAAAATCATCCTCACGGCCTCCGGCGGTCCATTTCGCACCCGCGATCCACGTACCTTGAGGGATGTCACACCCGAGCAGGCTTGTGCACATCCCAATTGGGTGATGGGTCGAAAAATCTCCGTGGACTCGGCCACGATGATGAACAAGGCCCTGGAGGTGATCGAGGCGCGTTATTTGTTTGGCCTTCTGCCTGATCAGCTGGAGGTGGTCATTCACCCGCAAAGCGTCATCCACTCCATGGTGCAATACCGCGACCATTCGGTGGTGGCGCAACTGGGTACGCCCGACATGCGCGTGCCCATCGCCTATGGCCTGAGTTGGCCAGAGCGCATCGAATCGGGCGCTGCAGCGCTGGACTTTCACGCACTGGCCGCCATGACCTTTGAGGCCATGGATGAGCCCGAGCATGTGCTGCGTTTTCCCGGTTTGCGCCTGGCTTGGGAAACCTTGCGTGGTGCACCGGGCAGTTGCGCCATACTGAACGCGGCCAACGAAGTGGCTGTGGAGGCCTTCCTGAACAAGCGCATCCGATTTGACCAGATCCATGAGCTCAACCGCGCCACCCTTGACAGTTTGGTGTGTACGCCACCTGAGTGCTTGGACGATTTGTTGGCCCTGGACGTGCGCAGTCGTCAAGAGGCTGAGCGCAACCTGACTTGCTTGATGTGAAAATACAAACGCAGGAGTTTTGTGCGGTGGTTTCCATGCCCCGGACCTGATGTATTATCTTTTGTTGCTTTTGGTTCGTTCTTCTCAGCTAGCCAAATCACAGAACCCAGCCGGGCAGCCAGCCTCAAATTCCTCTGACACTTTGTTGGGGTCCGGTTTTTCAAAGCCTGATTTTCAAATCTGAAAATGGCTTTGGTTTTAGATCGATTGCACCATGAATTTTCTTGATTTTCGCGCTCAAGTTCTTCCCTTGTCTTTGAAGGCCCTGGCTTGTGCCATGCTCACTTTGCCCGCTTGGGCGGTCGACCCTTTCACGGTGCGCGATATCCGTGTGGAGGGCTTGCAGCGTATCGAGCCCGGCACCGTGTTTGCATCCTTGCCTTTGCGAGTGGGCGACCGCTACACCGACGACAAGGGCGCTGCAGCCATTCGAGCCTTGTTTGCCTTGGGCTTGTTCAAGGATGTGCGCCTTGAAACTCAGGGTGATGTGTTGGTTGTGGTGGTGCAAGAGCGCCCTTCGGTGGCCTCAGTGGAGTTCATCGGGCTCAAGGAGTTTGACAAGGATGTGCTGGTCAAAGCCTTGAAGGATGTCGGCTTGTCCGAAGGACGGCCTTTTGACAAGGCTTTGGCCGACAAGGCCGAGCAAGAACTCAAGCGCCAGTACATCAGCCGCAGCCTTTATGGTGCCGAGGTGGTATCCACCGCGACCCCCATCGATCGCAATCGGGTGAATCTGACATTCACCATCATGGAGGGGGGGCCAGCCAAAATCACGCAGATCGACATTGTGGGCAATCAGGCTTTCACTGACGACACTTTGCGCGATCAGTTCAATCTGGGCACAGGCGGCTGGATGAGTTGGTACACCAAGTCCGACCGGTATTCGCGCACCAAGTTGAACGCTGATCTGGAAGCCTTGCGCTCCTTTTACCTGTCGCAGGGTTTCTTGGAGTTTCGGATTGAATCCACCCAAGTGGCCATGTCGCCCAACAAGCAGGACATGGCGATCACCATCAACATCACCGAGGGTGAGCGCTTTGTGATCTCCGGCGTCAAGCTGGAGGGCAACTACCTGAACCGGGACGACGAGTTCAAGGCCTTGGTCAAGATCGCTGTGGGCAAGCCCTACAACGCCGAGACCGTGGCCGAAACCACCAAAGCCTTCACCGATTATTTCGGCAAATTCGGCTTTGCCTTTGCCCGTGTAGAGGCCAAGCCCCAAATTGACCGGCGCAACAACCGGGTGCAGTTTGTGCTGCAGGCCGAGCCTTCGCGCCGTGCTTATGTGCGCCGCATTCAGGTGGCGGGCAACGACCGTACCCGCGACGAGGTCATCCGCCGCGAGTTTCGTCAGCTTGAAGCGGCTTGGTACGACGGCGACAAAATTCGCTTGTCTCGAGATCGGGTTGACCGCCTGGGTTATTTCACGCAAGTGAACGTTGAAACGGTGGAGGTGCCAGGAGCACCTGACCAGGTGGATCTCTTGTTCACGGTGGCCGAAAAGCCGACAGGCAGCATTTCTTTGGGCGCTGGTTTTTCTTCGGCAGAAAAAGTGGCCTTGAGCTTTGGCATCCGCCAGGAGAACGCTTTTGGCTCAGGCAATTACTTAGCGGTGGAAGTCAATACGAGTAAATTCAACCGCAATTTGGTGCTCAGCACCACCGACCCATACTTCACGAAAAATGGCATTTCCCGGACCTTGGACGTATTTCAGCGCACCACGCGTCCCTATTTGGGTGATGTGAATGCCTACAGCCTCATCAATTCGGGCTTGGGCTTGCGTTTTGGTGTTCCTGTGACGGAAAGGGATACGGTGTTCATGGGCCTCAACGCTGAGCAAACCGAGATTCGGACCGGCTCGGGATTGCCTGATGCCTACAGTGAATACGCGCAAAAATTTGGTGCCAAAAGTACAGCTTTGCCTTTGACTCTGGGTTGGGCGCGAGACGGACGTGACAGTGCACTGGTTCCTACCCGGGGCAGTTTGCAGCGAGTGAACGCCGATGTGAGTGTGGGGGGTGATGTTCGCTACTTGCGCTCCAGTTACCAATACCAGCAGTATTTCCCGCTGACCAAAAAATACACCTTAGCATTCAACACCGATTTGGGCTGGGGGCGTGGGCTGAAAGGGCAGGAATACCCTTTGTTCAAGAACTTTTACGTAGGTGGCTTGGGCAGCGTACGGGGTTTTGAACAATCCACCTTGGGTCCAACACGTGACACCAGCAGTACCAACCTTGCACCGATTTACCTGGGTGGTGCGAAAAAATTGGTATTCAATGCGGAATTCATCGCACCATTTCCCGGTGCAGGTAACGACCGTACCCTTCGACTGTTTGGCTTCACCGACATCGGTCGTGCTTTCGGCGAGAATGAAAACATATCTGTGGGCGACCTGCGTGCCTCTGCAGGCATTGGCTTAAGTTGGATTTCTCCGATGGGGCCTTTGCGTTTTTCCTATGCCACACCGATACGCCAGCAGACAGGCGATAAAATCCAGCGACTTCAATTCCAAATCGGAACCTCCTTCTAATGAACACGTTTCGTCAAAAAATTTCCATGGCCGTTTTGGCCGCTGCGGCTTGTGTGACCTGTTTAGCCCAAGCCCAGGATTTCAAGATGGGTTTTGTCAACACCGAACGCATCTTCCGCGAGGCGGCGACCGCCAAGCAAGCGCAGGCCAAACTGGAGCAGGAGTTCTCGCGTCGGGAAAAAGAACTGGTGGACACCGGCAATACCCTCAAGCAGGCCTCCGAAAAGTTTGAACGCGAAGCCCCCACATTGGCCGAGTCCCAACGCACAGCCCGCCAAAAGCAGTTGATTGAACAAGACCGCGAGTTCCAGCGCAAGCGTCGGGAGTTTCAGGAAGACCTGAACGCCCGAAAAAATGAAGAGCAGCAAATTGTGGTCGAACGCGCCAACCGGGCTGTCAAACAAGTGGCTGAAGCCGAAAAATTCGATGTGATTTTTCAAGAGGCGGTCTACGTCAATCCCAAGCACGACATCACTGAAAAAGTCATCAAGGCGCTCAACGCCTCGACGGCCAAATAATTTCGTCTGACGTGACGGGTTCCTTCAAGTGTCTTTGACGCTCGCAAACCTGGTCGATTGGCTGGGTGGGCGTTTGTGCGGTGACCCCGCTCGGGTGATCACTGGCTTGGCCCCGTTGCAATCTGCCAAGGCCGATCAGATCAGTTTTCTCAGCCACCCCAAATACCAAAGTCATCTCGCTACCAGCCAGGCCGGTTGCGTGATCGTGAGCCCGGCCTTTGAATCGCAGGCCATTTTGGGGCGCGCGGCGATTGTCACCGATGATCCGTATCTGTATTTTGCTCGGCTGACCCGTTTGTGGAAGCAGATCCACCAGCCTGTTCAAGCCCATCGAATCCACCCTACGGCGGTCATTGACCCGGACGCATGGGTGGCCGAAGACGCCGTCATCGGCCCTTTGTGTGTGGTCGAGCGTGGTGCCAAGCTTGGATCGGGCTCGGTGCTCAAGTCGCGTGTGACCTTGTCCGAGGGATGCTCTGTTGGCGAACGTTGCATCTTGCATTCGGGGGTCGTGGTTGGCGCTGACGGTTTTGGTTTTGCCTTGCATCAAGGGCGATGGGAAAAAATTGAACAACTGGGGGCGGTGCGCATTGGCGACGATGTGGAAATCGGCGCCAACACTTGCATAGACCGTGGCGCGCTGGACGACACAGTGATTGAAAATGGCGTCAAACTCGACAACCTGATCCAGATTGGGCACAACGTCCACATCGGTGCCCACACGGCCATGGCCGGATGCGTGGGGGTGGCTGGCAGTGCACGTATTGGCGCTCACTGCACCGTAGGGGGTGGGGCCGTGGTGCTGGGTCATTTGACGCTGGCCGATCATGTCCACATTTCAGCAGCCTCTGTGGTGACTCGGTCCATTTTGCAGCCGGGGCAATACACCGGCATGTTCCCTTTGGACAGCAATGCCAACTGGGAAAAGAACGCTGCCAGCCTCAAACAACTTTCTCGTTTGCGGGATCGCATCAAGGCCTTGGAGGCCAACATTCAAAATAACAAGGAAACATGACCATGATGGACATCCACAAAATTCTCAAACAATTGCCACACCGTTACCCGATCTTGTTGGTGGACCGCGTTCTTGAGCTTGAAAAGGGTGTTCGCATCAAGGCTCTGAAAAACGTGTCCATCAACGAGCCTCATTTTCAAGGCCACTTTCCACATCGGCCCGTGATGCCGGGCGTGTTGATGTTGGAGGCCTTGGCTCAAGCTGCTGCTTTGTTGGCTTTTGACACCCTGGGTGAGACGCCCGATGACCAGACCGTGTATTACTTTGCGGGCATCGATGGTGCTCGGTTCAAGCGCCCTGTGGAGCCTGGCGACCAGTTGATTCTGGAGGTGGAACTTGACCGCATGAAAGCCGGTATCTTCAAGTTCAAGGCACGTGCCAAGGTGGGCGACGAGATCGCCACCGAGGCCGAATTGATGTGCACCATGCGGAAAATCCCACAGGTTTGAGCGCGATGAGCAAGATCCACCCAACCGCTATCATCAGCCCTGGGGCTGAGCTGGACAGTTCGGTGTCCGTCGGGCCCTACACCTTGATTGGGCCCCATGTGTGCATCGGTTCGGGCACCACGGTCGCTAGCCACTGCGTGATCGAAGGCCACACCACAATCGGCCGCGACAATCGAATCTTTCAGTTCAACTCCTTGGGTGCGGTGCCCCAGGACAAGAAGTACAACAACGAGCCTTGTGAGTTGGTGATCGGGGACCGCAACACAATCCGCGAGTTTTGCACCTTCAACATCGGCTCGCCTGGCGACCGGGCCGTGACTGCTGTGGGCAACGATAACTGGATCATGGCTTATGTGCACTTGGCCCACGATTGCCAGGTGGGCAACCACACCATCTTTGCCAACAACACGCAACTGGCCGGACATGTGGTGGTTGATGACTGGGTGATTCTGGGCGGTTTCACGGTGGTGCACCAGTTTTGCCGCATTGGCGCGCACAGTTTCACGGCCATGAACTCCCTGCTTTTTGCCGACCTGCCGCCTTTCGTGATGGCACAAGGCCAGCCAGCGCAGGCGCGCTCGATGAACTTTGAAGGCTTGCGCCGACGCGGGTTTTCTGCCGAACGCATCAGCGCCGTCAAGGCCATGCACAAAGCGCTTTACCGTGATGGCTTGTCGCTCAGCGATGCCATGGCACGCATTGCGGCTCTGGCTTCGGATAAGCCTGAGGCCCAGCCCGATGTGGACATGATGCTCGGCTTTTTACAGGCCGCCTCACCTCAGCGCGGGATTGTGCGTTGACACATCCAGCAGATTCAGTTGTGCACAAAGCCCCTGCGGGGGCTTTGTCCTTTGCCATGGTGGCCGGAGAGGCCTCGGGTGATTTGCTGGCGGGCTTGCTGATTCAGGGCTTGCACGGTCGCTGGCCGCAGGCGCGTGGTGTCGGCATTGGCGGGCCACGGATGCAGGCCCAAGGTTTTGAAGCATGGTGGCCGCACGACAAACTGGCGGTGCGCGGTTATGTCGAGGTGTTGCGCCATTACAGGGGCATCGTCGCCATTCGACATCAGCTGCGTCAGCGTTTGCTGGCCCAGCCGCCTGATGTTTTCATCGGGGTGGATGCGCCCGATTTCAACCTCGATCTGGAAGCCAGCCTGAAGGCTGCCCATATTCCGACCGTGCATTTTGTGTGTCCATCGATCTGGGCGTGGCGGCCTGAACGCATCGACAAGATCCGTCGCAGTGTTGACCACATGTTGTGCATCTTTCCCTTTGAGCCAGCCCTCCTGGCCAAAGCCGGGGTGGAGGCCACCTATGTGGGTCACCCGCTGGCTCAAACCATTCCCATGCACCCGGACCGCCCGTCAGCCCGTCAAGCCTTGGGCTTGGATGCAGATAGGCCAGTGGTCGCGGTTTTGCCTGGGAGCAGACAGTCTGAAATTGAACACCTGACGCCCCGCTTTGTTCAGGCTGCTCAAATCATGCAAGGACAAAACCCTGCGTTGCAATTTGTTTTGCCTGCCATCCCCAGCTTGCAGCCACGCATACAGGCACTGGTCGACGCGCAAGGCGGTGTGCCTGGTTTGCACTTGGTCCAAGGTCAGTCGCATGCCGCGTTGGCGGCCTGTGACGTGACCTTGATTGCCAGTGGCACGGCCACGCTTGAGGCGGCTTTGTTCAAGCGGCCCATGGTGATTGGTTACCACATGAACTGGCTCAGCTGGCAAATCATGAAGCGCCAACAACTGCAGCCTTGGGTGGGTTTGCCCAACATTCTGAGTGAGGACTTTGTCGTGCCCGAGTTTTTGCAGGAGCACTGTACCCCTGACGCGTTGGCCCAAGCTTGTCTGGGCTGGCTGTCTTCACCTGACCGGGTGGATGCTTTGCAATCCCGTTTTGAACAATTGCACCTGACCTTGCAGTGCGACACCGCACAACGCTCGACCCATGCCCTCGAAAAAGTCCTCTCGCGCTGATCAGCCCGGTCTGCGTTTTGACGTCTCCGGCCTGGTGGCCGGGGTGGACGAGGCCGGACGTGGTCCCTTGGCGGGTCCGGTGGTTGCAGCGGCGGTGATACTTGACGAACTGAACCCCATTCGCGGACTGAACGATTCGAAAAAACTCACAGCCAAGCGCCGTGAGGCCTTGTTTGACGAGATCAGGGCTCGGGCTTTGTGTTTCGCCATTGCAGAGGCGACGGTGCAGGAGATTGACCAGATCAATATTTTGCAGGCTACGCTGCTGGCCATGAAGCGTGCCGTGGAGTCCCTTCGCTTGCCACCCAAGCTCGTACTGGTCGACGGGAACCGTTTGCCCACTTTGTCGATGTGCTCGGAGGCGATTGTCAAAGGCGATGCCCTCGTACCCGCCATCTCGGCAGCCTCCATTTTGGCCAAGGTGCACCGAGACCGATTGTGCGAAGAGATGCACCAACAGTACCCCTTGTATGGCTTTGATCAGCACAAGGGCTATGGCACAGCGCAGCATTTGGCCGCCTTGCAAGCCTATGGACCGGCGGATTGCCACCGCATGAGCTTTTCCCCGGTGGCCAGGAGTGTGCGATGAAACCGATCAGCTCGCGGGATAACCCACAGTTCAAAGTCTGGCGGCGCTTGGCCCAAGACAGCACGGCTTACCGCAAGGCAGGGCAGTTCTGGCTGGAGGGTGATCACCTGTGCCGCGCTGCGCTCGAGCGCGGTGTACGTCCACTGCAGGTCGTGCTGACCGAGTCCTTTCAAGCCGAGCAAGGCGAACGATGGCAGGGGCTGACCGATCAGGTGTTTGTGGTGCCGGATGCCTTGTTTGCCAGCCTCAGTGGTCTGGAATCACCCGCCCGAATGGGTTTTGTGGTGACATGGCAAGCTGTCCATGAGGTGCTGCCCGATGTGTCCACCGTCGTGTTGGACCGTTTGCAGGATGCGGGCAATGTGGGGGCCATTTTGCGCTGTGCCTCGGCTTTTGGTTACCGCCAAGTGTTGGCCATCAAGGGTACAGCGGCCTTGTGGTCGCCCAAAGTGCTGCGTTCAGGCATGGGGGCACATTTTGGCTTGAGACTGGTCGAGTCGGTCAGTCATGCTGATGTAGTTTCTTTGCAGGTGCCCTTGTTGACCACCAGTTCGCATCAAGGTCCTTTTGTGCATGAGTTGCTTCGTCGTGGTGAATTGCCCGCCCTTTGTGCTTGGGTGTTCGGTCACGAAGGGCAGGGGGTGAGTGAGTCCTTGATGGCTACGGCACGGTTGTCTGTGCGCATCGCTCAACCCGGCGGAGAAGAGTCTTTGAACGTCGCCACTGCTGCGGCCATTTGTTTGTATGCCAGTGCAAGCGCTGCACTGTAGTTCAAAGGTCAACCGCAAGACGCTTCATGGTCTGGTCTGTCAGGGTTTTCGAGTGGTCCTCAGCTATAATGAGAGGCTTTCCCGCATCAACCTGTACGCCACAGTCCATCCTAGGCCCAATCCTCGAACAAGCAGCCAAAAAGAGATCTCATCTCTGGTGAGCGCTGAGGCGTACCCGAACTATTCCGGAGAACCCAGTGCTTTTGTCTCTTCAGGGAACCTTCCCCCCCGCCATCTTGGCGCTCGCAGACGGCACGGTCTTTATCGGCAATTCGATTGGAGCCACCGGCTCCACAGTTGGTGAAGTGGTGTTCAACACCTCGCTCACCGGCTATCAGGAAATCCTCACTGACCCCAGCTACTGCCAGCAGATCGTCACTTTGACGTACCCGCACATTGGTAACTACGGCGTCAACGTGGAAGACATCGAAGCTGACAAAGTCCATGCTGCTGGCTTGATCATCAAAGACTTGCCTTTGGTCGCAAGCAACTTCCGCTCTAGCCAAACCTTGTCGGCCTATTTGGCTGATGCAGGCACCGTGGCCATTGCCAACATCGACACCCGTCAACTCACACGCATCTTGCGCACCAAAGGTGCACAAAACGGCGCGATCGTGGGCTTGGCCAAAGGCCAAGACGTCACGCAGGCTGTGATCGACCAAGCGGTGGCAGCGGCTCAAGGGGCGCCCAACATGGCTGGCCTCGATTTGGCGCAAAAAGTCACCGTGTCCAAGTCGTACGAGTGGACACAATCCGAGTGGACATTGGGCGAAGGCTATGGCAACTTGACCGCACCGAAGTTCCATGTGGTCGCTTATGACTTTGGCGTGAAGAAAAACATCTTGCGCATGTTGGCCGAGCGCGGTTGCAAAGTCACCGTGGTGCCCGCCAAGACGCCAGCGGCTGAAGTGCTCCAGTACAAGCCTGACGGCATCTTTTTGTCCAACGGCCCTGGTGACCCACAGCCTTGCGACTACGCGATTGCAGCGGCTGCTGAGCTGATCGAAACCGGCATTCCCACTTTTGGCATTTGCCTGGGTCACCAAATCATGGCTTTGGCCAGTGGCGCCAAGACTTTCAAGATGAAGTTTGGCCACCACGGCGCCAACCACCCCGTCAAAGACCTCGACTCTGGTCGCGTCTCCATCACCAGCCAGAACCACGGTTTTGCGGTGGACGAAAAATCATTGCCCGCCAACTTGCGTGCCACACACGTGTCTTTGTTTGACGGCACATTGCAGGGCTTGGCCCGCACCGACAAGCCCTCGTTCTGCTTCCAGGGTCACCCCGAAGCATCGCCCGGCCCCCACGACATTGCTTACCTCTTTGACCGCTTCATCAACCTGATGGAGGCGAAATAACATGCCAAAGCGCACCGACCTCAAAAGCATTCTTATTATTGGCGCGGGCCCGATCATCATTGGTCAGGCTTGTGAGTTTGATTATTCTGGCGTGCAGGCTTGCAAAGCTTTGCGCGAAGAGGGCTACAAAGTCATTCTGATCAACAGCAACCCTGCCACGATCATGACCGACCCGGCCACGGCCGACGTGACCTACATTGAGCCCATCACTTGGCAAACGGTCGAGAAGATCATCTCCAAGGAGCGTCCTGATGCCATCTTGCCCACCATGGGCGGTCAAACAGCGCTCAATTGCGCTTTGGACTTGTGGCACAACGGTGTGCTGGACAAGTACAAGGTTGAGTTGATCGGCGCAACGCCCGAAGCCATCGACAAAGCCGAAGACCGTCTGAAGTTCAAAGACGCCATGACCAAAATTGGTTTGGGATCGGCCCGTTCAGGCATTGCGCACAGCATGGAAGAAGCTTGGGACGTGCAAAAGACTTTGGGCTTCCCCACGGTCATTCGTCCCAGCTTCACCTTGGGCGGCACGGGTGGCGGCATCGCCTACAACCCTGAAGAATTCGAAGTCATCTGCAAGCGCGGTCTGGAGGCTTCGCCCACCACTGAATTGTTGATCGAAGAGTCTTTGCTCGGCTGGAAAGAGTACGAGATGGAAGTGGTGCGCGACAAAGCGGACAACTGCATCATCGTGTGCTCGATCGAAAACTTGGACCCGATGGGCGTGCACACGGGCGACTCGATCACCGTGGCCCCAGCCCAGACGCTGACCGACAAGGAATACCAGATTTTGCGCAATGCCTCTTTGGCCGTTTTGCGCGAAATCGGTGTGGACACCGGTGGCTCGAACGTGCAGTTCTCGATCAACCCGAAAGACGGCCGCATGGTTGTCATTGAGATGAACCCACGCGTGTCGCGTTCATCTGCGTTGGCCTCTAAAGCCACAGGTTTTCCCATTGCGAAAGTTGCCGCCAAGTTGGCGGTGGGCTACACACTCGACGAGTTGCGCAACGACATCACGGGCGGTGCCACGCCCGCGTCGTTCGAGCCTTCCATCGACTATGTGGTCACCAAGATCCCGCGTTTTGCGTTTGAAAAATTCCCAACAGCCGACAGCCGCTTGACCACCCAAATGAAATCGGTGGGCGAGGTGATGGCCATGGGGCGTACCTTCCAAGAGTCCTTCCAAAAAGCCCTGCGCGGTCTGGAAGTCGGCGTGGACGGCATGAACGAAAAAACCCAAGACCGCGAAGTGCTCGAGAAAGAACTGGGCGAACCCGGTCCTGAGCGCATTTGGTACGTGGGCGATGCCTTCGCCATGGGCCTGAGCGTGGACGAGGTGTTTGCCTTGACCAAGATCGACCCTTGGTTTTTGGTGCAGATCGAAGAGATCGTCAAGATTGAACTGGAACTGGAAACCACCACCCTCGAAGCCGTCACGGCTGACGAGTTGCGTGCGCTCAAGAAGAAGGGCTTCTCCGACCGTCGTCTGGCCAAGCTGCTCAAAACCACCGAGCATGTGGTGCGCGCTCGTCGCCATGCCTTGAATATCCGCCCCGTCTACAAACGGGTGGACACTTGTGCGGCCGAGTTCGCGACCGACACGGCTTACATGTATTCCTGCTACGAAGGCCATGGTGACGGCGAATGCGAAGCCGAACCGACGACCAATAAGAAAATCATGGTGCTGGGCGGTGGTCCGAACCGGATTGGCCAGGGCATCGAGTTTGATTATTGCTGCGTACACGCCGCTTTGGCCATGCGCGAAGACGGTTACGAAACCATCATGGTCAACTGCAACCCCGAGACCGTGTCGACCGATTACGACACCTCTGACCGTTTGTACTTTGAGCCCGTCACGTTGGAAGACGTGCTCGAAATCGTCGACAAGGAAAAGCCCACTGGCGTCATCGTTCAATACGGTGGCCAAACGCCTTTGAAATTGGCACTGGACTTGGAGGCTGCTGGCGTTCCCATCATTGGCACCAGCCCCGACATGATCGACGCGGCCGAAGACCGTGAGCGTTTCCAGAAACTGCTGCAAGACCTCGGTCTGCGCCAACCCCCTAACGCCACAGCGCGCACCGAGCCAGAAGCGCTGGAAAAAGCCGCCGCCTTGGGCTATCCCTTGGTCGTGCGTCCCAGCTACGTGCTGGGTGGCCGCGCCATGGAAATTGTGCACGAGCAGCGTGACCTGGAGCGCTACATGCGCGAAGCGGTCAAGGTGTCCCACGATTCCCCTGTGCTGCTGGACCGTTTCCTGAACGACGCCATCGAGTGCGATGTGGACTGCCTGCGCGACCCCGAAGGCAAGACTTTCATTGGTGGTGTGATGGAACACATCGAACAAGCGGGTGTGCACAGCGGAGATTCGGCTTGCTCCTTGCCGCCTTATTCGCTGTCATCTGCCACCGTGGATGAACTCAAGCGCCAATCGGCTGCCATGGCCGGTGCCTTGAACGTGGTGGGTTTGATGAATGTTCAGTTCGCCATCCAGCATGTGGACGGCCAAGACGTGATCTACGTGCTGGAAGTCAACCCCCGCGCTTCACGTACGGTACCCTATGTGTCCAAAGCCACGGGCATCCAGTTGGCCAAGGTGGCTGCGCGTTGCATGGCGGGTCAGACTTTGGCCTCTCAAGGCATCACCAAAGAGGTCACGCCACCCTATTTCAGCGTGAAAGAAGCCGTTTTCCCGTTCGTGAAGTTCCCTGGAGTGGACACCATCCTCGGCCCCGAGATGAAGTCCACGGGCGAAGTCATGGGCGTGGGTAAGACCTTCGGCGAAGCCTTTGTGAAGAGCCAGTTGGGCGCAGGCACCAAGTTGCCACGTCCCACCAAAGCCGACGGCACACCTTCGGGCAAGGTCTTTATCTCGGTGAAAAATAACGACAAGGCGCGTGCCATCGAAGTGGCCCGCCAATTGGTGGCCCAAGGCTTTGAGTTGGTGGCCACCAAGGGTACGGCCGTGGCCATTCAGGCCGCAGGCGTGGCGTGTGCCACGGTGAACAAAGTGACCGAAGGCCGACCGCACATCGTGGACATGATCAAGAACAACGAAGTGGTGTTGGTCATCAACACGGTCGAAGAGCGCCGCAATGCGATCGCTGACTCGCGCTACATCCGTACATCGGCCTTGCTCAACCGCGTCACCACTTTCACAACCATCGCAGGCGCCGAAGCGGCTGTGGAAGGCATGAAATACATGGACCAGCTGGACGTGATTTCCATTCAGGAAATGCACGCGCAACTGGTGGCCTGAAACCTGGCTTGTAGCCCTGCACACCTGACGGGGTGCAGGGCATAATGCTGTCAATGACCGCCGAGTTTCAAGACTCGGCGGTTTGCTTTTGGAGAACCCTTCATGTCAACCATCCCGATCACCAAACGTGGTGCTGAAAAACTCAAGGACGAGTTACACCGCCTCAAAACGGTGGACCGCCCCGGCGTTATCCAAGCCATTGCCGAAGCGCGCGCCCAGGGCGACCTGAGTGAGAACGCCGAATACGATGCTGCCAAAGACCGTCAGGGCTTCATTGAAGGACGGATTCAGGAAATCGAAGGCAAACTCTCGGCCGCTCAGATCATCGACCCGGCCTCTGTCGATGCTGGTGGACGCGTGGTGTTTGGCACCACTGTGGAGCTCGAGGATGAAAGCTCCGGCGAAGCGTTCAAGTACCAGATCGTGGGCGAGGACGAAGCTGATTTGAAGCTGGGCCTGATCAACATCAGCAGCCCGATTGCACGCGCCTTGATCGGCAAGGAAGAGGGCGATGTGGCTGAAGTGCAGGCGCCAGGTGGCGTGCGCCGCTACGAGATCGTCGGCGTGTCCTACGTTTGAGGCAAAAAGGCCGCTGTCAAGCGGCCTTTGTTGGTTTGTCAGCCCGATGCGGGCCGTTCAGTTTTCAGTCGTGGCGGCCTTTTTTCACCGATTTTTGCTTGGGTTTGGCCCGCTTGATTTGACCGCCAGCGGCCAAGCGCTGGTTGCCCAGCACACGAATGGTTTTGACTTCAGGTCGCTGGCCGCCGCGTGAGCTGTATTTGAGAATTTTGAAGTCGCGAGGACCGGCTTTACGGTCTTCGTCTACCTCTTTTGTTTTCTCGGGTTGAGGGCGCCATAGGATCAAGAGTTTGCCGATGTGCTGGATGGGCGCCGCGCTGAGTTGATCGGCCAATTGCGCGAACATGGCTTCGCGAGCGGCACGGTCATCGCCCAGCACGCGGATCTTGATCAGGCCGTGGGCGTTCAAGGCCGCTTCGGTTTCCTTGATCACGGCGGGGGTCAGGCCATCGCCTCCGATCATGACGACCGGATCGAGATGGTGGGCATCGGCGCGAAAAACTTTGCGCTCGGCAGGTGTGAGTTGTATTTGGGGCATCCCCTTATTATCCCCGCAAGGACGAGAAAGAATGAAAGTCAAAACCAAAAGTAAAAAGGTCAACAAAGCATGGCTGAACGACCATGTGAACGACACCTACGTGAAACTGGCCCTGAAAGAGGGCTACCGCGCGCGGGCGGCCTACAAACTCAAGGAAATCGACGAGACCCTGGGCTTGATTCGCCCCGGCCATTTGGTGGTGGACCTCGGCTCTGCCCCTGGCGCTTGGAGTCAGTACCTTCGCCGCCGCTTGTCGCCCGATGGTGCGGCCGTAGGCGAGCTCAATGGCCGCATCATCGCTCTGGACATTCTGTCCATGGACCCTGTGGAGGGGGTGCAATTCATTCAGGGGGATTTTCGCGAAAACGAGGTGGCCGCCCTGCTGGAGGCGGCTTTGCAAGGGCGCCAGGCCGACGTGGTGGTTTCCGACATGGCCCCCAATTTGTCGGGCATCGAGTCCTCGGATGCCGCGCGGGTCCTGCATTTGATCGAGTTGGCCGTGGAATTTGCCCAAAACCACATGAAGCCGCAGGGTGCTTTGGTCGTCAAAGTTTTCCACGGCAGCGGCTACAGCCAGATCGTCAAGATGTTCAAGGAGACCTTCAAGGTCGTCAAGCCGATCAAGCCCAAATCCTCCCGGGATAAGTCTTCGGAGACTTTTTTGGTGGGCATGGGCCTGATTCACGGGGTTTGATGCCTTAATTCCGAGCTTTTCGAGGGCCAAAAACCCTTGAAAGTCTCGCCAAGGCTTCTGGCAGGCCTAGAATGGTGACAATCATTTTTTTGGATTGGAGTCTCTCTTGAATAACCCTTGGTTTTCCAAAATTGCCGTCTGGATGGTGATTGCCATGGTGCTGTTCACCTTGTTCAAGCAATTTGACAACCGTGGTGTCGCAGGCGCGAATGCCATTGGCTATTCAGATTTCCTCGAAGAAGTTCGCAGTAACCGGATCAAGAGCGCCACGATTTCCGAGAGCCCAGGTGGCACTGAAATTGTCGCCATCACCAACGACGACCGCCGCATCAAAACGACAGCAACTTACCTTGACCGCGGCTTGGTGGGTGACCTGATCAGCAGTGGCATCAAGTTTGATGTCAAGCCACGCGAAGAAGGTTCCTTGCTGATGACCTTGTTGGTTAGTTGGGGCCCCATGTTGTTGTTAATCGGTGTTTGGGTCTATTTCATGCGCCAGATGCAAGGCGGTGGAAAAGGCGGGGCTTTCAGCTTTGGCAAGTCCAAGGCCCGCATGATGGACGAGAACAACAACAACACCACCTTTGCGGATGTGGCCGGTTGTGACGAAGCCAAAGAAGAAGTCAAAGAGGTGGTGGACTTCCTCAAGGATCCCCAGCGCTTTCAGAAATTGGGCGGCCGTATTCCCCGCGGTTTGCTGTTGGTGGGGCCTCCCGGTACCGGTAAGACCCTGCTGGCCAAAAGCATCGCGGGCGAGGCCAAAGTGCCCTTCTTCAGCATCTCTGGTTCTGATTTTGTGGAGATGTTTGTGGGTGTGGGTGCTTCCCGTGTTCGCGACATGTTTGAGAACGCCAAAAAGAACGCACCGTGCATCATTTTCATTGATGAAATTGATGCGGTCGGCCGCCAACGTGGCGCAGGCCTGGGCGGCGGTAACGACGAGCGAGAGCAAACGCTCAACCAGATGTTGGTCGAGATGGATGGCTTTGAAACCAATTTGGGCGTGATCGTCGTGGCGGCCACCAACCGCCCAGACATTCTGGACGCTGCATTGTTGCGTCCCGGCCGTTTTGACCGGCAGGTTTATGTGACCTTGCCCGATATCCGTGGCCGAGAGCAAATTCTCAATGTGCACATGCGCAAAGTCCCGATCGGTCAGGACGTGAACGCGGCCGTGATCGCCCGTGGTACGCCCGGCATGAGCGGTGCCGATCTGGCCAATCTGTGCAACGAGGCGGCTTTGATGGCGGCACGTCGCAACGCCCGCGTGGTGGAGATGGTTGATTTCGAGAAAGCCAAGGACAAGATCCTGATGGGCCCCGAGCGCAAGAGCATGGTCATGCCCGAGGAAGAGCGTCGCAATACGGCTTACCACGAAGCAGGTCACGCCCTCATCGGCAATTTGCTGCCCAAGTGCGATCCGGTTCACAAGGTCACCATCATTCCCCGTGGCCGTGCTCTGGGCGTGACGATGAGCTTGCCCGAGAAGGACCGCTACAGCTTCGACAAGGTGTTCATGCTCAACCAGATCAGCATGCTGTTTGGTGGTCGAATTGCCGAAGAAGTCTTCATGAATCAGATGACCACGGGTGCCAGCAACGACTTTGAGCGTGCCACTTCCATTGCCCGTGACATGGTCATGCGTTACGGCATGACCGATGCCCTGGGGCCGATGGTCTATGCCGAAAATGAAGGCGAAGTGTTCCTGGGCCGCTCGGTCACCAAAACGACCAACATGAGCGAGTCCACCATGCAAAAGGTGGATCTGGAGGTGCGCCGCATCATCGATGAGCAGTACAGCTTGGCTCGCCGTTTGATTGAGGAACACAGCGCCCAAATGCACGCCATGGCCAAAGCATTGCTTGAATGGGAAACCATCGACAAAGATCAGATTGCCGACATCATGGCGGGCCGTGATCCATTGCCTCCAAAGGATTGGACACCTCGTACGCCCCCGTCTGGCAGCAACAGTGGTGGTGGCTCTTCGGTCGTCCAGCCTGAACCCGCTACCAATGTGGCCTGAGCTGGCGATGATTTGCCATTAAGAAAGCGGGGCCTTTAGGCCCCGTTTTCAATGGCTTTAAACTTTTTTTGAAAGTCGCTTGCTTCATGCGTTGGCAAACCACGCGTTTTGAGCTGGACCTGGCCAGTCCTTGGGTCATGGGCATCGTGAACCTGACACCCGACTCTTTCTCGGATGGCGGGCAGTACTCAAAGGGCTCGCAGGCCTTGCGGCATGCAGAGCTGCTGCTGAGTGAGGGAGCGGGTATTCTGGATGTAGGAGCAGAGTCCACCCGGCCCGGTGCTCAATCGGTATCGTTGGACGAAGAGTTGGCGCGTTTAATCCCTTTTCTGCGCGAAGCCGTGCGCTGGCAGGTGCCAATCTCAGTGGACACCTATAAACCTGAGGTGATGCAGGCAGTTTTGGATTTTGGGGTGGACATCGTCAACGACATCTGGGCTTTGCGACAGCCCGGCGCCGAGCGAGTGGTGGCGACCCATCCGTCGTGTGGTGTGTGCCTGATGCACATGCACCGGGACCCGCAGACGATGCAGCTGCAAACCATGGGCGGCGATGTGGTCAGCGCCGTTCATCAGTTTTTGCAAGAGCGCATGCAAAGCTTGTTGTCGCAAGGCGTTGATGCGTCCCGATTGGTGCTGGATCCAGGCATTGGTTTTGGCAAAACCGTGGTTCAGAACTTTGAATTGTTGGCCCATCAATCGGTATTGTTGGGGGCAGGTCGTCCATTGATGGCTGCCTGGTCACGCAAGTCGTCCTTGGGGGCGGTGTTGGCGCAACATGGGCCCATTCCTGCGCCATCCGAGCGCTTGTCTGCCAGTGTGGCGGCGGCTTTGATGGCGGTGGAGCGCGGGGCTCGTTTGGTTCGCGTGCACGATGTCAAACCCACCGTGGATGCTCTGCGGGTCTGGCAAGCTCTGCAGTCAGCGTCTGCCCAGAATTTAGCGTTGGCACACCGTGCCTGTCAGGATTTGGTTCGGTATGGGCCGTTAAAATGAAGGAATTCATTACAAAAAAGGACCATGGCATGGCTCGGCAGTATTTTGGGACAGACGGCATTCGCGGCACAGTGGGGAAAAGCCCGATCACCCCGGATTTCATTTTGCGTCTGGCCCATGCGGTAGGCCGTGTGCTGAAGGCCCAGGGGGCGCATCCTGTGGTTCTGATTGGCAAAGACACCCGCATTTCCGGGTACATGCTCGAAAGTGCATTGGAGTCCGGTTTCAATTCTGCGGGCGTCGACGTGGTCTTGCTCGGGCCTGTGCCCACGCCGGCAGTTGCTTATCTGACCCGTGCGCAACGCGCTTCATTGGGTGTTGTCATCAGTGCCAGTCACAATGCGTTTGCCGACAATGGCATCAAGTTCTTCAGCGCTAAAGGTCAGAAATTGTCTGATGACTGGGAGGAAACGGTCGAGGCCAGGTTGTTGGAGGACCCGGTTTGGGTGGATTCGGCCGCCCTTGGCAAGACCCGGCGTTTGGACGATGCGGCGGGCCGTTACATTGAGTTTTGCAAAAGTACGTTCTCCAACGACCTGACCCTCAAGGGCCTGAAAATCGTTGTGGACGCCGCCCACGGAGCGGCCTACCAGATTGCGCCCAAGGTGTTTCACGAATTGGGGGCAGAAGTGATCGCTATCGGTTGTGCGCCCGATGGACAGAACATCAACAAGGGTGTCGGTGCGACCCACCCCGAGGCACTGGTGCAGGCGGTCAAGGACCACCGGGCCGATTACGGTGTGGCCCTCGATGGTGATGCCGACCGACTTCAGTTGGTGGATGCGACGGGGCGCTTGTTCAATGGTGATGAATTGTTGTACCTGATGGTCGCCGACCGCTTGGCCCGGGACGAAGCTGTACCCGGTGCCGTGGGCACCTTGATGACCAATCTGGCAGTGGAGATTGCCCTCCAAAAGCGTGGCGTGCAATTTGTGCGGGCCAAAGTGGGCGACCGTTACGTGCTGGAGGTCCTGCACGACAAAGGCTGGTTGCTTGGCGGAGAGGGCTCGGGCCATTTGCTGGCCCTGGACAAGCACACCACGGGTGATGGTTTGGTCAGTGCTTTGCAGGTGCTGCAAGCGTGTGTGAGCAGTGGTCAGACCATGGCGCAGCTTCTTGAAGGGGTCAGTCTCTTTCCGCAAACCTTGATCAATGTGCGCCTGTCGCCCGGTTTTGATTGGCAAGGGCACGCCTCTTTGTGGGCGGCCAAACAAGCGGTCGAAACCGAGCTGGGCGATGCTGGTCGGGTTTTGATTCGGGCCAGTGGCACCGAACCCTTGGTGCGCGTCATGGTTGAAGCCAGAGATGCAGCGCAAGCGCGCCAATGCGCTGAACGGATTGCGGCCACCTTGGCTTGAGGCCCCCTTGACTTTTCAGTTCCCCGTTCTCTTGCGGCCGGACTTGGGTGTGTACGTCTCACCCGTTTTGTGGGTCATGTCCGAGGTCTTTTTGGGCGTCTTTTTAGTAGATCAGCCGATCAGGCTTGATCTCTTGCAAGATGGTGGTGGCGATTTCTTCGATGGACTTGGTGGTTGTGGACAACCACCGGATGCCTGATCGGCGCATCATGGCTTCAGCTTCCGAGACTTCCATGCGGCAGTTTTCGATGCTGGCGTAACGCGAATTGGGCCTGCGTTCGGCGCGGATTTCGGCCAAGCGGTCTGGATGGATGCTCAGACCGAAGATTTTTTTGCGATGAGGTACCAAGGCTGGCGGCAGTTGCTTGCGGTCAAAGTCTTCGGGAATCAAGGGGTAGTTGGCCGCTTTCAGGCCGTGTTGCATGGCCAGGTACAAGCTGGTCGGGGTTTTGCCGCTGCGACTCACACCCACCAAAATCACCTCGGCCAAATCCAAGTCGCGGTTGGATTGCCCATCGTCGTGCGCCAGAGAAAAGTTGATGGCTTCGATCCGGTCGTGGTATTCCTTGCTTTTGCTCACATCTGAAAAACGTCCCACCCGGTGGTGTGACTTGATGCCGAGCTCGGCTTCCAAAGGATTGACGAATGTACCGAACATGTCGAGCAGCATGCCTTGGCAATGGTCTTGAAGCACTTTGAGGACATCCATGTTCACCAGCGTGGTGAACACAATCGGCTTGGTGCCTTCTGTATCGGCGGTGTGGTTGATCTGCCGCACCGCTTGATGTGCTTTGTCGATGGTGTCTGTGAATGGCAATCGAACATGGCGAGACTTCATGTCGAACTGGGCCAAGATGGCGTTGCCAAAAGTTTCGGCGGTGATGCCTGTGCCGTCCGATACAAAAAATACAGTGCGTTTGGGCATGCTTGTTATTTATTTCAATGGCCGGGGTCAACATGACCCCTAAAATCAGTCAATTATCCACAGCTGTTCGCTCGGGGTTCTATTCAAAGAACAACACAACCCTGATCTGCACCATGGAGCCGGGTTTTAACTTTGGAGCTTTGCATGTCTGATCTTTTCAGTGAGACCGCTTTGGTCGTTCCCTTTGAGATGTTGCGCATGACCGACGTCGAGTCGGTCGGCGGCAAAAACGCCAGCTTGGGGGAGATGATTTCCCAATTGCCCTCGGGCGTGCGCGTGCCCACAGGCTTTGCCACCACGGCCCATGCCTTCCGCCAGTTTTTGGCGTTTGGCGGCCTGACTGAGCGCATCAATGCCCGACTCGATGCATTGGACACTGAAGATGTGCGGGCTTTGGCCGCTGCGGGGGCAGAAATCCGTGCCATGGTCGAAGCCCAGCCTTTTCCGGCGGATCTGGAACAAGCCATCCGCGAAGAATTTGTGCGCCTGCAGGGCGGCAATCCCGAGGCTTCCTTTGCGGTGCGTTCTTCGGCCACGGCTGAAGACTTGCCTGACGCCTCGTTTGCCGGGCAACAAGAAACCTTTTTGAACGTGGTCGGCATCGACGATGTCCTTCACAAAATGAAAGAGGTGTTTGCCTCTTTGTACAACGACCGCGCCATCAGCTACCGCGTGCACAAGGGTTTTGCCCACGCCGATGTGGCCTTGTCAGCTGGCGTGCAGCGCATGGTGCGCTCGGACCTGGGCGCGGCAGGCGTCATGTTCACCATCGACACCGAGTCGGGCTTTGAAGACGTGGTGTTCATTACCTCGAGTTACGGGCTGGGCGAGACGGTGGTGCAGGGTGCTGTCAATCCCGACGAGTTCTATGTCCACAAACCCATGTTGGCCGCCGGAAACCGCAGCGTGATCCGCCGCAATCTGGGCTCCAAGCTGATCGAGATGGTGTTTGCCAGCTCCGAAGAAAAAGCTGCATCTGGCAAGTTGGTCAAAACCACCGACGTGCCCACCGAACTGCGCAACCGCTACAGCCTGACCGATGACGAGGTCGAGCAGTTGGCCCGCTATGCGGTGGTCATTGAGCAGCATTACGGCCGTCCCATGGACATCGAATGGGGTAAGGACGGCACCGACGGTTTGCTGTATATCTTGCAAGCACGCCCTGAGACCGTGAAAAGTCAGGCCAAAGGTACGCCTGAACTGCGCTACAAGCTCAAAGGCAAAAGTGCCATTTTGGCCGAGGGCAGGGCGATTGGGCAGAAGATCGGCACAGGACCGGTTCGCCTGGTTCACCACATCAGTGAGATGGACCAAGTTCAGCCCGGCGATGTTTTGGTGACCGACATGACCGACCCGAATTGGGAACCGGTGATGAAGCGCGCCAGCGCCATTGTGACCAACCGTGGCGGCCGCACTTGCCATGCGGCCATTATTGCCCGTGAATTGGGCATTCCGGCTGTGGTCGGTTGTGGCAATGCCACCGAGCAATTGACCGAAGGCAGTTTGGTTACCGTCAGTTGCGCCGAAGGTGATACCGGGCACATTTACGATGGCCTGCTCGAAACTGAAGTCAGCGAGATCCAGCGTGGCGTGCTGCCTGAGATCAAAACGAAGATCATGATGAACGTGGGCAATCCCCAACTGGCCTTTGATTTTGCCCAGCTGCCCAATGCCGGCGTGGGCCTGGCCCGTCTGGAATTCATCATCAATAACAACATCGGCGTGCACCCCAAAGCCATCTTGGATTACCCCGCCATCGATGCTGACCTGAAAAAAGCCGTTGAATCGGTGGCCCGTGGCCACGCTTCTCCCCGAGCTTTTTACGTCGACAAGGTCGCCGAAGGTGTGGCCAGCATCGCGGCCGCCTTCTGGCCCAAGCCGGTCATCGTGCGTTTGTCAGACTTCAAGAGCAACGAATACCGCAAGCTCATTGGCGGCAGTCGTTACGAGCCGGAAGAAGAAAACCCGATGCTGGGTTTCCGCGGCGCTGCACGCTACATCAGCCGGGATTTTGGCGAAGCTTTTGCGATGGAGTGTGAAGCCCTCAAACGGGTGCGTGGCGAGATGGGCCTGACCAACGTTCAGATCATGGTGCCCTTTGTGCGCACTTTGGGGCAAGCCGAAAAGGTCACTCAACTGCTGGCCAGCCAGGGGTTGTGCCGTGGTGAAAACGAGCTCAAGATCATCATGATGTGCGAAGTGCCGAGCAACGCCATCCTGGCCGAGCGCTTCTTGGAGTTTTTTGACGGTTTCTCGATTGGTTCGAACGATCTGACTCAACTGACCTTGGGTCTGGACCGCGACTCGGGTTTGGAGTTGTTGGCCGCAGACTTTGACGAGCGCGATCCCGCAGTCACGGCCTTGATCTCGCAAGCTATTCAAGCTTGCTTGGTTCAGGGCAAGTACATCGGCATTTGCGGCCAAGGTCCATCCGACCATCCGGATTTTGCGCATTGGTTGATGGACCAAGGCATCAGCTCCATTTCGCTGAACCCGGACACCGTCATCGAGACCTGGACGAATCTGGGACGCTGAGCCCGAGGTCTTCACATGATCAGGACAAGGCGATGAGCAAACCCCATGACGTTGCCATGTCTTCGGCTTACCGCTGGCGACTGCACCGCAACGTTTTGATTTATGTCGTTTTTCTGCTGGGCTTGATCGGTAGCATGGCCTGGGCTGAGCGCTCGGGTCTGTCCCGCAATCTGATCGGTCCGATTTTCTTGTTCAGCACGGTCATGATCTACGCACTGATCGGGATCGCTGGAAGGACCACGGACGAGGAAGAGTATTACGTGGCCGGTCGGCGCATCCCGGCCATGTACAACGGCATGGCCACAGCTGCGGACTGGATGAGCGCGGCCTCGTTCATCAGTCTGGCGGGGGCGCTGTACCTGCAGGGCTTTTCCGGCAGTGGCAACCAGCCCGGTGGCCTGGCCTATGTGATCGGCTGGACAGGCGGTTTTTGTCTGGTGGCCTTGTTGATTGCCCCGCACTTGCGTGCATTGCGCTTGTACACCTTGCCCGATTATTTCGACCAGCGCTATGGCGGTCGCTGGCCAAGGGTGATTGCAGCCCTGGCCTCGGTGTTGTGTTCATTCACCTATGTGGTCGCCCAAATTTATGGCATAGGCCTCATCGCATCGCGTCTGACCGGCGTGCAGTTCGAAATCGGCATCTTGTTGGGTTTGGGCGGTGTTTTGCTGTGCTCGTTTCTGGGTGGCATGCGGGCCATCACTTGGACCCAAGTGGCGCAGTACATCATGCTGCTGTTTGCTTTTCTCATTCCGGTGTCCTGGCTGGCCTACAAACAACTGGGCAACCCTGTGGCACCTTGGGTTTACGGTGCACAGCTGTCGGCCATTGCCAGCATCGAAAAGCGTCTGATGGAAGACCCGTCCGAGCTGGAGGTGCGCCGCGAATACGCTCAACGAGCCAAACTCTTTGCTTCGCGCTTGCAAGATGTGGAGGCGGCCATGGTCGATCTGCGTCAGGAATTGGAGGAGAAAATCCGCTTGCTCAAAACGCAGGGGGCCGACTTTGCCACCATTGCCCAAGTCCGCCGTGAGCTGCTGGCTGTGCCTCACGACCCCTCTGCCGCCCGTGAGCTGTGGACCCGTGCGATGCACGACAACCTGGAGCGCGCGCGGCCTTTGGGCGGCATGCCGCCGCACACTCAGGCTTTTACCGGGGAACCCGATGGCGGGTTGGCCCCAGAAAAACTGTTCAGCGAGTCGCGCCTGAATTTCCTGGCCCTGGTGTTTTGCCTGATGATTGGCACGGCAGGTTTGCCGCATTTGTTGACTCGCTTTTACACCTCGCCCTCTGTGTCCGAAACGCGCAGCTCCGTGGCCTGGTCCTTGTTTTTCATCGGCCTGATTTACCTGAGTGTGCCCGCATTGGCGGTGCTGGTGAAGTTTGAGGTGCTCAACACCTTGGTTGGCAGCAGTTTTGCCGACTTGCCCAGCTGGATGGCGCAGTGGGCCAGGTTGGATTCGGCCTTGCTGTCGTTTTCGGACGTCAACGGCGACGGCATTTTGCAACTGGGTGAGCTCAAGCTCGGGGCGGACATGATCATGTTGGCCACACCCGAATTGGGCGGGATGCCGTTTGTGGTGTCTGGCTTGGTGGCCGCCGGCGGGCTGGCAGCCGCTTTGTCGACGGCCGATGGTTTGTTGTTGACGATCAGCAACGCCTTGGTGCGCGACATGCGGCCCAATGGCATCAATGGCCCTAAGTCTTCTGAAGGGCGAGTGATTCTGTCCAAGTTCGCTTTGCTGGCCGTGGCCATGTTGGCTGCGGTGGTGGCAGCTTTCAAACCCGCAGAAATCCTGGCCTTGGTGTCGGCTTCTTTTTCTCTGGCCGCCTCCGCCTTCTTTCCGGGCATGGTGCTGGGCATGGCTTGGCAGCGGGTGCATCGTACGGCGGTGGTGCTGGGCATGTTGTCGGGCTTGGGTGTGACCATTTTTTACATGGTGGTCAATGCCCCCGGTTTCCGCCATTTTTGGGCGTTGGATCCTTTTGGTGGCTTGTGGTGGGGCATACAGCCCTTGTCCGCAGGTGTTTTTGGCGTCCCTGCGGGGTTCGCGGTCATGGTATTGGCCACCTGGCTGATCCCGCAGCAACTGCCGGCCCCCAACCTGCTTTCGCAGACTCCAAAAGGCGGCCCGCCCAACAGCTATCCAGGGCTGTAAACATCAGGCTATAATCTTAGGCTTCGCCTTGCTGCACCCCGTCAGACGCTGGGGGCAGCTATTCCAACCATTTGGGTTAACCTCAAGGAGTCTCAATGCGTCATTACGAAATCATTTTGCTGATCCACCCCGATCAGTCCGAACAAGTGCCGGCCATGCTGGAGCGCTACAAAGGCATGATCACTGCCGGCGGTGGCAGCATCCACCGTGTGGAAGACTGGGGTCGCCGTCAACTGGCGTACCAGATCAACAAGTTGGGCAAAGCCCACTACCTGTGCGTGAACATCGAAGCCGACCAGGCGGTTATGGCTGAGCTTGAGCATGCCTTCAAGTTCAACGACGCCGTGTTGCGTCACCTGACTGTGCTGAAGAAAAAAGCCGACACCGGCCCTTCATCCATGATGAAGCAAGTCGAGCGCGAAGAAGCCCGCAAAACCCAACAAGCCGAATTCGCCGCTTGATACTGACTTGTTGAGGAGTGAACCGTACCGAACTGAAAGCCTGTATTGCCGAGCAAGCCGCTTTGCGATACACCCCCGCTGGTTTGCCTGCTCTTGATTTGATTTTGGAGCACGCCTCTGAAATCGAAGAGGCCGGGCAAATGCGCAAAGTCCAGTTAAAGCTTCGTGCCTTGGCCATTGGGTCATTGGCCGAGAGACTGGTCAAGCAAGCGGTTGGCAGTTTATGGACGTTTCAGGGTTTTTTAGCCACCCCTCGACAAGGCAAAAGTGTCGTGTTGCACATTCAAGAGTTTCAGCAAGATTAATTTCAGGAGGCCCCATGGCCACGTTCAAAAAATTCAACAAAGACAAGCGCCCCAAGCGCAACACCCAGTCACTGCTGTTCAAGCGCAAGCGTTTTTGCCGCTTCACGGTGACGGGCGTCGAAGAAATCGACTACAAAGATGTGGACACCTTGCGTGACTTCATCGCCGAAAACGGCAAGATCATCCCTGCACGCTTGACTGGCACCCGCGCCATTTTCCAGCGTCAGCTCAACACAGCCATCAAGCGCGCACGCTTTTTGGCCATGTTGCCCTATACCGACCAGCACAAAGTCTAAGGAGTCCAACCATGCAAATCATTCTGCTCGAGAAGGTTGTGAACCTGGGTAATTTGGGCGATATCGTCAAAGTTAAAGACGGTTACGCACGCAACTTTTTGATCCCCCAAGGTCGTGCACGCCGTGCGACCGAAGCCAACAAGGCCGAGTTTGAAGCCCGCCGCGTTGAACTGGAAAAAGCCGCTGCTGCCAAGTTGGCCGATGCGCAAGCCCAAGGCGAGAAATTGTCTGGCCTGGTGGTCAAGCTGTCTCAAAAAGCGGGTGTTGATGGCCGTTTGTTCGGCTCTGTCACCAATCATGACATCGCCGATGAGCTGAACAAGCAAGGCTACAAACTGGTGAAGGCCCAGATCCGTATGCCTCACGGTCCCATCAAGGTGGTAAGCGACTCTACGGTGTCGGTGGCATTGCACACCGATGTGGTGGTGGATGTGACCGTGACAGTTTACGGCGAAACAGCCTGATTTTCGCTGCTTTCTGCAAAGCCGCCTGGCCTTGTGCTTGGCGGCTTTTTTATTTGGGTTCACGCGATCTGACTTTTACAGGGCAGAACACCGGATGCACAGAGCTTTTCCACAGCCTTATCCCAAGCCTGCAGCGTTTTTGCGACTACCATGGTCTTTTAAGGCCTTACACCCATGTCCGCCGTTTTTTCTCCTTCATTGAACCCATTCCCCTCTGACCTTGCTGGTGACAGCCAAGTGGCCAAGTTGCGCGTTCCACCGCATTCGATTGAGGCCGAGTCCAGTGTTCTGGGGGGACTGTTGCTAGACAACGGCGCATGGGACCGTGTGGGGGACTTGCTGGTTGACAATGACTTTTATCGGCATGAGCACAAACTGATTTATGCAGCCATCGGGGCTTTGATCAATGCCTCCAAACCGGCCGACGTCATCACCGTGAACGAGCAGTTACAAAACCAGGGTAAGGCCGATGAAATGGGTGGCTTGGGTTACCTGAACTCTTTGGCCCAGTACGTGCCCAGCGCCAGCAACATCCGCCGCTATGCCGAGATCGTGCGCGAGCGCTCCATCTTGCGCAAACTGGTATCCGCCAGCGACGAAATCGCCACCAATGCCTTCAATCCGCAAGGCAAGGCGATTGACCGTATCCTCGATGAAGCCGAGCAAAAGATCTTCAACATCGGTGAAGAAGGCTCCCGCATGAAACAGGGCTTTCAATCCATGGACACGCTGGTCGTCGAGCTGCTCGACCGCGTGCAGGAGATGGCCGACAACCCCAACGACATCACGGGTGTGCCCACTGGCTTTTACGATTTGGACCGCATGACGTCGGGTCTGCAGCCGGGTGACATGGTGGTTTTGGCTGCACGTCCCTCCATGGGCAAGACCGCTTTTGCCATCAACATCGCCGAGCATGTGGCCTTGAACGAGGGCTTGCCTGTGGCGGTGTTTTCCATGGAAATGGGCGCATCCCAGTTGGCCGTGCGTGTGGTGGGCTCGATTGGTCGCATCGATCAGGGCCATTTGCGCACGGGCAAGCTCAGTGACGACGAGTGGCCACGCCTGACCGAGGCGATTGAGAAGCTACGCACCGTGTCTTTGCACATCGACGAAACGCCGGGCCTCACACCTTCTGAATTGCGGGCCAATGCGCGCCGCTTGGCCCGGCAGTGTGGCAAGCTGGGGCTGATCGTGGTGGACTATTTGCAGTTGATGAGTGGCTCGGGTGGTTCAGGTGGCGATAACCGCGCCACCGAATTGGGTGAGATCTCGCGGGGTCTGAAAATGCTGGCCAAAGAGCTGCAGTGCCCGGTGATTGCTTTGTCTCAGCTCAACCGAAGCGTTGAACAGCGCACTGACAAACGCCCCATGATGAGTGACTTGCGTGAATCGGGTGCCATCGAGCAGGATGCCGACATCATCATGTTCATTTACCGCGACGACTACTACAACAAGGATTCTAAAGATCCTGGTGTGGCCGAGATCATCATCGGTAAACAGCGTAATGGCCCGACAGGCACGGTACGCCTGACTTTCTTGAAGAACTTGACGCGTTTTGAAAGCCTGGCTTCGGGCCTCAGCGACGATTACTGAGACCCGACAGCGGCTGGTTTAAAGGGCCTCGCTGGCAAAGTCGGCCAGCCTGGAGCGCTCACCCCGCGCCAAGGTGATATGACCACCATGCGCCCAACCTTTGAAGCGGTCGACTGCGTAGGTCAGGCCGGATGAGCCTTCTGTCAGGTAGGGCGTGTCGATCTGGGCCAAGTTGCCCATGCAGATGATCTTGGTACCCGGTCCTGCTCGGGTAATCAGCGTTTTCATCTGCTTGGGTGTCAGGTTTTGGGCTTCGTCAATGATCACGTATTTGTTCATGAAGGTGCGACCGCGCATGAAGTTCATGCTCTTGATCTTGATGCGGCTCTTGATCAATTCGTTGGTCGCGGCGCGGCCCCATTCTCCGGCGTTACCGCCATCGCCTTTGGCTAAAAACTCCAAGTTGTCGTCCAGGGCTCCCATCCAGGGGCCCATTTTTTCTTCTTCGGTGCCCGGCAAAAAGCCGATGTCTTCGCCCACGCTCACGGTAGCGCGGGTCATGATGATCTCGGTGTAACGGCGGTCATCCAACACCTGCGTCAGACCAGCTGCCAGGGCCATCAGGGTTTTGCCCGTGCCCGCGGTGCCGGCCAGAGTCACAAAGTCGACGTCCGGATCGGTCAGCAGATTCATCGCAAAGTTTTGTTCGCGGTTGCGTGTGGTGACGCCCCAGACCGCATTCTTTTGGTGGTTGAAGTCCTTGAGTGTGCGCAATACCGCTGTCTTGCCACGGATTTCGGTCACCCGCGCATACAAACTTGGTTCTCCGGGTGCCTCGAAATACACGAACTGGTTCATGAAGAGGCTGGGCACAATAGGCCCGCTGATGCGGTAGAAGGTGTGTGTGCCTTGTTGCCAGCTTTCGACTGTTTTGCCATTCTTGAGCCAAAAATCAGGGGGCAAAGCCATGGAGCCTGGGTACAGCAGATCGCCGTCTTCCAGCGTCTTGTCGTTTTGGTAGTCCTCGGCCTGCAGCCCCAGTGCGCGGGCCTTGACGCGCATGTTGATGTCTTTGGAGACCAGCACCACGTCACGTGGTGCATGCAACTTTTCCAGTGCCTTGACGACGCCCAGGATCTGGTTGTCAGCCTTGCCTTGGGGCAGTGCCAGAGGCAGGCTCAGGTCGAGTGCCTGGGTCTGGAAAAATAATTGCCCAATTGCATCTGTGTGGCCTGTGGTGTTCAAGGGGGAGCCCTTGCCAAGATCGGCACCTTGTGCAGAGGCTAAGGTATCCAGCGAGCGGCTGGCCTGGCGCGCGTTGCGGGCGACCTCGGTCATGCCTTTTTTGTGCCCATCGAGCTCCTCCAGCACAATCATTGGCAAAAAAACATCGTGCTCCTCAAAACGGAACAGGCTTATCGGGTCGTGCATCAGCACGTTGGTGTCGAGCACAAAAAGTTTGCTCGGGCCGCTGCGCCGTTTGGTTCGAGTGGGGGCAGGTTTGCTCACGCGATGGGCCTGCGCAGCATCGGCGGGGCGGGGCGAAACTTGCGGTACGGGCTGGGGCGTTATGCTTGGTGTGGCCTGTGCAGTCACTGGGGTCTTGGGCGTCAATGACCCGGCTTCGTTCTTGCGCTGACGGGCAGGGCGTTTGGCCGAGCTGGTCTCGGTTTTCACGCTGGACAAGGCCCGATTTGTTTCTATTTGCACCATGACGGGTGCGTCGGCTGACTTGTCGTTGGTCTCAAAGGCTTTGTGGGTCAAGCGGCTGGCGCGATGGGTGGGAGCAGGTGGCAATGGCATGTGCGAAGGCCTTTGGGTGTTTGAAAAATTCGGACGCCAGAAAACACAAAGCCGCCAGGAGACCCGGGCGGCTTGAAGGATGGGGGGGTGTGGGGCTGCGTTTCAGCGTCATCAAATCATTATGCACGAGCCCTGTGACAACACCTGCTTGGCGCATCAAGCCACTGCAGCGGCTTTTTTCAGGTCCTTGACCGCCTGCAACACTTCTTCGACATGACCAGGCACTTTCAGGCCGCGCCACTCTTGTTTGAGGGTGCCGTCGGGCCCAATCAGGAAAGTGCTGCGCTCAATGCCTTTGACTTTTTTGCCGTACATGATTTTGTTTTTCACCACACCAAACATGTGGCACATCTTTTCTTCAGTGTCGGCGATCAGCTCAAAGGGCAACTCAAGCTTTGCTTTGAAGTCGTCGTGGGATTTCATGTTGTCGCGGGAAACACCCAGAACCAAGGCACCAGCTTTGACGAAATCCTTGTATTTGTCGCGAAACTGCATGGCTTCGGTGGTGCAGCCCGGGGTATTGTCTTTGGGGTAGAAAAACAAAACTACGGTTTGGCCAACGTGGGAGATGTTCGAAACTTTCAGACCGCTCGTGGCGTTGGCTTCAAATTCGGGGAGGGGTTTGTTCAGAACGATCGCCATGGAACTTTATCTCGCTTGACTGGTTGAGCGGGTGCCACCATTGCCTGGTGTCAATTTCGCTGAAGGCCGTTGGCCTCGACATCCTCCTATTTTACTCTGAACAGCACTTTGCATTTTGTAGGAGGAGGCGTTGCAAAAACACGCCGATAGAATGCATGCTTTAGGTATCGATCAAAAGTAAGGCGACCACTTTGCGGCCTTCGCTGGCTAGGATGTTGTAGGTGCGGCATGCCGCAGTGGTGTCCATGGTTTCTACCCCGATGCCACGCGGGATCAGGTCTTGCAGCCATTGTGGCTTGGGAAACCGCAGTTTTTGTCCGCTGCCGAACACAATGAGCTCGGCCCCGCTTTGGGCCCAAGGGCTGAAGTCACTGGCGCTCAAGGCCTCGAAATCGCCCGAGGCCCAGGCAGCAGGAGCTACATTGGGCAGGCTGCTCACGGACAAGGACTGCGCGTGTCGCACTCCATTGACTTCGATCCAGACCCGATCATAAGCATTGATGGTCGGGGCATTGGATTTGTCGGGCTGGAGTTTCATGGGGCTGCAAATGTGAGGGGATGCGCAATTAGAGCGCATGCTCTTAAAGCTGCACTGGATGAGTGCAAGAAATGTGGTCAAATTATAGGTTTTCCCTCATCCACACTGCCTTTGGAGGCACTTTGAAGACCATCCAGAAATCTGCCAAACTCGCCAACGTTTGTTATGACATTCGCGGTCCCATCATGGACCGAGCCCGTCAAATGGAAGAAGACGGCCACAAGATCATCAAACTGAACATCGGCAACCTGGCGGTTTTTGGCTTTGATGCGCCCGAAGAGATCCAGCAGGACATGATTCGCAACCTGCCCAATTCGGCGGGTTACTCGGACAGCAAAGGCATTTTTGCCGCACGCAAAGCGGTGATGCACGAGACTCAAAAGCAAGGCATTTTGGGTGTCACGCTGGATGACATTTATCTGGGCAACGGCGCGAGCGAATTGATCGTGATGGCCACCAATGGCTTGCTCGACGATGGCGATGAGTTGCTGTTGCCTTCGCCCGATTACCCCTTATGGACAGCAGCCGCAAGCTTGTCGGGCGGCTCGCCTGTGCATTACCGATGCGAAGAGGCCAATGGCTGGATGCCCGATTTGGACGACATTCGAGCCAAAGTCACACCGCGCACCAAGGGCATTGTGGTCATCAACCCCAACAACCCCACGGGCGCTTTGTATGCTGATGAGCTGCTCAAAGGCATCGTGGCCATTGCCCGCGAGCATGGTCTGGTGATCTTTGCAGATGAGGTGTATGACAAGGTTTTGTATGACGGCGTCAAGCACACGCCATTGGCCAGTTTGTCGCAGGATGTGCTCACCTTGACCTTCAACTCCTTGTCCAAAAGCTACCGCTCCTGCGGTTACCGGGCGGGCTGGATGGTGATTTCGGGCGACAAGAAAGTAGCTCGCGATTACATCGAAGGGCTGAACATGCTCTCCAATATGCGTTTGTGCGCCAACGTGCCAGGACAGTGGGCCATTCAGACGGCTCTTGGGGGGCATCAAAGTATCAATGAATTGGTGGGCGAGGGCGGTCGCCTGCGCAAGCAGCGTGACCTCGCGCACCAATTGATCACGGCCATACCCGGCGTCAGCTGCGTCAAGCCCCGTGCGGCCTTGTACATGTTCCCCAAACTCGATTCGAAGATCTACCCGGTCCAGGACGACCAGGACTTTTTCTTGCAGTTGCTGGAAGAAACCAAGGTCATGCTGGTCCAGGGCACGGGCTTCAACTGGCCTGATGCAGACCATTTTCGCATCGTGTTTTTGCCGCATGAGGACGATTTGCGAGAGGCTATTGGCCGCGTGGCACGGTTCCTGGAAGGCGCACGCAAGCGTTTTGGCACCGACAAACTGGTGGCCTGATTTTTTCAAGAAATGCCTGGCTTGGCTGGGCGCAACGTTAAAGAGAAGTGAATGAAACCGATCAAAGTGGGCCTGTTGGGCATTGGAACTGTGGGCAGCGGCACCTTCAATGTGCTCCAGCGCAACCAGGAAGAAATCCAGCGCCGTGCCGGCCGTGGCATTGAAATCGCCATGGTGGCCGATCTGGATGTGGCGCGCGCCCAAGCGGTGGTGGGCGAGGGTGTTCAGGTGGTGGCCGATGCCCGTGCGGTGATTGCCAACCCCGAAATCGACATCGTGATCGAGTTGATCGGTGGTTACGGCATTGCCAAAGCGCTGGTGATGGAAGCCATTGCCGCAGGCAAGCATGTGGTCACGGCCAACAAGGCTTTGCTGGCCGTGCACGGCACTGAAATTTTTGCAGCAGCTCAGGCCAAAGGCGTGATGGTGGCGTTTGAAGCCGCAGTGGCTGGGGGCATACCGATCATCAAGGCGCTGCGCGAGGGCCTGACGGCCAACAGCATCCAGTGGGTGGCTGGCATCATCAACGGCACCACCAACTTCATCTTGTCCGAAATGCGCGACAAGGGCCTGGACTTTGGCGTGGTGCTCAAGGAAGCGCAACGCCTGGGTTATGCCGAAGCCGATCCGACCTTTGACATCGAAGGCGTGGACGCCGCGCACAAAGTGACCCTGATGAGCGCGATCGCGTTTGGCATTCCGGTGCAGTTTGACAAAGCCTATGTTGAAGGCATCACCAAGCTGGGCGCGGCCGACATCAAATACGCTGAGCAATTGGGCTACCGCATCAAGCTTTTGGGCATCACCAAGCGCACTGCGCAAGGCATCGAGTTGCGCGTGCACCCCAGCCTGGTGCCCACCCAGCGCTTGATTGCCAATGTTGAAGGCGCCATGAACGCCGTGATGGTTCAAGGCGATGCCGTGGGCACGACCTTGTATTACGGCAAGGGTGCAGGCTCCGAGCCCACCGCCAGCGCGGTGATTGCCGATTTGGTGGACATCACCCGTTTGCACACCGCCGACCCCCTCAACCGCGTGCCGCACCTGGCTTTCCAGCCCGGGTCCATGAGCAACTTGACCGTCTTGCCGATGTCCGAGGTGGTGACCAGTTATTACCTGCGTTTGCGGGTGGCCGATCAAGCGGGTGTGCTGGCCAAGCTGACCGGTTTGCTGGCCGAGGCCGACATCAGCATCGATGCGGTTTTGCAGCGCGAGGCCGATCAGGTCAGCCAAGCGGGTGAAAACCAGACCGACGTGATCATCCTGACCCACGACACCCGTGAAGGCACTTTGAACGATGTGCTGGCCCAGATGCAAGCCTTGCCCACCGTGATGGCCCCCATCGTGCGCATTCGCAAGGAAGAGTTGAACTGATGCGTTACCTGTCGACCCGCGGTCATGCCGATCGCAAACAGTTTTGTGAAATCCTGCTCGAAGGCTTGGCGCCCGACGGCGGTCTGTACTTGCCCGAAAGCTACCCGCAAATCGACCCTTCGGCACTGACCCGTTTGCGCGAAGTCTGGCAAAGTCAAGGCTATGCGGCTTTGGCTTTCGAGGTACTGTCGCTGTACATCGACGACATTCCACGCGATGACTTGCAGGCTTTGTGCCGCAAGACCTACACCCCTGAAGTGTTCGGTACGAAAGAAATCGTGCCGCTCAAAGCCTTGCAGGCAGCGGGCCAAGCCCAGCCTGAGATGTTCCTCGAAGCCTTGTCCAACGGCCCGACTTTGGCCTTCAAAGACATGGCCATGCAGTTGTTGGGCAATTTGTTCGAGTACGAATTGGCGCGGCGCGGTGAAGCGCTCAACATTTTTGGGGCCACTTCGGGCGACACGGGCAGCGCGGCCGAATATGCCATGCGCGGCAAAAAGGGCGTGCGCGTCTTCATGACCAGCCCGAACGGCCGCATGAGCCCGTTTCAGCAAGCGCAGATGTTCAGTCTGCTCGACGACAACATCCACAACATCGCCATCGAAGGCGTGTTCGACGACTGCCAAGACATCGTGAAAGCGGTCTCCAACGATCTGGATTTCAAGCGGAAATACAAAATTGGCACCGTGAACTCCATCAATTGGGCGCGTCTGCTGGCCCAGGTGGTGTATTACTTTGCGGGTTATTTCCAGGCCTCCCAAAGCAATGACCAACAGGTCAGTTTCACGGTGCCCAGTGGCAACTTTGGGAACGTCTGCGCAGGCCATGTGGCCCGCATGATGGGCTTGCCGATTGACCGTTTGGTCGTGGCCACCAACGAAAACGATGTGCTGGACGAGTTTTTCCGCACCGGTGTTTACCGCGTGCGCGGCACGGCCGACACGCACGAAACGTCCAGCCCCTCCATGGATATCTCCAAGGCCAGCAACTTCGAGCGTTTTGTGTTTGACCTCTTGGGCCGTGATGCCGCCCAAACCAAAGCCATCTTTGGCGAAGGTTTGAGCCACCAGGGTTTCTTCGATGTGTCGGGTGATCCACGCTTTGCCCAAGCGGCCACCACCTACGGTTTTGACAGCGGCCGCAGCACCCATGCCGACCGCTTGAAAACCATCCAGCAGGTCTTTGCCACTTACGGCGTCATGATCGACACTCACACCGCCGACGGCGTGAAGGTGGCCAAAGAGCATCTGAACCCACAGGTGCCGATGATCGTGCTCGAAACCGCGTTGCCCATCAAGTTCGCGTCCACCATCGTGGAGGCTTTGGGCCGCCAGCCTGAGCGCCCACCGCAGTTTGAAGGCATCGAAGCCTTGCCCAAACGCGTGCAGGTCATGAAAGCCGATGTGGAATTGGTCAAGGCCTACATCCAGCAGCACTGCGACTGACAACCCATGAGCACCGCCCCACGCGCCCCTTTGATGTCTTTGGACGATGCGCTGCAGGCGCTGCTTGCACGCATCAGCCCCCTGACCGACGCTGAATCGGTGGCCACCTTCGATGCCGATGGGCGTGTGCTGGCAGAAGACCTGGTTTCGGCCTTGCAGGTGCCCGCTTTTGACAATTCCTCGATGGACGGCTATGCCGTGCGCCGTGCCGACTTGCTGCAGCCCGGCGTCAGTCTGCGTGTGACTCAACGCATCGCCGCCGGACACACCGGGCAGCCCTTGCTAGCCGGGCAAACCGCCCGCATCTTCACCGGCGCACCCGTGCCCGAGGGCGCAGACGCCATCGTCATGCAAGAGCAAGCCGAGCTGGTGCCCGAAGCGCCCGATGCCGTGCGATTTACGGTGGTGCCCGAACCTGGGCAGTGGATTCGCCGCAGTGGCGAAGACATCCGCCAAGGGCAGACGGCTTTGCACCGGGGTCAAAAATTAGGCCCTGCCGAACTGGGCCTGGCCGCAAGCCTGGGTCTGGCGCACTTGCCTGTTTTTCGCCGCCCAAGGGTGGCCTTGTTTTCGACGGGCGACGAGCTGGTCATGCCGGGCGATGTGGCCCCGCAGGACATGTCCCCGGGCAGTATTTACAACTCCAACCGTTTTTTCTTGCGCACCTTGTTGCACCGCATGGGCTGCGAGGTGAGCGACTTGGGCATCGTGCCCGACCGCCGAGAGGCCACAGTGGCCGCACTCAAAACCGCTGCTGACCACCACGACCTGATTCTCACCAGCGGCGGGGTGTCGGTGGGCGAAGAAGACCATGTCAAACCGGCGGTGCAGTCTTTGGGCGAGCTGAACTTGTGGCAAATCGCGATGAAGCCAGGTAAACCCTTTGCCTACGGTCAAGTACGGCGTCAGACTGCCGAGGGCGTGGCCCACTTTGTGGGTTTGCCGGGCAATCCGGTCTCGAGCTTCATGACCTTTTTGCTCTTGGTCAGGCCTTTGCTGTGCCAACTGCAAGGCATGCCCGCGTCGGCGCCTCACACCCTCAGCTTGCCTGCGCATTTTGCGTGGCCCAAGGCCGACAAGCGCCGCGAATTCTTGCGCGTTCGTCGCAATCCGCAAGGGGGGCTGGACCTTTTCCCCAACCAAAGCTCTGGGGTCTTGACCTCGGTGGTGTGGGCCGATGGGGTGGTGGACAACCCGGGTGGGCAGACGATTGAGCCCGGTCAACTGGTCGATTTTTGGCCTTTTTCGGAGTGCTTGGCATGAAAGTGCAGGTTCGCTATTTCGCTTCGCTGCGTGAAAGCATTGGTTTGTCCCATGAGACCGTGGAGACCCAGACGGCCGATGTGGCCGCTTTACGAACCGAGTTGATGGCACGGGGCGAGCATTACCGGGCTTGTCTGTCGCCTGACCGTCCAGTGCGCATGGCCCTGAATCAGCTCATGGTGCAGGACAACGCCGCCCTGACCGAGGGCTGCGAGGTCGGCTTTTTCCCACCCGTCACCGGAGGTTAAAGCCATGACGCCCCGAGTCAGCATCCAGACGCACGACTTTGACATGTCCACCGAGTTGGCCGCCTTGCAGGGTCAGGACTTGCGGGTTGGGGCCGTGTGCAGCTTTGTGGGCACAGTGCGCGATACCCGAGCTCTGACCGGTCAGGCGAGTGATGAAGTGCAGGCCATGGAGCTCGAGCACTACCCGGGCATGACCGAAAAATCGATCGAAGCGATGATCGAAGAAGCCCATCAGCGCTTTGACTTTTATGCGGCGCGTGTGGTGCACCGTGTGGGGCGCTTGCTGCCTGCAGATCAGATCGTGCTTGTGGCCGTCACGTCGGCGCACCGGGGTGAAAGCTTCAAAGCCTGCGAATTTTTGATGGATTACCTGAAAACACAAGCCCCGTTCTGGAAAAAAGAACAAACCCCGCAGGGGGCTCATTGGGTGGACGCCCGTGTGTCTGACGATGCGGCTTTGGCACGTTGGGGTTTACAGGCCAACAACGCCTGATTTCCGGTCGTGGCCCTGAGTGACCAACCTATCTCAGTGGGCGTAGCGAGGCGATACAGGTGGTGTCACAGGGCCTGTATCGGTTGCTTTGGCGGAGCGGCCCAAAGCACCCCATTCGGCTTTTTCGCTGGCTTGCTGGATCAGGTGCACCATGCCGTGCACCAAGCTGACTTGCAGGTTCAGCTGGCATGCGCGAGCTTGGGCCGGATCGGACTTGTCCTCAAAAGAAATCTCCAAGGCCCCGCTGGGTTTGATCGTCAAATGGGCATCTGTAATGAGCAGGGGTTCTGCCCCCAGAGGCCATTGTGTGGCTCGGCTTTCAAAAGGGGTGGAAAAGTCGGCTTTTTTCAAAAATGCATCGCGCTTGAGTTCAGTCAGCAGATTTTGCGATGGAACATCTGTGGCTGCCACGCCGGGTTGGGTTGCCTCAAGACGCACGGCCGATTGTTCGATGGCTGGCACTAAACGCAGCGTCATGCGCCGGGTCAACCAGAAACGGAACTCCTGCTGGTCCTGGGTGTTAAGGCGTAGCAACAAGCGGTCTTGGCGCTCATCGTGGTTCACAGACAGTTGGTGAATGTTCATCTTTTGATTTTAGGCAAAAGTGCCTCCCTCAGCGGCCCTTGAAAATGACATTTTCAGCACAAGTTGAAAGTCATTGGAGAACCACACATGCGAATTGACAAACTCACCACCAAGTTCCAGGAAGCCTTGTCGGACGCCCAGTCGCTGGCCCTCGGGAAAGACCATGCTTACATCGAGCCTCAGCATCTGCTGGTCACTATGCTGAAGCAGGACGACGGCCCCAAAGCCATCTTGCTGCGTGCGGGTGTTCAGGTGCCCGCATTGCTGCAGGCGGCTGAATTGGCCGTCTCGCGCTTGCCCCAGGTCAGCGGACAAGACCAGGTCACCGTGGGACCAGATTTGGTCAAGCTCTTGCAGGCGGCAGAAAAAGAAGCCATCAAGCGTGGCGATGCCTTCATCGCAGGCGAATTGTTTTTGCTGGCCTTGACCGAGAGCAAGGCCGAGGCGGGGCGCATCGCCAAAGAGCATGGGCTGAACCGCAAGAGCTTGGAGACCGCCATCGAGGCGGTGCGTGGCGGCCAAAGTGTGGGCAGTGCCGATGCCGAAGGCCAGCGCGAGGCGCTCAAGAAGTATTGCATCGACCTGACCGAGCGTGCCCGCATCGGCAAGTTGGACCCGGTGATTGGCCGGGATGACGAGATTCGACGCGCGATTCAGGTCTTGCAACGAAGAACCAAAAACAACCCTGTGCTGATCGGCGAGCCGGGGGTGGGCAAGACCGCGATTGTGGAGGGCCTGGCCCAGCGCATCGTGGCAGGCGAGGTGCCTGATTCACTCAAGGGCAAACGTGTGCTGTCGCTCGATATGGCGGCGTTGCTGGCCGGGGCCAAGTTCCGTGGGGAGTTTGAAGAGCGTCTGAAAACCGTGCTGAGCGAATTGGCCAAAGACGAGGGGCAGACCATTGTGTTCATCGATGAACTGCACACCATGGTGGGCGCGGGCAAGGCAGAAGGCGCGATGGACGCGGGCAACATGCTCAAGCCCGCACTGGCCCGTGGCGAGCTCCATTGCGTGGGCGCCACCACACTGGATGAGTACCGCAAATACATTGAAAAAGACGCGGCCCTGGAACGTCGTTTTCAGAAAATTTTGGTCAACGAACCCACGGTGGAGGCCACCATTGCCATCTTGCGTGGCCTGCAAGAAAAGTACGAAATCCACCACGGCGTGGACATCACCGACCCGGCCATTGTGGCGGCGGCTGAGCTCAGCCACCGCTACATCACCGACCGTTTTTTGCCCGACAAAGCCATTGACTTGATTGACGAGGCGGCAGCCAAGATCAAGATCGAAATCGACTCCAAGCCCGAGGTGATGGACAAGCTCGACCGGCGTTTGATTCAGCTGCAGATCGAGCGAGAGGCAGTACGCCGGGAAAGCGATGAGGCCTCGCAAAAACGCTTTGCTTTGATCGAAGAAGAGATCGACAAACTGAAAAAAGAAGCGGCCGATCTGGAGGAAATTTGGCGGGCGGAAAAAGCGCAAGCCCAAGGCGGCCAGCAAGTGCGCGAGCAAATCGACCAGCTCAAGCAGCAGATCGAGGAGTTGACCCGCAAGGGGGATTTCAACAAGGTGGCCGAGTTGCAGTACGGCAAGCTGCCTGCGCTTGAAAAAACCCTCAAGGAGGTGCAGGCCAAAGAAGCTGCGCCTGGCGAAAAACCCGTGCACCGCTTGCTGCGCACACAGGTGGGTGCTGAAGAGATTGCCGAGGTGGTGTCGCGCGCCACGGGCATTCCGGTGTCCAAGATGATGCAGGGCGAGCGTGAAAAACTCCTGCAGATGGAAGACAAGCTGCACCAGCGCGTGGTGGGCCAGGACGAAGCCATTGCGGCAGTGGCCAACGCCATTCGCCGCTCGCGCTCGGGCCTGTCCGATCCGAACCGGCCAACCGGCTCGTTCCTGTTTTTGGGCCCCACAGGCGTGGGCAAAACCGAGCTGTGCAAGGCGCTGGCTGGCTTTTTGTTTGACAGCGAGGACCACCTGATCCGCATGGACATGAGCGAGTTCATGGAAAAACACTCAGTGGCCCGCCTGATCGGTGCGCCCCCCGGCTATGTGGGATACGAAGAGGGCGGCTACCTGACTGAGGCCGTGCGTCGCAAACCCTACAGTGTGCTGCTGCTCGATGAGGTGGAAAAAGCCCACCCCGATGTGTTCAACATCTTGCTGCAGGTCTTGGACGACGGCCGCTTGACCGATGGTCAGGGGCGCACGGTGGACTTCAAAAACACCGTGATCGTGATGACCTCGAATTTGGGCTCACACCTGATCCAATCCATGGTGGGCCAACCTGCTGAAGACATCAAGGACGCGGTGTGGGACGAGCTCAAGACCCATTTCCGCCCCGAGTTCTTGAACCGGATTGACGAGACTGTGGTGTTTCATGGGCTGGATGCCCAGCACATCGCGTCCATTGCACAAATTCAGTTGCAGGTTTTGCAAGCCCGCTTGGCCCGGATGGACCTGACGCTGGAAGTCAGCCCTGCGGCCCTGTCCGAGTTGGCCAAGGTGGGTTTTGATCCGGTGTTTGGTGCGCGTCCGCTCAAGCGCGCCATTCAGCAGCGCTTGGAAAATCCCTTGTCCAAGCTCTTGCTGGAAGGTCGATTCCCACCCAAAAGCACGGTCCAGGTCACCGTGGACCCGGTGCAGCGGCCTGGGGTTTTTGATTTCAAGGTCATTGAGCAGGCTTGAGTGCCAGCGCCGAGCAGGTCACTGCTTTTCAAGTGGTGATCTGCACGGTGGTGACACAGGCGGGGTAGTGGCTTGGGCACAATGCGGCCATGACTTCAAAAATTGCTGGCCATCTGCTTGTTGAATGCCTTCTGGCCCAAGGCGTCACCCATGCTTTTGGCGTGCCCGGCGAGAGCTATCTGGCGGTGCTGGATGGCTTGCACATTTACCGCGATCAACTCACTTTTGTGACCTGCCGCCAAGAGGGTGGGGCGGCCTTCATGGCCGAGGCCCAAGGCAAGCTGACCGGCCGTCCGGGCATCTGTTTTGTCACGCGCGGTCCTGGGGCTACGAACGCTTCGATTGGGGTGCACACCGCATTTCAAGACTCTACGCCCATGATTTTGTTTGTCGGCGACGTGGCCAGCGACACCCGCGACCGCGAGGCCTTTCAGGAAATGGATTACACCCACTTTTTTGGCCCATCCACCAAAGGCATGGCCAAACGCGTCGAGCGGGTGGACGATCCCGAGCGCTTGCCGGAATATGTGGCTCGCGCATTTGCAACGGCCATGAACGGCCGCCCTGGTCCGGTGGTCTTGGTGTTGCCCGAAGACATGCTGACCCGCCCCGTCAAGGCTCAGGCCCTGGCGCGCGTGGAGCCGGTACAGGCTTGGAGTGACCCGGGTGCTTTGCGCACGCTGCGTGACATGCTGTTGGCGGCTCGCAAACCACTGGTGATTGCGGGCGGCGGTGGCTGGACACCGCAGTCGGCGCAAGCCTTGCAGCGATTTGCCGAAAACTGGCAGTTGCCCGTGACCAACGCATTCCGTTTTCAGGACACCTTTGACAACCACCATTCCTTGTACGCCGGGGATGTGGGCATTGGGATTGGACCGGCATTGGCCCAGCGTGTGCGCGATGCCGATCTGATTGTGGCCATTGGCCCGCGCCTGGGTGAGATGACCACCGGGGGCTACACCTTATTGCAAGCGCCCAAAACTCGCCAGAAGCTGGTGCACATCCATGCCAGTGCCGAAGAGCTCAACCGTGTGTACCAAGCCGATTTGGCCATCAACGCGACCATGAATGCGGCCGCCCGCAGCCTGGAGGTCTTGAGCGCCCCCACGGAGCTGCCCTGGGCCGATTGGACCCAAGCAGCCCACGCTGACTACCTGAACAACCTCACGCCGCAGACCTTGCCGGGCGACATCGATATGCCCGCCATCGTGGCCACGCTGCAAAAGCATTTGCCAGCCGATGCCGTGCTGACCAATGGCGCGGGCAATTTCGCCAGCTGGATGCACCGTTTTTACAAGCATCACGGGCTGGTCAAGGGCCACAAAACCCAGTTGGCCCCTACCGTGGGCGCCATGGGTTACGGCGTACCTGCTGGCATTGCAGCCAACTTGCTGACTGGGCGTTTGGCCTTCACCATCGCTGGGGACGGTGACTTCTTGATGAACGGTCAAGAACTGGCCACTGCGGTGCAGCATGGTGGCAAGAGCATCATCGTGTTGCTGAACAACGGCATGTACGGCACCATCCGCATGCACCAGGAGCGTGAATACCCCGAGCATGTTGCTGGCTCCAAATTGCAAAACCCCGATTTTGCGGCTTTGGCTGGAGCTTATGGTTATGTGGGTGTGCGCATCGAGCATACCGAAGCCTTCGAGCCGTCGCTGCTGGCTGCATTGGCGCGTCCTCAAGGCACACTCATTGAGGTCATGCTCGATCCAGAGGTGATTTCTACACGCGGGACTTTGAGTGCGATCACTCAGGCCGCTTTGAACCGCCAAGTCGTCACTTGATTTCCAAGCTTGGATGCTCGCCCAGCCTTGGCGATCTGAACGCTGACCCATAAAAAAAACCCGCCGAGGCGGGTTTTTTTTATGGGTCAAGCAACCGAATTACTTCAGGTGTTTACCGATCAGACCAGCCATTTCGAACATGGTGACCTGCGCTTTGCCGAAAACTGCCTTGAGCTTGTCATCGGCATTGATAGCGCGGCGGTTTACGCTGTCTTGCAGATTGTGTTTCTTGATGTAAACCCACATTTTGCTGACCACTTCTGTGCGTGGCAGAGGAGTGGCACCCACCACGGCAGCCAGAGCGGCACTGGGGGTCAGTGCTTTCATGAAGGCGGGGTTGGGGGTGCGTTTTGTTGCAGGAGCAGCCTTTTTGGCGGGTGCTTTGGCAGCCACCTTTTTAGCAGGAGCGGCCGCTTTTTTGGCGGGCGCAGCCTTGGTTGCCGGTGCTGCTTTTTTAGCGGGTGCTGCAGCTTTTTTGGCCGGGGTTTTTTTCGCAGTTGCCATGATGAAATTCCTTTGGTCGGAAGTGAGTTCGCCGCTGAGAAACGATGTGTTTTCAGCTAGTTGGATGCTAATGGAGAAAGTTGCACTTTCCAAGCAGAAAAATCATTTTCCGCATGAGTTTGTTGCTGATTTGCCCTTGTAGTTGGGCTTTTTTGGGTCTCGGCAACTTTCACCAGCTTCATTTGGCGTTATCGCTCGGTTTCATTGGCATGCAAAGGCTTGGCTCGGGTTGTGGTGCTGAGCGTTAAAGAGAAATTTCATAGATTGTTTTTTATTTTCATATTATGAAAAATTGATGAATTTGAAGTGTCCTTCATCTCTCGAATTGTGATTTTATATTTCGTATTGAAAAATAACTTATCCAACATATTGATTTTAAACATTTAAAAATATGTCTTGTATAAGACATAAGAGAATGGTTGAGTCTTCTATAAGAGTTAAGATAGGTCAACGACAGGGCAGAAACCGCTGCCCCCCTTCGCTTGATTTCAACTTGACCACAGGAGTTTCCCATGCCATCCGACATCACCCAACAACTCAGCCGCGAACAACAAATTGCAGCACTTGAAAAAGACTGGGCCACCAACCCGCGCTGGAAAGGCGTCAAACGCGGTTACTCCGCTGCCGACGTCGTGCGTCTGCGTGGCAGCATGCCCATAGAGCACACCCTGGCCAAGCGCGGTGCAGAAAAGCTGTGGGAAAAAGTCAACGGCGGTGCCAAAAAAGGCTACGTCAACGCCTTTGGTGCCATCAGCGCTGGCCAAGCCATGCAACAAGCCAAAGCTGGGCTCGAAGCCGTCTACCTGTCGGGCTGGCAAGTCGCTGCCGACGGCAACACTTCCGAAACCATGTACCCCGACCAGTCGCTCTACGCCTACGACTCGGTGCCCACCATGGTTCGCCGCATCAACAACACCTTCAAGCGCGCAGACGAAATCCAGTGGGGCCGTGGCATCAACCCTGGTGACAAAGAATTCATCGACTACTTCTTGCCCATCGTAGCCGACGCTGAAGCTGGTTTCGGTGGCGTGTTGAACGCGTTCGAACTGATGAAGAACATGATTGCCTCCGGCGCTGCTGGCGTGCACTTCGAAGACCAATTGGCTGCTGTGAAGAAATGCGGTCACATGGGGGGCAAAGTCTTGGTGCCCACACAAGAAGCTTGCGAGAAGTTGATCTCTGCACGGTTTGCAGCTGACGTCATGGGCGTGTCCACCATTGTGCTGGCTCGCACGGACGCCGAAGCTGCCAACTTGGTCACGTCTGACCACGATGCCAACGACAAACCTTTCTTGACTGGCGAGCGCACACAAGAGGGTTTCTACCGCGTCAAAAACGGTTTGGAGCAAGCCATCAGCCGCGGCGTGGCCTACGCACCTTACGCTGACTTGGTATGGTGTGAAACCGGCGTGCCAGATATTGGCTTTGCCCGTGAATTCGCACAAGCTGTGCATGCCGCTTGCCCAGGCAAGCTCTTGTCTTACAACTGCTCACCTTCTTTCAACTGGAAGAAGAACCTCAACGACAGCCAAATCGCTTCGTTCCAGGAAGACCTGTCTGCATTGGGCTACAAGTACCAGTTCATCACACTGGCCGGTATCCACATCAACTGGTACAACACCTTCCAGTTTGCCCACGCCTACGCCAACGGCGAAGGCATGAAGCACTACGTCAACATGGTGCAAGAGCCTGAGTTCGCAGCACGCGACAAGGGGTACACCTTCGTGTCACACCAACAAGAAGTTGGTGCGGGCTACTTTGACGACGTGACCACTGTGATCCAAGGTGGTTCGTCTTCTGTGAAAGCCCTGACCGGCTCGACCGAAGAAGAGCAGTTCCACTGATCTGACGGGCAGCCTGAAAGGGCGCTTGTGTTCAAAAGTCATCTGATGCTGCGGCCTTGGATGGCTTTTTGCTTTTGATCGGCGCATCCTTCGGATGTCTGGTTTGGCTTGATGTGCCGCGACGGCTCTGCTCAACGATGAGAAGAGGTCCATTAAGCTACGACACTGCGTGTGTCCATGACCAGCGTGGTTTTTCACAGCCAATCACAAATTTCGTGTCCACAAAAAAGCCATCCCGAAGGATGGCTTTCTTTCGCAGGGCGCGATCAGATGTCTGTTCAGGCAGCAGAAGCCAGCGCGGCGTTAAAGGTCGCGCTGGGGCACATGACAGCCTTGAGCTTTTCTTGTGACGGGTAGTAATAACCGCCAATGTCCACAGGCTGACCTTGTACCGCATTGAGTTCGGCCACGATGGTCTTTTCCTGTTCGGTCAGGGTTTTGGCCAAGGGAGTGAACTTGGCTTGCAATGCCAGATCGTCTGTTTGTGCCGCCAGTTCCTGTGCCCAGTACATGGCCAGATAAAACTGGCTGCCACGATTGTCCAGCTGGCCGGTTTTGGGGGAGGGGTTCTTGTTGTTGTCCAGCAATTTACCGGTGGCGGCATCCAGGGTTTTGGCCAGGATTTTTGACGGGTTGTTGTTGGTTTTGATACCAAGATCTTCCAGCGAAACGGCCAATGCCAAAAACTCGCCCAAAGAGTCCCAACGCAGGTGGTTTTCTTCCACCAGTTGCTGCACGTGCTTGGGGGCCGAGCCACCCGCACCCGTTTCGTACATGCCACCACCGGCCATCAAAGGCACGATGGACAGCATCTTGGCCGAAGTGCCCAGCTCCATGATCGGGAACAGGTCAGTCAAGTAGTCGCGCAAGATGTTGCCAGTGGCGCTGATGGTGTCAAAGCCACGAACCACACGCTCAAGCGTGTAACGCATCGCGCGCACTTGACTCATGATTTGGATTTCAAGGCCCGATGTGTTGTGCTCGTGCAGGTACATCTTGACCTTGGTGATCAGCTGCGCCTCGTGCGGGCGATACTGGTCCAGCCAGAACACCACGGGCATGCCGGAATTGCGGGCACGCGTGACGGCCAGCTTGACCCAGTCGCGGATCGCGGCGTCCTTGACCTGACACATGCGCCAAATATCGCCTTCTTCCACGTCTTCGCTCAGCAGCACTTCACCCGTGTTGATGTCGGTGATGTTGGCCACGCCATCCTCTTGGATTTCGAAGGTCTTGTCGTGTGAGCCGTACTCTTCGGCTTGCTGAGCCATCAGGCCGACGTTGGGCACCGTGCCCATGGTCTTGGGGTCGAACGCGCCGTGCCACTTGCAGAAGTTGATCATCTCCATGTAGATGCGGGCGAAGGTCGATTCGGGCATCACGGCCTTGACGTCTTTCAAGCGACCATCGGCACCCCACATCTTGCCGCCGTTGCGGATCATGGCGGGCATGGAGGCGTCCACAATCACGTCGTTGGGCGAGTGGAAGTTGGTGATGCCCTTGGCCGAGTCCACCATGGCTAACTCGGGGCGGCCTTCGTGGCAGGCGTGCAGATCGCGCTTGATTTCGTCCTGTTTAGATTGGGGCAGGGTGGCGACCTTGGCGTACAGATCGGCCATGCCGTTGTTCACATTGACACCCAGTTCCTTGAATAAAGCACCGTGTTTTGCGAACGCTTCTTTGTAGAAAATCTTGACGCAGTGACCGAACACGATGGGGTGAGAGACCTTCATCATGGTGGCTTTGACGTGCAATGAAAACATCACGCCTGTTTTGTGTGCGTCTTCAATTTCTTTTTCATAGAACTCGAGGAGCGCTTTTTTGCTCATGAACATGCTGTCAATGACTTCACGGTCGAGCAAAGAGACTTTGGGCTTGAGGATGATGGTTTTGCCGCTCTTGGTGATCAACTCCATCTTCACGTCACGGGGGCGGTCTAGGGTCATGGACTTTTCGCCATGATAGAAATCGCCAGCATGCATGTGTGAAACGTGCGAACGCGATGCCTGGCTCCACTCGGCCATGCTGTGCGGGTTTTTGCGCGCAAACTCTTTGACTGCTCGCGGAGCGCGGCGATCTGAGTTGCCTTCCCGCAGAACCGGGTTCACGGCCGAGCCGATGCACTTGGCATAGCGTGTCTTGATGACTTTTTCTTCTTCTGTTTTGGGTGCGTCGGGATAGTCGGGCAGGGCGTAGCCCTTGCTTTGCAACTCTTTGATGGCGGCAGTCAGTTGGCCCACAGAGGCGCTGATGTTGGGCAGTTTGATGATGTTGGTTTGTGGCTTGAGTGTCAGCTTGCCCAGCATTGTCAGATTGTCTGGCACCCTTTGCTCGGGCGTCAGGAAGTCGGGGAACTCACCCAAAATCCGACCAGCCACGGAAATGTCGCTGGTTTCGACTTCGATACCGGCGGCTTGCGTGAAGGTGCGAATGACAGGCAAAAAAGCCGCAGTGGCCAACAGGGGGGCTTCATCCGTGAGGGTATAAATGATTTTGGAGCGGGCGTCTGGCATGGTCATCGTGGTACAGGTTTTTACAAGATGAAAAGGAACATCTATCTTAAACCAAGCATCCCCAAAAAAGCCTGACGACCGTTCTGAAAACAGGGTAAAAAACTTCCGGTTCTTGCCAATTGGTTGGAGTTGCTTGTTTCGTGCCGCAACAAAGCATGATGTCTGGCACAAAACCGAATGTCAATTGTGGGAAAATGGGTAAAGATTTCTTTTTCCATCATCCAGCGCGGTCGATGACCGCGCTTTTGCATTCAATTCCATGGTTCAGATCACGCTTCCCGACGGTTCATTGCGCGAATTTCCCGGCCCGGTCACGGTGGCCGAAGTGGCCGCTTCTATTGGTTCAGGCTTGGCCAAGGCTGCTTTGGGTGGCAAGGTCGATGGCCAGTTGGTGGACACCAGTTTCAGCATGGCCGCCAATGCACAGCTGGCCATCGTCACCGCCAAAGACCCTGAGGGTCTGGAGCTGATCCGCCACTCGACCGCGCACTTGCTGGCCTATGCCGTCAAGGAGCTGTTCCCTGAGGCGCAAGTCACCATTGGTCCGGTGATTGAAAACGGCTTTTATTACGACTTCTCGTACAGCCGTCCTTTCACCCCTGAAGACTTGGTCGCCATTGAAAAGCGCATGACCGAGCTGTCCAACAAAGACGAAGCTGTGGTGCGCCGTGTCCTGCCGCGCGACGAGGCCGTGGCCTATTTCAAAGGTTTGGGCGAGCACTACAAAGCCGAGATCATTGCCAGCATTCCGGCCGACCAAGATGTCAGCTTGTACCGTGAAGGCAACTTCGAAGACCTGTGCCGTGGCCCTCACGTGCCCAGCACCGGCAAGCTCAAACACTTCAAATTGATGAAGGTGGCCGGCGCCTACTGGCGCGGCGACAGCAAAAACGAAATGCTCCAGCGTGTCTATGGCACGGCCTGGGCCAGCAAAGACGATTTGCAGCAGTACCTCACCCGTTTGGAAGAGGCCGAAAAGCGCGATCACCGCAAGTTGGGCCGTGAGCTCGACCTGTTTCACATCGACGAGCACGCGCCAGGATTGGTGTTCTGGCACCCCAAGGGCTGGACTGTTTGGCAAATCATCGAGCAGTACATGCGTCAGGTGTACCGCGACAACGGCTACCAGGAGGTCAAGGGCCCGCAGATCATCGACAAGAGCCTGTGGGAAAAGACCGGTCACTGGGACAAGTACCGCGACAACATGTTCACCACCGAGTCGGAAAAGCGCGATTACGCTTTGAAGCCGATGAACTGCCCAGGCCATATCTTGATTTTCAAGCAAGGCATCAAGAGCTACCGTGACTTGCCCTTGCGCTACGGTGAGTTTGGCCAGTGCCACCGCAACGAGCCTTCGGGCGGCCTGCACGGCATCATGCGTGTTCGCGGTTTCACGCAAGACGATGGCCACATCTTTTGCACCGAAGACCAGATCCTGCCTGAGTGCGACACGTTCACCAAGGTCCTCAAAAAGGTTTACGCCGTTTTCGGTTTCACTGACATCCTCTACAAGGTCTCGACCCGTCCGGCCGCTCGCATTGGCTCGGATGAGCTGTGGGACAAGGCTGAAAAAGCCTTGATGGACAGCTTGCGGGCATCTGGTTGCGATTTCGTCATCTCCGAAGGCGACGGCGCTTTTTATGGCCCCAAGATTGAATACACCCTGAAAGACGCGATTGGCCGTGAATGGCAATGCGGCACCATTCAGGTGGACTTCAATTTGTCGGAGCGCCTGGATGCTGAATACGTGGCCGAAGATGGCTCGCGCCAGCGTCCCGTGATCTTGCACCGCGCCATCGTCGGCAGCATGGAGCGTTTCATCGGTATTTTGGTTGAGCAGCACGCGGGAGCCTTGCCCACATGGTTGGCGCCCTTGCAGGTGTCGGTGCTCAACATCACCGATGCACAGTCCGATTACTGTCGCGAAATCGCTGCAAAACTGCAAAAATCGGTGTCAAATCAAGGCCTTAGGGTCGATTTGGACCTCCGAAACGAGAAAATCACGTATAAAATACGAGAGCATTCGTTGCAAAAGCTGCCCTATATCCTTGTCGCTGGTGACAAAGAAAAGGCAGCAGGTACCGTCGCAGTGCGCGCCCGAGGTAATAAAGACCTTGGTGTGATGTCGATCGATGCGTTCATTGAACTCGTTGCTGCCGACATTGCTTCTAAAGCCTGAAGGTGTTTTTCGCCACAAGCTTTGGCCCGTGGGCACAAAGATGGATGGGCTGCATGTTGCAGTTTTGTTCCGTAAAGGATTGAGTCATCGCTACCGAATTTCGTGATCGTCGCCAACGCGAAGAACGTAAACACCGTTTGAACCGTGAAATCATGGCCCCAGAGGTCAGGGTTTCCGGTCCTGAAAACGAGCCCATGGGCATTTTGTCCTTAGGTGAAGCCTTGCGCTTGGCCGGTGAGATGGATGTGGATCTGGTTGAAATTGCCGCCACCGCCAACCCTCCGGTTTGTCGTTTGATGGACTATGGTAAGTTCAAATACCAAGAGCAAAAGCGTGCGGCGGAAGCCAAAGCCAAGCAAACGGTCATTGACATCAAGGAAGTCAAGTTCCGGCCGGGCACGGATGATGGCGACTACAACATCAAGATGCGCAACATTCGCCGGTTTTTGGCCGATGGGGACAAATGCAAAATCACTTTGCGTTTCCGTGGTCGAGAAATCACGCATCAAGAATTGGGTTTGGCTTTGCTCAACCGCATTCGTGATGAGTTGGCTGATTCGATCATTGTGGAGCAGTTTCCCAAGTTGGAAGGCCGCCAGATGATCATGATGATTGCACCTGGCCGTAAAAAGCCTGTTGTGGGTGGTAAAGCGTCTGACGTTTCTGTACCTGTGGAATCGGCTTGACAAAGAATTTGACTGGCTTTACGGCTGGTTGAGTCAAAAGCTGCCTTGAGGCGGCTTTTGTTAAAAGTGGCTCGGGGCCAACAAGGCTGCAAATTTTTTGCAGACGCCTCACGAGCACAATTAAAGGAGCATGAATATGCCCAAGATGAAGACCAAAAGCAGTGCTAAAAAGCGCTTCCGTGTTCGTCCCGGTGGAACCGTTAAACGCGGTCAAGCCTTCAAACGTCACATCCTGACCAAGAAGACCACCAAAAACAAGCGCCACCTTCGCGGTTCGGTGTCTGTGCATGAGACCAATATGGGTCACATCGCGCAAATGCTGCCGATGGCTGGCCTGTAATCACTGACGAACAAGGAGAAAAATATGCCTCGCGTTAAACGTGGTGTAACGGCACGCGCCCGTCACAAGAAAGTTCTGGCCCTTGCAAAAGGTTTCCGCGGTCGCCGCGGCAATGTCTTCCGCATCGCCAAACAGGCGGTGATGAAGGCTGGTCAATACGCCTACCGTGACCGCCGCACCAAAAAGCGTGTGTTCCGTCAGTTGTGGATTGCCCGTATCAACGCCGCTTCGCGTGAATGTGGTCTGACTTACAGCCAATTCGCCAACGGCCTGAAAAAGGCAGCCATCGAAATCGACCGTAAGATGCTGGCGGACATCGCCGTGCACGACAAGGCCGCTTTTGCTGGCATCGTGAACCAAGTCAAAGCCAAACTGGCCGCAGCTTGAGTCCATGAGTGGCATGGGCCTTCGGGTCTGTGCCACGCACTCGATCAAAGGGATTGAGGCTCGCAAAAGCTTCAATCCCTTTTTTATTTAGTCATCTACAGAATTTCCATCATGAACGAGCTGGACACCCTGGTCGAATCCGCCCGCCAGAGTTTTGTGCAGGCACTGACACCTGCTGACCTCGAAAACGCCAAAGCCCAGTTTTTGGGCAAAGCCGGTCGCATCACCGAGCTGATGAAGGGCATGGCCGCTCTGAGCGTGGAAGACAAGAAAACCCGTGGTGCCGGCATCAACATTGCCAAGCAGGCGATCGAAGCGGCTCTGAATGACCGTCGCCAAGCGCTGGCCGATGCCGAGCTGCAAGCGCAGCTCAAGGCCGAAGCACTGGATGTGACACTGCCAGGCCGCAGCGCCAACGTGGGTGGCTTGCACCCCGTCTCGCTCACGCTGGAGCGGGTCGAAAACATTTTTGGCTCCATGGGCTTTGAAGTGGCCCAGGGCCCCGAGATTGAGACCGATTGGTTCAACTTCACCGCGCTCAACACGCCCGAAGACCACCCAGCCCGCTCGATGCACGACACCTTCTATGTCGAAGGCGGCCACCTTCTGCGCACCCACACCAGCCCTATGCAGATCCGTCATGCGGTCCAGCATGTCAAGCACTACCGCAACCAGCTCGACGCTGGGCAGGGCATGCCCGAAATCCGTGTCATTGCGCCGGGCCGTACTTACCGCGTGGACAGCGATGCCACCCATTCGCCCATGTTCCACCAGTGTGAAGGCCTCTGGATTGGCGAAAACGTGAGCTTCAAAGATCTCAAGGTTGTGGTCACCGATTTTTGCCGCACCTTCTTCGAAAGCGACGACTTGGTGTTGCGCTTCCGTCCCAGTTTTTTCCCCTTCACCGAGCCCAGCGCCGAGATCGACATCCAGTTCCAAAGCGGCCCCTTGGCCAGTCGCTGGCTCGAAGTGGGCGGCTCCGGCCAGGTGCACCCGAACGTGGTGCGCAACATGGGCCTGGACCCTGAGCAGTTCATTGGCTTTGCCTTTGGCATGGGCATGGACCGTTTCACCATGCTGCGCTATGGCGTGAACGACCTGCGTCTGTTCTTTGACGGCGATGTGCGCTTCCTGAGTCAATTCCAGTAATTCCATCCCAAGTCTGATACCCGAGACACGAGTCATGCAATTTCCCGAATCCTGGTTGCGCGAGTTCTGCAACCCGTCCCTGACGACCCAGCAACTGGCCGACACCTTGACCATGGCTGGCCTCGAAGTGGAAGAACTCGAGCCTGTGGTCCCGCCTTTCACGAAGATCGTGGTCGGTGAAATCAAGGAAGCCGTGCAACACCCCAATGCAGACCGTTTGCGCGTGTGCCAGGTCGATGTGGGGCAGGGCGCTTTGCTCAATATCGTCTGCGGCGCGCCGAACGCCCGCGTGGGCATTCGTGTGCCTTGTGCCATGGTGGGCGCTGAATTGCCCCCGGGCGAAGACGGTAAACCTTTCCTGATCAAAGTGGGTAAATTGCGCGGCGTGGAGAGCCAGGGCATGCTGTGCTCGGCCAAGGAATTGCAGATTGCCGATGACCACGGTGGCCTGTTGGAGTTGCCTCTTGACGCGCCTTTGGGTCAAGACATTCGCCAGTATTTGAACTTGGACGACACCCTGATGACACTCAAGCTCACGCCCAATCTGGCGCACTGCTTGAGCGTGTACGGCATTGCCCGTGAAGTTTCGGCCCTGACAGGCGCGCCTTTGAAGGCCCCGACTTTCCCTGCGGTGGCCACACAGGTCAGCGATAAGCTGGCTGTGAAAGTTCACGCGACGGACCTGTGTGGGCGCTTCAGCGGTCGTGTGGTCAAGGGGGTGAACACCCAAGCAAAGACACCGCAGTGGATGGTGGACCGCCTGGCCCGTTGCGGCCAGCGCAGCGTGAGCCCGCTGGTGGACATCTCCAACTATGTGATGTTCGAGTTCGGTCGGCCTTCGCACATCTTTGATCTCGACAAAATCCACGGCGGCCTGCAAGTGCGTTGGGGTCAGGCGGGCGAGGCGCTCAAGCTGCTCAACGGCAACACCGTGAACGTGGACGAGAAGGTCGGCGTGATCGCCGACGACAGCCAAGTCGAATCGTTGGCGGGCATCATGGGTGGCGACGCCACCGCCGTGTCCGACGACACCCAAAACATCTACATCGAAGCCGCTTTCTGGTGGCCCACCTCGATTGCAGGCCGTTCGCGCCGCTACAACTTTTCAACCGATGCGGGTCATCGCTTCGAGCGCGGTGTGGACCCGCAGCTGACGGTGGAGCACATCGAGCGCATCACCCAGCTGGTGCTGGACATTTGTGGCACGCCAGAGACCCAAGTCGGCCCTATCGATGATCAGATTCTGAACATTCCAGCGATCACCCCTGTCACGCTGCGCGTGGCCCGTGCGGTCAAGGTCATTGGCATGACGTTGACGCAGCAGCAATGCGCCGATGCTTTGCGCGCTTTGGGCTTGCAAGTTTCTGAAGGCGATGGCACCGTGACTGTCACGCCGCCCAGCTTCCGTTTCGATTTGCAGATCGAAGAGGACCTGATCGAAGAAGTGGCCCGCATGGTGGGCTACAACAACCTGCCGACGAATCCGCCGCTGGCCCCCATCACCGCCAAGGTGCGCCCAGAGACCGAGCGCAGCCCGTCTGCTGTGCGCCGCGCCATTGCGGCACTTGGCTACCAGGAAACCATCAACTACAGCTTTGTTGAAGAGAGCTGGGAGCGCGATCTGGCGGGTAACGCCAACCCGATCCGCCTGCTCAACCCGATCGCCAGTCAGATGAGCGTGATGCGTTCGAGTCTGATGGGCTCGCTGCTGCAGGTGGTCAAGTTCAACGCCGACCGCAAGGCCGATCGCGTTCGCGTCTTTGAGTTGGGGCGTGTTTTCCTGCGCAATTCGAACGTGGCGGACAGCGATGCCGCCGTAGGAGGTTTTGACCAGCCCATGAAAGTTTCAGGCATGGCCTGGGGCCCGTTGGAGCCGCTGAACTGGACAGGCAAGTCTCGGCTGGTGGATTTCTTTGACGTCAAAGCCGATGTCGAGCGCTTGCTGACCCCGGCTCAAGCCGAGTTCGTAGCCGCTGAGCACCCCGCCTTGCACCCTGGACGCTCGGCTCATGTGCTGCTCAATGGCCTTGTGATCGGTCATGTGGGCGAATTGCACCCGCGCTGGCGGCAGGCCTGGGATTTGCCGCACGCGCCTGTGGTGTTCGAACTCGACTTGGATGCGGTCACCCAGCGCAGCGTGCCCGTGGCTCAGCCCGTGGCCAAGTTGCAAGCGGTGGAGCGCGACATCGCTGTGATCGTGCGCGAGCAGGTCACCCATGCTCAGTTGATGCAGGCCATCCACAGCGCCCCGACTCAAGGTTTGCTGCGCCAGGCGGTGCTGTTCGATGTCTACCGTCCCAAGATGGATGCCGCTGGTGGATTGTCTGTGGGCGAGAAAAGCTTGGCGGTCCGCTTGACCTTGCACAGCGATGAGGCTACCTTGACCGATGCCCAGATCGAAGCTGCCATGGGTGCCGTCATGGCCAGTTTGTCAGCGCAAGTGTCTGCGCGTCTGCGCGCTTGAGTTCGAGTCATGCAAATCAGTTTTGAATCCCTCGAAACACCGGCCCTGACCAAGGCCCATCTGGCTGATTTGCTGTTTGAGCAAATTGGCTTGAACAAGCGCGAGTCCAAGGACATGGTCGATGCGTTTTTTGACTTGATGGTGGACAGCTTGATTGCCGGAGATGATGTGAAAATTTCTGGTTTCGGTAATTTTCAGATCCGCACCAAGGCTGCGCGTCCTGGGCGCAACCCGCGCACCGGAGAATTGATCCCTATTGATGCACGTCGTGTCGCGACTTTCCATGCCAGCCATAAACTCAAGGCCTTGATTCAGGGCGATGCCGTTGACGACGAAGGTGTGGAGACGGTGGGCCGCTGAATCATTCCTGATTGGAGCGCCCATGTTGTTCAAGTTCAAATCTCAAGTCACCAGCGATCTCATCATGCTGGAGGCCGATGCCCGCAGGCTGCTGCACATCATGTTGGGCCACGACCCTGACAAAGGCATCATTTTGGTAAAGGATCTGCCTGCGGCCATCGCCAAGCTGGAGTCGGCTGTGGCCCAAGATGAAGCGGCCCGATTGCAGCGCAGCCAAGCGGCGCATAAAGCCCCAACGCCCGCAGACACAGCGCAGGACGCCACGGGTGAGCCCCTTGACCCAGTGCGGCTTGCGCAGCGGGCCAGCCCCATGATCAAACTCCTCAAGCACTGCGTGGCCGACCCCTCTGACATGGTCTGGGGTGTCTAACGCTCAGCTTGGCCGCTTGTTGAAAACAGTGCCACCGAGCTTGAAGCCGGGCTTGATTTGCCGCTTGGCAAACCAGCCTTGATTCATTTCCAGCACAAAACGAACGGGTTTGCTCGAACAGTGCGAGTCGTCTTTTTGCGGCTGCATGTCGGCCAGATTGACGATGGTGCCATCGTCCTCGACGAAAGCGGCGGTCAAGGGAATCAGGGTGTTGCGCATCCAAAAGCACTGGGTTGTCGCTTGTTCGAACACGAACAACATGCCCTCATGCACCGGCATGTCCTTGCGCCACATCAGACCGATTTGCCGTTGCTCGGGGGTCTGGGCCAGTTGCACATCCAGCCGGTGCATGCCGGCGGTCAATTGCGTGCGTGCCAGGCCCAATTGCGGTCCGGTGTTGGACTGGGCAGTCGCCAGTGTTCCGGCCAGCATCAGACCAAAGGCGATACCGAGCCAGACGCTGCGGCCGTGCAAGCCGCGTGCAGGATGACAAAAGGCGCGAAATGTTGCAATGAAGAAGCGGATCATGGTGTTTGGGCTTGAAAACAGAGCCAGACCCAAGGATAACGCCTGCTTGGGGTGTTGCCGAACAGGACGAGCATCCTTTGTGAAGCAAAGCTCAAAAGAATGCCTGCTGGTAGTCTTGCACGGGCAAGGCGGCCATAAAGGGAAAATCTAACGATGCACATCCACACGACCCAAGCCATCAGGTTTGAGCCGTGCAGCGCCTCAGGGCGCTGGTCTGCCGGGATGATCGGGTAAATTGCTGTCAGTCCCATCCACCTTGCCAGGGCTTGTCAACGCACTTTCGGTGGTGTGGGGTGAATCGGCCAAACGTGTGGCAGCATGAATATTCCCTGCCATCAGGCCCTTCGCGCCCTGCGTCAACTCGAAATCGACCCGCTGGCCTTCCTTGAGGCTTTTGAAGCCCTCCATTTGAATGGCCGAAAAATGGGCAAAGGCGTCCGCGCCGCCGCCGTCGGGTTGAATGAAACCAAAACCTTTGGCATCGTTGAACCACTTGACCGTACCACTGGGCATACGATGTCTCCGTATTTTTTATTAGAAGTCTCAGTTTGAGTAATTCAATGCGAATTTGTCAATGTGAGGTTTTCCCGGGGTGCGGTATTTGTGCGTCAAGGAGTCAAGACTTTTCAGTCCCCCAGCTCAAAGGGCTTGAAAGCATCGATAGAATGAATTCATGGCAACGAAAAAACCTTCCAACCCCACGCTGCCGACCGTGACCCCTCGCCCGCCCGATGGTGGCGATGCGGTGGTCCTCGAAAGACGTGCGCAAAAAATTGAACCGCCCCAGATGTACCAGGTGGCGATGCTCAACGACGACTTCACCCCCATGGAATTTGTGGTGATGGTGATCCAAGAGTTTTTCAGCAAAGACCGAGAATCGGCCACCCAAATCATGCTCAAGATCCATTTGGACGGCAAAGGCGTGTGTGGGGTGTATTCCCGCGATGTGGCTGCCACCAAGGTCGATCAGGTGCTCGACGCGGCCAAGCAGGCTGGTCACCCGCTGCAATGTGTCAGTGAACCCATTGAATAAGTCGGTATGCCCCCCACTTCATATTCGTCTCTTTTACTCAGCAAGGCATAAGGAAATCACATGATTGCCCAAGAATTGGAAGTCAGCTTGCACATGGCCTTTGTTGAAGCCCGTCAGCAGCGCCATGAATTCATCACCGTTGAGCACTTGCTGCTGGCCCTGCTGGACAACCCCAGCGCGGCAGAAGTGCTGCGTGCGTGCGCGGCCAACATCGACGATCTGCGCAAGGCCCTGAGCAATTTCATCAAGGACAACACGCCCCAAGTGGCCGGCAATGAAGAGGTGGACACCCAGCCCACCTTGGGTTTCCAGCGTGTGATCCAGCGTGCCATCATGCATGTGCAGTCCACCGGCAACGGCAAAAAAGAAGTGACTGGCGCCAATGTGCTGGTGGCCATCTTTGGCGAAAAAGACTCGCACGCCGTGTACTACCTGCACCAGCAAGGCATCACGCGTTTGGATGTGGTCAACTTCATCGCCCACGGCATCCGCAAAAGCGATCCACCTGAAGCCACCAAATCGGATGCACCCGCCAGTTCCGAAGCCGAGGAGGCCGGTGGGGGTGAACGCAACGAAAAGGCCTCGCCTTTGGAACAGTTCACCAACAACCTGAACCAGGCAGCCAAAGAAGGCAAGATCGATCCGCTGATTGGCCGTGAATACGAAGTCGAGCGCACGATCCAGATCCTGTGCCGCCGTCGCAAGAACAACCCGCTGCTGGTGGGAGAGGCCGGTGTGGGCAAAACCGCCATTGCCGAGGGCTTGGCCTGGCGCATCACGCAAGGCACTGTGCCCGATATCCTGGCTGAAGCCACCGTGTACTCGCTGGACATGGGCGCATTGCTTGCAGGCACCAAGTACCGTGGCGATTTCGAGCAGCGCCTCAAAGGGGTTCTCAAGTCGCTCAAGGACAAGCCCAACGGCATTTTGTTCATCGACGAAATCCACACCCTGATCGGTGCCGGTGCCGCCTCGGGCGGCACGCTGGACGCGTCCAATCTGCTCAAGCCAGCCCTGTCCAGTGGCCAACTCAAGTGCATCGGTGCAACCACCTTCACCGAATACCGCGGTATTTTCGAAAAAGACGCAGCCCTGTCCCGCCGTTTCCAGAAAGTGGACGTGGTCGAGCCCACGGTGTCGGAGACGGTTGACATCCTCAAGGGCTTGAAGAGCCGTTTTGAAGACCACCACAGTGTCAAGTACACCATGGCTGCCTTGCAGGCCGCAGCCGAGTTGTCGGCCAAGTTCATCAACGACCGCCAGTTGCCCGATAAGGCGATCGACGTGATTGACGAGGCCGGGGCGGCTCAACGCATTCAGGTCGCGTCCAAACGCAAAAAGACGATTGGCAAGTCCGAGATCGAAGATATCGTGGCCAAGATCGCCCGCATTCCGCCAGCCAATGTGTCCAACGACGACCGCAGCAAGCTGCAAACCATTGAACGCGACCTCAAGTCGGTGGTCTTTGGTCAGGACAAGGCGCTTGAAGTGTTGGCCTCAGCAGTCAAGATGGCCCGCTCCGGTCTGGGCAAGACCGACAAGCCCATTGGTTCCTTCTTGTTCTCGGGTCCCACGGGGGTGGGCAAGACCGAGGCTGCCAAACAGCTGGCCTACATCATGGGCATTGAGCTCATCCGCTTTGACATGTCCGAGTACATGGAGCGTCATGCGGTCAGCCGCCTGATCGGTGCACCTCCGGGCTACGTGGGCTTTGATCAGGGCGGTCTGTTGACCGAAGCCGTGACCAAGAAGCCGCATTGCGTGCTCTTGCTTGACGAAATCGAGAAGGCCCATCCGGACATCTTCAACGTGCTGCTGCAGGTCATGGACCACGGCACCTTGACCGACAACAACGGGCGCAAGGCCGACTTCCGCAACGTGATCATCATCATGACCACCAACGCTGGGGCCGAGACGATGAACAAGGCCACCATTGGTTTCACCAACCCGCGTGCGGCCGGAGACGAAATGGGCGACATCAAGCGCCTGTTCACCCCCGAGTTCCGCAACCGCTTGGATGCCATCGTGAGCTTCAAGCCACTCGATGAGCAGATCATCTTGCGGGTGGTGGACAAGTTCTTGCTGCAGCTGGAAACCCAGTTGGGCGAGAAGAAGGTCGAGGTCACCTTCACCGATGCCCTGCGCAAGTTCTTGGGCAAGAAGGGCTTTGATCCGCTCATGGGCGCTCGCCCCATGCAGCGCTTGATTCAGGACACCATCCGCAAGGCCTTGGCCGACGAGTTGCTGTTCGGTCGATTGACAGAAGGTGGTCGCTTGACGGTGGACATCGATGACAAGGATGAGGTGTTGTTGGACATCACAGCCAATCCCAAGAAGGAAAGCCGCTCCTCTCGATCGGAACCGGCTGAGCCTGAAGAGGCCACTGCAGGCTAAGGCCATTGCTGCTCCTGCCTGATCCTGAGTTTCAGGGTCAGGTCAAAGAAAAAGGCCCGTGAGGGCCTTTTTCAATTTGGCAAGTCAAGTGCACTTATCTGCGCCGCCCGCCGCCGCCGAGCAAGCTGCCCAAAACACCCCGCACAATTTCTCGGCCAATGGCCGAGCCTACGGTGCGCACGGCACTTTTGACCACCAGCTGGGCCACGCCGTCACGTTGACCGCCGCGAGGCCCTGTGCTGCCAAACAGCATGTCAGACAAGCCGCCCATCAAGCCACCGCCAGTGGCCTCGGTCGCGGCAGGTGCCTGCCCTGGCAAAGGGTTGACGGCGCTGGCTTGGCCAGATGCCGTGGCCTGGCCTTTGATGCGTTCATAAGCCGACTCGCGGTCCTGGGCTTGCTCGTACACCCCGGCCACCAAAGACCCCTGAACCAGCGCTTGTCTCTGGGCGGGGGTGATGGGCCCCAGCTGGCTGCCCGGCGGCAGCACAAACACGCGCTCGGTCTCGCAGGGGCGGCCCTTGGCGTCCAGAAAGCTCACCAGGGCCTCGCCCACGGCCAGCTCGGTGATGGTCGCCTCGATGTCCAGACCCGCCTTAGGCCGCATGGTTTGCGCGGTCGATTTCACCGCCTTTTGATCGCGCGGGGTGTAGGCGCGCAGGGCGTGTTGCACCCGGTTGCCCAACTGGCCCAGCACGCTGTCTGGGATGTCCAGCGGGTTTTGCGTGACGAAGTACACGCCCACGCCCTTGGAGCGCACCAGGCGCACGACCAGCTCGATGCGCTCGACCAAGACTGCGGGGGCATCCTTGAACAACAGGTGCGCCTCGTCGAAAAAGAAGACCAGCTTGGGCTTTTCCGGATCACCGATTTCGGGCAGCACCTCGAACAGCTCCGACAACATCCATAGCAAGAAGGTGGCGTACAGGCGCGGCGAATTCATGAGCTTGTCGGCCGCCAGGATGTTCACCACACCCTGGCCCTGCGCATCGGTCTGCATGAAGTCTTCGATGTTGAGCATGGGCTCGCCAAAGAATTGGTCACCACCCTGGGTCTCGATTTGTACCAAGCCACGCTGGATGGCGCCGATGCTGGCGGCGCTGATGTTGCCGTATTCGGTGGTGAACTGTTTGGCGTTGTCCCCCACGTACTGCAACATGGCGCGCAGGTCTTTCATGTCCAGCAGCAGCAAGCCGTTGTCGTCGGCGATCTTGAACACCAGGTTCAGCACCCCGGCCTGGGTGTCGTTGAGGCCGAGCATGCGGGTCAGTAGCAAAGGCCCCATGTCGGAGATGGTGGCGCGCACCGGGTGACCTTGCTCGCCAAAAACGTCCCACACGGTGGTGGGGCAAGCCAGGGGCTCGGGCAGAGTCAATCCCCGGCTTTGCAGCACGGCAGACAGCTTCTCGCCAATCTTGCCCGCTTGGCTGACCCCCGTCAGGTCGCCTTTGACGTCGGCCATGAAGACAGGCACTCCCAAGCGCGAAAAGTTTTCGGCCAGGGTTTGCAAGGTCACGGTTTTGCCGGTGCCGGTGGCCCCGGTGATCAGGCCGTGGCGGTTGGCCAGACTCGGCAGCAGGTGACACTGCGCCTTGGTATTTTGAGCAATCAACATGGGATCAGCCATCGAAAGTTTCCTCACCGGAGTGAAAAGTAAAATCCAGCCTATAGGTTAAATCAACATTCAAGGAATTCCCGATGGCTGGCCACAGTAAATGGGCAAATATTCAGCACCGCAAGGGCAGGCAAGACGAAAAAAGGCAACGTATTTGGACCCGCGTGGTGCGCGAAATCATGGTTGCAGCCCGCACGGGAGGTGGTGACGTCAGTGCCAACCCTCGCCTGCGCCTGGCCATCGAAAAGGCCAAGGCGGCCAATATGCCGGCCGACACCATCAAACGCAATGTGGACAAGGCCACGGGCAACCTGGAAGGCGTGAGCTACGAGGAAATCCGTTACGAAGGCTACGGCATTGGCGGCGCCGCCATCATTGTGGACACCATGACAGACAACCGGGTGCGCACCGTGGCCGAAATGCGCCACGCCCTGAGCAAGCACGGCGGTAACTTGGGCACCGAGGGCTCGGTGGCGTTTCAGTTCAAACACTGCGGTCAACTGATTTTTGCCCCCGGCACGTCGGAGGACCGTGTCATGGAGGTGGCGCTGGATGCCGGCGCCGATGACGTGCTCACCGATGCGGAGGGCGCCATCGAAGTTTTGACCTCACCCGCAGATTTTGAAGCCGTGAAAAATGCGCTGGAGGCCGCCGGACTGGTGGCTGAGATGGCCGAAGTCACTTGGCGTGCCGAAAATTCTGTGTCCTTGTCCGGTGATGAGGCGGCCAAGATGCAAAAATTATTGGATATATTGGAAGACTTGGACGATGTACAAAACGTTTTCCACAACGCCGAATTTGAAGATTAAGGAAGTTGGATGAAAGTATTGGTCGTTGGAGGTGGTGGCCGTGAGCACGCCATGGCGTGGAAACTGGCGCAGTCACCCAAAGTGCAGCAGGTTTATGTGGCCCCTGGCAATGGCGGCACGGCCAAAGACAAAAACCTCGTCAATGTACCCATCACCGATTTGTTGGCCTTGCGCCAGTGGGCCCAAGCCAACGGCATCGGCCTGACCTTGGTCGGCCCTGAAGCCCCTCTGGCCGCGGGCATCGTCGATGATTTTCGGACCCATGGCCTGCGCATTTTTGGCCCCACGCAGGCAGCGGCCCAGTTGGAAAGCTCCAAGGCCTTTTCCAAAGCCTTTATGCAACGACATGGCATCCCCACGGCCGCATTTGAGACCTTCACCGATCCGGCACAAGCCCATGCTTATGTGGACCACCAGGGCGCGCCCATCGTGGTCAAGGCCGACGGTTTGGCGGCGGGCAAAGGGGTGGTGGTGGCCATGACGCTGGCCGAGGCCCATGAGGCGATTGACTTCATGTTGCTGGACAACACATTGGGCGTGGCGCACAACGCAGGCGGCGCGCGGGTGGTGATTGAGGAATTTTTGCAAGGCGAAGAGGCCAGTTTCATGGTCCTGTGTGATGGCAAGAATGTGGCGGCACTGGCCACGAGCCAAGACCACAAACGCTTGCTGGATGGCGACCATGGCCCCAACACCGGCGGCATGGGCGCGTATTCGCCTGCCCCTGTGGTCACGGCTGAGGTGCATGCCCGCGCCATGCGCGAGGTCATCTTGCCCACCATCCGCGGCATGGAGAAAGACGGCATCACCTACACCGGGTTTTTGTATGCGGGCCTGATGATCGACCCGCAAGGACGCATCAAGACCCTGGAATTCAATTGCCGCATGGGCGACCCCGAAACCCAGCCCATCTTGATGCGCCTGAAGTCTGACTTTTTGGACGTGTTGTTGGCCGCGACCTCCGAAGGTTTGAGTCAATTGGAGATGGAATGGGACCGCCGCGTGGCGCTCGGTGTGGTCATGGCTGCGGCTGGCTACCCACTCAACCCGCGCAAGAGCGATGCCATCACCGGCCTGCCCAAGGACCTCCATGACGCCATGGTGTTCCATGCGGGCACGACCGAAAAAGAGGGGCAAATCCTGACCTCGGGTGGGCGAGTGCTGTGCGTCACGGCGCTGGCCGATTCGGTCAAGCAGGCGCAACAAAAAGCCTACCAAACCGCCACGCCCATTGCCTTTGATGGGATGCAGATGCGCCAGGACATTGGTTACCGCGCCATCAAAAACTGAAACAACTGACCTGCATGAGCCGCTTGACCCGCCATCCTGTGACCTTCAAAGGCTCGCGTCTGGCCCGTTGGATTTTGAAAATGTTGGGCTGGCGTCTGGACTTTGAAGGCTTTCCCACCCGCCAAGGTGTGGCGATCGTTTACCCGCACACCAGCAACTGGGATTTTCCCATCGGCATGCTAGCGAAGTGGGCACTGGGCATTCCGGCGCACTTTTGGGGCAAGGACTCGCTGTTCAAATTTCCGGTGATCGGCGCTTGGATGCGCTGGGTCGGGGGCATCCCGATTGACCGCCGCTCGTCACGCGGTGTGGTCGGGCAGATGGTGCATGTGTTCGAGCAGCACAAACAAAACGACCAGTTGCTCTGGCTGGCTCTGGCCCCTGAGGGCACACGCAGCCACACCCCGGGCTGGCGCAGCGGCTTTTACCAATTGGCTCTGGGGGCACAGGTGCCGCTGGCTCTCGTCAAGCTCGATTGGGGGCAGCGCCGCTTCAGTGTGGTCGACTTTTACGATCTGACCGGAGATGTCGAGCGCGATTACGCCCACATGGCCCTCGTCTTTCAGGGTGTTAAAGGCTTCCATGAACACCAGATGGGACCCATACTCCCATGGCGTCCGGGTCATGCAGTCGAATCGCCTCGCCAAAAACCATGAAGATTTCTGAACCTATTGAACGTCCACAACTACCATGAGCACCCCTTTTGAACTCGGTACTGTCAAAAATTACCTGATGGGCTTGCAGTCCCGCATCACCGGAGCCTTGACCGACCTGGACGGCACCCCTTTCTTGACCGACGCTTGGCAAAAAGACCCGGGCGACAAACTCCAGGGCAATGGCATCACCCAGATTTTGGAAGGTGGGCCGATTTTTGAGCGGGCCGGTTGTGGCTTTTCGCATGTCACCGGGCCTCAGTTACCGCCCTCGGCCACCCAGCACCGCCCTGAGTTGGCCGGTTCGGCCTTTGAGGCGATGGGGGTTTCTTTGGTGTTTCACCCGCGCAACCCCTATGTGCCCACGGTGCACATGAATGTGCGCATGATCGCGGCCAAGCCTGAGGGCAGGGCGCCTGTGGCCTGGTTTGGTGGCGGCATGGATTTGACGCCCTATTACGGGTTTGATGAAGACGTGGTGCATTTCCATCAGTCCTGCAAGGACGCCTTGAGCCCATTTGGCGAGGCGCTGCATCCGCGTTTTAAAACCTGGTGCGACGATTATTTTTGCAACAAACACCGCCGTGAGCAGCGCGGCGTGGGCGGCATTTTCTTCGATGATTTTTCTGAACTGGGCATGGACCAGAGTTTTGCCATGCTGCAAAGCGTGGCCGATTCACTGCTGACGGCCTACATGCCCATCGTGCTGCGCCGCAAGGACACACCTTATGGTGAGCGCGAGCGTGACTTTCAGCTCTACCGCCGTGGCCGCTATGTCGAGTTCAACCTCGTCTGGGATCGGGGCACGCATTTTGGCTTGCAGTCCGGTGGCCGCACCGAGTCGATCTTGCTGTCCATGCCGCCTGAGGTGCGCTGGTCTTACCAGCGCCAGGACGAAGCCGGCTCGCCAGAAGCGCGATTGCTCAGCCACTATCTGGTGCCCAAGGACTGGGTTTGAGTCTTCCATCGGCCATGCCAAATACCCACGTCGCGGTGCAGCGTTTGGGCATTTTTGGCGGAGCGTTCGACCCCCCGCACTTGGCCCATGTGGCCTTGGTTGAAGCGGCAGTGGCCCAGTTACAGCTTGACCAAGTATGCGTGCTGCCCACGGGCCAAGCTTGGCACAAACCTCGCAACCTCAGTGATGCCGCGCACCGCCTGGCCATGACGCGTCTGGCCTTTGCGCATTTGTCCAACGTGTTGGTGGACGAGCGTGAAATTTTGCGCTCTGGCCCCAGTTACACGGTGGACACCCTGCACGAGTTGCAGAAAGAATATCCGATGGCGCAGCTGTACTTGCTGCTCGGTGATGACCAACGCCGTTCCTTGTCCTCATGGCGTCAAATCGATGAAATCGAGCGCATCGCTATAATCTGCGCCGCAGGCCGAGATATGGCCGTGCGTGCCTGGAACGAAGAATCAGGCGATGCACCCACCAACCTTTCCCTTTCCAACACGCTGCAAGCGCGCATTCGCTCTCTGGACATGCCGCTGATGCCCCACAGTGCCACGGACATCCGTGTGCTGTCGGCCACAGAGCAGGCCCTGACGGGCTTGGTAACCCCCGCTGTTGAGCGCTATATTCACGAACACCACCTATACAGGCCCCATTGATGACCGAAACCGCTGCCAAAAAAGACATCCAGAAACTCCAACGGGCCATTGTGGACGCTCTGGAAGACGTCAAGGCCCAAGAAATCCAGGTGTTTGACACCGAACACTTGTCCTCGCTTTTTGAGCGGGTCATCATCGCTTCGGGCACATCCAACCGCCAGACCAAGGCCCTGGCCGCCAGCGTGCGCGACAAAGTGCGCAACGCTGGTTTTGGCAAGCCCCGCATTGAAGGCGAAGACAACGGCGAATGGATCATTGTGGATTGTGGCCAGGCTGTGGTGCATGTCATGCAGCCCACTATTCGCACTTACTACAACTTGGAAGAAATTTGGGGCGGAACCCCTGTACGCTTGAAACTGGGCGCGCCTAAGCCTCTGGCCTCTGCCGAAGTCAAAGGCCACATCAAAAATTCTGTCGCGAAAAAAGCAGTCATCAAAACCGCAGCGAACAAACCTGCTGGTAAGACCCCCGCCAAAACATCAGTCAAAGCCAAACCGGCATTGAAGGCCCCAGCCAAATCCGCTAAGCCAGCAACCAAAACTGCCGCCAAAGCGCCCGCCAAAACGCCGGTTAAAACCGCTCCCAAAACCACCGCCAAAACAGCAGCCACGTCCACTCCGAAAGCCAGCAGCCCCACCAGCAAGCCTACGTTGAAGACAGTGGGCAAACCTACGGCCAAGCCTGCGGTCAAAGCAGCGGTCAAGTCTGCAGCCAAACCTGCAGCCAAAAAAGCCCCAGCGCGCAAGGCCGTCCAAGCGGCCACCCGCCGCAAAGCCGATTGACCCTGCATGAAGCTGCTGATCGTTGCGGTCGGCCTGCGTGTGCCGGATTGGGCGCAGACCGCTTGGGACGACTACGCCAAACGCTTTCCGCCTGAGCTCAAAGTCGAGCTCAAGGCCGTGAAAACCGAGCCCCGGGGCTCGAAAACCTTGCCCAATCTTTATGCGGCTGAGCGCCAGCGCATCGAAGCCGCTATTCCGCGTGGCACCCGCATCGTGGTGCTCGACGAGCGCGGCACCAACCTGACCACCCAGGCCCTGGCCACGCGCTTGACCAGCTGGCAGCTCGGCGGGGACGACGTGGCCTTGGTCCTTGGTGGCCCCGACGGGCTGGAGCCCGAATTCAGGCAAGCGGCGCATGAACGTATTCGCCTGTCTGATTTGACCTTGCCCCACGCCATGGCCCGGGTGCTGTTGATCGAGCAGCTCTACCGCGCCTGGTCCATCAACGCCAACCACCCCTACCACCGCGAATGAGCGACTTCATTTACCTCGCTTCCCAAAGCCCCCGTCGCAGCCAACTGCTGGACCAACTTGGGGTGGCACACAAGCTGCTGCTCGCCTTGCCTGACGAGGATGCCGAATCTCTGGAAGATGTGCGCGGCGCAGAAGCGCCTGCACGCTATGTGGCGCGGGTGACCGCGCTCAAACTCGATGCCGCGGTGCAGCGCTTGAAGCGCCAGGGCTTGCCCGCAGCGCCGGTCCTGTGCGCCGATACCACCGTGTGTCTGGGCAGAGAAATTCTGGGCAAACCAGCGAACGAGGCCGATGCGGTGCGCATGCTCCAGCGTCTGGCGGGCCAAAACCACCGCGTGTTGACGGCCGTGGCGGTGCAAAAAGGGGCCAAGCGGGTGACGGCTGTGTCCGAGTCCTGGGTCCGCTTTGCGCCCATGACACCCGCGCAAATCAAGGCCTACGTGGCCACGGGTGAGCCCATGGGTAAAGCCGGTGCTTACGGGGTGCAGAGCATGGCAGCAGTCTACATTGAGCAGATACGGGGCAGTTATTCAGGCATCATGGGTTTGCCTTTGTTTGAGACCGCTGCATTGCTGCGCTCGCTGGGCGTGCGCTGTTGAACCTGGTTTTTTGACACGACAGGTTGTCGCAAAGCTTGGTTTTTTCTTTTCCCCATTCGATGCCCCTCATGCAACAAGATATTTTGGTCAATTGGTCTCCCCAAGAAACGCGGGTCGCGGTGGTCGAATTGGGCGCTGTCCAAGAGTTGCATGTCGAGCGCACGCTCGAGCGTGGCCTGGTGGGTAATGTGTACCTTGGCAAAGTGGCCCGTGTGCTGCCGGGGATGCAATCGGCCTTCATCGACATTGGCTTGGACAAAGCGGCTTTTTTGCATGTGGCCGACGTCTGGCAAAAACATGCTGAAGGCGAGGTGGCAGCAGCCCGCACAGGCCAACCGCTGGTGCCAATTGAAAAGCAGGTTTATGAAGGTCGCGCCATCATGGTGCAGGTGATCAAGGACCCCATGGGCACCAAGGGTGCGCGCCTGTCCACGCAAATCAGCATTGCGGGGCGGCATCTGGTGTTTTTGCCGCAAGACGACCACATCGGGGTGTCGCAAAAAATACCATCCGAGCAACGGGATGCGTTGCGCCAAAGGGTGCAGGCTTTGGTGGGGCCTGCAGGGGGCGGCTTCATCTTGCGCACCAATGCGGAAGACTCCAGTGACGAAGAATTGCAAGACGACATCGCCTACTTGCGCAAGACCTGGTCCCGCATCAAGGAGGCTTCGCTGCGCTTGCCGCCAACCTCTTTGTTACACCAAGACCTGACGCTCTTGCAACGCGTTTTGCGCGATCTGGTGGGCGAGGCCACGCAAAGTATCCGCATTGACTCGCAAGAGCAGTTTGCCCAACTGCAGGCTTTCGGCCGGGAGTTCATGCCCAAAGCAGCCGAGCGCTTGAATCACTACAAGGGCGAGCGGCCGATCTTTGACCTGTATTCGATCGATGAAGAAATCACCAAGGCGTTGGGCCGGCGGGTCGAGCTCAAATCGGGCGGTTACCTGATCATTGATCAGACCGAGGCACTGACCACGGTGGACGTGAACACGGGTGGTTATGTCGGTGCCCGAAATTTCGAAGACACGATTTTCAAAACCAACCTCGAAGCAGCCCAAGCGATTGCGCGGCAACTGCGCCTGCGCAACCTGGGCGGCATCGTCATCGCCGACTTCATCGACATGGCCCGCCTCGAGCACCAGGATGCCGTGCTGGCCGAGTTCCGCAAACAACTCGCGCGTGACCGCGTCAAGACCATGGCGGGCGGATTTTCGTCTCTTGGGTTGCTGGAGATGACCCGAAAGCGCACCCGCGAGTCGCTGGCGCACATGCTGTGTGAGCCATGCCCAAGTTGCCAAGGCAAGGGGATCGTCAAAACACCCCGATCAGTGGTGTATGACATCCTGCGCGAGATCCTGCGTGAAGCGCGGCAGTTCAACCCTCGGGAGTTCCGCATTTTGGCCACATCGTCGGTCATTGATTTGCTCTTGGACGAAGAAAGCCAGCATCTGGCAGGCCTGTCGGACTTCATCGCCAAGCCGATTTCGCTGCAGGTCGAAGCGTCCATGGGACCGGAGCAGTACGACATCGTGCTGCTCTGAGGTGCCTCAGGTTAACGGGCGCGCCTTATCAGGCGCTTCATTGGCCCATTCACCCCGGTGGTGCAGCCGCGCATAAGCGCCGCCGCGTGCCAGCAACTCGGCGGGAGCGCCTTGCTCCACGATGCGGCCGCGCTCCATCACAATGACCCGGTCGGCGTGCTCGACGGTGGACAGGCGGTGCGCCACGATCAAAGTGGTGCGGCCTTGCATGAGTTTTTGCAAAGCGTCTTGCACCAGCCGTTCGGATTCGTTGTCCAGGGCCGAGGTGGCCTCGTCCAAAATCAAAATGGGCGCATCCTTGTACAAGGCACGGGCAATGGCCAAGCGCTGGCGCTGCCCACCCGAGAGTTGGTTGGCGTTGTGGCCCAGCAGCGTGTCCATGCCCTGGGGCAGGGTTTGCACATGGGCCCACAAATTGGCCGCTTGCAGGCATTGCTGCACTTTGGCGCGGTCGGGTGTGTCGCCCAAGCTCACGTTGATGGTCAGGCTGTCGTTGAGCATGACCACGTCCTGGCTGACCATGGCCAGCTGTTGGCGCAAGCTGCCCAGTTGCCACTGCGCCAGGGGAACGCCGTCCAACAACACCTGACCGCTGCTCGGGTTCAAAAAGCGCGGCAGCAACTGGATGAGTGTGGTTTTGCCTGCGCCGGAGGTTCCCACCAAGGCGACGGTTTCGCCGGGCTGCACACTTAAATTGATCTGCGCCAAAGCCGGTTCACCGTCCGGGCTGAACTGCACGCTCACGTCTTGCCATTCCAAGGCTCCGCTTGCGCGTTTCACCCGGTGCTCGCCCTGGCTTTCTTCTGGGGCGTCGTGCATCAGGGCCAGGCCCCGTTCCAGTGCAGCTAGGCCGCGGGTGATGGGGTTGGCCACATCGGCCAGTCGTTTGATGGGGGCAATCAGCATCAGCATGGCGGTGATGAAGGCCACAAATCCGCCCACAGTGGCCCCGGATCCGGGCTCACGGCTTTGCATCAGCGCGATCACCAACACCAATGACAAGGCCACCGCGGCCATGATTTGCGTCAGAGGGGTCATGGCGGCCGATGCCGCCGTGGATTTGAGGGCCAAGCGCCGTAGACGCTGACCCAGTGCGTTAAAGCGCCCTATTTGCTGCTCTTGTGCCCCGTGCAGGCGCACCATGCGGTGGGCTAACACGTTTTCTTCCACCACGTAGGCCAGATCATCGGTGGCTTTTTGACTTTCCTTGGTCAAACCATACAAGCGCCGAGACAGAACCTTCATGATCCAGCTCAGGCCCGGGGCGACGGTGAACACCACCAGCGTGAGCTGCCAGTTCAGCCACATCAAATAGCCGATCAAGGCCAGCAGGGTAAAGCCGTCGCGGGTCAAGCCGATCAAGGCAGACACCAGCTGCGAGGCTCCAATTTGCACCTCGTACACCACGGTGTTGGACAAAGCACTGGCCGATTGCCGACTGAACAGCGACAAATCGGCCCGCACCAATTTGGCAAACAAGTCGCTTCGCAGTTTTTCCATGCCGTCATTGGTCACACGCGCCAGCGCGTACTGCGCCACAAAGTGCGCCAGACCACGCAGGCTGAACAGGCCAATGACCACCAGCGGTATGGACCACAAAGGCAAATTGTTCTCAGCAAAACCGTTGTCAAGTAAAGGTTGAAACAAGGCGGGAATCAGGGGCTCGGTCAGGGCGGCGACCAAGGTGGCACCAATGGCCAGCGCCCAGACGCTGCGCTGACGCCAAAAATAGGGTTTGAGTCGCAACAAACGCTGGGCAATGCCAGGTTGTGGCGCTGTTCCTGAGGGGGGCGTGGGGGTGGGGTGGAGTGTGGACATTAACTTATCGATTGTAAGCAGGCCTGCAGCTCAGTCGCTGCGGGTATCCAGCAGGCGCTAAGCCGGTCATTTTCAATTCCTGTATCAGGCCCTCATTTCTTGGCGGTGTTTCAAGGTGGTCCGCAGCCATGTCGCAGACTTTGGCATTTGCGCCAAGGCCATCTGTCAAAACGGACTCTTCAAGGTGTACGATCAGCGTTTTCTTCAGGCCACTTTCCATCCGTAGATGCACATGAACCTGTCCACTTCGCTTGTCCGCCTATTGGGTTCGCTGCTGACCTTGCTCAGTTGTTTACTTTTTGCCAGCAGCGCCTTGGCGCAGTTCCGGGTCGAGGTCACGGGCGTGGGCCTGACCCAGTTGCCGGTGCTGGTGGCTCCCTTCAAAGGCGAAGCCCAAGCCAGTCAGAAGCTGTCCCAGATTGTGCATGCCGATTTGGCCCGCAGTGGTCAATTCAAGCCTTTGCCCGCAGGCAGCTTGTCTCTCGACGAGATGAGCCGCCCGGATTGGGCCATCCTTCGTCCTTTGTCGGCCGAGGCCCTTGTGGCTGGCTCGGTCACGCGCTTGGCGAACGGCCGCTACGACGTGCGGGCCCGCTTGTGGGACGCGGTCAAGGGCCAGGAAAAGTCGGATTTCAAAGACAACGTCACTGCGGCCGATTTGCGCTTGTCGGCCCACCGAGTCTCCGACTGGGTCTACCAACAGCTGACCGGCACGCCAGGCGTCTTCACTTCGCGCATCAGCTACGTCACCAAATCCAGTGGCCGCTACAGCCTCTGGATTGCTGACTCCGACGGGGAGGGTGCTCGCTCTGCGCTGAGCAGTCCAGAGCCCATCATTTCCCCTTCATGGTCGCCCAACGGCACCCAATTGGCCTACGTGTCTTTTGAGTCTCGCAAGCCCGTGGTCTATGTGCATGAGTTGGCCAGCGGCCAGCGCCGGGTGGTGGCCAATTTCAAAGGCTCCAACAGTGCGCCGACTTGGGCACCAGACGGCCGCTCCATTGTGGCCACCTTGAGCCGCGATGGTGGCTCGCAGCTGTACCGGGTTCCCTTACAAGGCGGCGAGCCCCAGCGCCTGACGTCGGGCAACATCAACACCGAGCCGGTGTTTTCGCCCGATGGCAACACCTTGTACTTTGTCAGCGACCGCGGCGGCAATCCCCAAATCTACAAAATGCCTGCCCAAGGCGGTCCGGCCGACCGGGTGACGTTTTCAGGCAACTACAACATTTCGCCGGCCATCAGCCCCGATGGTCGCTGGCTGGCTTATGTCTCGCGTTTGCCGACTGGTTTTCGTTTGCATTTGATGGAACTGGCCACGGGTCAGGTCAACGCTTTGACCGAGACCAACGCCGATGAGCGTCCCAGTTTTGCAGCCAACAGCCGTTTGCTGGTTTATGCCACACAGCAAGGTGGTGAGGCCTTGATGACGACCACGCTGGATGGCCGCATCAAAGCCCGCTTGGCCGGACAGGGCGGCGATATCCGCGAGCCGCATTGGGGTCCGGTGCGGCCCTGAGGTCTGAATTTCAATTCCGTTTTTATCCATGAGGTTGCGTATGAAAAAGCATTGTTGGTCGTTGTTGATGGTCTCTGCGGTTCTGGCGGGATGTGCCTCGGGCGTGAAGTTGGATGATGTGCCCGTTGAAGATAAATCGGCAACGTCAAGCGGCGTAGGGATACAAAGCATTGGCACTGGCCAAAGCAGCGCTCAAACCAGCGTAGCGCCTGTCTCTGTGGGTGAAACCCCTGCAGGTCAAGGCCCTGTTGGGATTGCCCATGTGGTGTTTTTTGATTACGACAGCTTTGTGCTTCGCCCCGAAGCCCGTCCCGTGATTGCATCGCATGCCCAGTTTTTGCAAGCCAACAAGCAACGCAAAGCCAATCTGGAAGGCCACACCGATGACCGTGGTGGCCGTGAATACAACTTGGCCTTGGGCCAAAAGCGCGCCGATGCGGTGCGCCAGGCGCTGAGCTTGCTGGGCGTGCCTGAATCGCAACTCGAAGCCGTGAGCTTTGGCAAGGAAAAGCCCCTGGCCACCGGCGCTTCAGATGCGGATCAGGCACAAAACCGCCGCGTTGAAATCCGTTACTGAGGCCTGTCATGCAACACGTTCGATCTGGCTTGCACCGTGCCACCATGGCACTGAGCCTTGTCTTGGCCATCTTGTCCAGCCCTGCGCAAGCAGCCTTGTTTGGCGGAGACGATGAAGCGCGCCGGGCCATCCTTGATTTGCGCCAGCGTCTGGAGCAATCCCAAAACGCCACCCGGGCCCTGATCGAGCAAAACGCCCAGTCTCAAACCCAATCTCAAAACCAGGCCACTGCCCAACTGCGCAGCGCGCTGCTGGATTTGCAGGGCCAAATCGATCGACTCAAATCGGATCTGGCGCAGAGCATGGGCGCACAAGAGCGCCTGGCGCGCGACTTGACCGAATTGCAGTTGCGACAAAAAGACGTGATCATTTCGATGGACGACCGCCTGCGCCGCTTTGAGCCGGTGCCTGCCACCATCGATGGCCGAGAAGTGATGGTCGATCCGGCTGAAAAAAACGAGTTTGAGAAAGCCATGGCATGGGTTCGTCAGGCCGATTTCCCTGCTGCGCAAACTGCGCTGTCATCTTTCTTGCTGCGTTATGGCTCCAGCGCTTATGTGCCTTCGGCCTTGTTCTGGCTGGGCAACGCCCAGTACGCCAACAAGGCTTACAAAGAGTCCATGGCGAATTTCCAGAAGCTTTTGAGACTGGTGCCTAACCACCCGCGCGCGGCCGAGGCCATGCTGGCCATATCCAATGTCCAAATCGAGCTCAAGGACACGAAGGCGGCGCGCAAAACCCTCGAAGATTTGATTGCGGCTTATCCCCAGGCTGAGACGGCGGGCACTGCTCGCGAGCGCCTGAGCCGCCTGCGCTGACACCCTATGGCCTTGTTCACTGCGGATGAAGTCCAGCAGTTGGCCCTCCAGATTGGGGTGGCCAGCTTTGCCATATCCTTTCTGGCAGGGGTGTTGATCCACCGGGGGCACTTTTGCACCATGGGGGCCATCAGTGATTGGGTGGTGATGCGTGACGCCACCCGGCTGCGTCAATGGGCTCTGGCGGTGGCGGTGGCCATGGCCGGCTTTGGCCTCATGGCCTGGCTTGGCTGGATCAGCCCGCTGAACACTATTTACGCCTCTTTTCAAGTGACCTGGTTGTCAGCCCTTTTGGGCGGCAGCCTGTTCGGCGTTGGCATGGTGCTGGCATCGGGCTGCAGCAGCAAATCCTTGGTGCGCCTGGCTGCGGGCAACCTCAAATCTTTGGTGGTGTTGCTGGCCATGGCGGTCGCGGCGCTGGCGGCCATGCGCGGCCTGACTGCGGTGTGGCGGGTGCATGGGCTGGACACGGTGACCATCGCTTTGCCCAATGGCCCTTTTGTCGGCCAGTGGTTGTCCGCTTTTTTAGGGCTTGATTTGCGTGCGGGCGTGGGCATCAGTGCGGCGCTTGTTTCCTTGTGCTTGGTGAGCTGGGTGCTCAATGACCGCCGATTCCACACAGCTTTCAACTGGCTTACAGGTGCGGGCTTGGGTTTGCTGGTGGTGGCGCTGTGGTGGGTCAGTGGCGTGCTGGGTTTTGTGCCTGAGCATCCCGATACGCTGGAGCCGGTGTTCCTCACCACCCACAGTGGCCGCATGGAAGCCTTGAGTTTCACTGCGCCTGTTGGCTATTGGCTCGATGCCTTCTTGTATTACAGCGACGGCAGCAAACGCTTGACCTTGGGCATGGTCACGGTGCTCGGTGTGTTGGGTGGCGCTTGCCTCAGTGCTGTGCAGCAAGGCAGTTTTCGTTGGGAGGGTTTCACGGACCGTGCCGATTTGGTGCGCCACCTGGTCGGTGGTGCGCTCATGGGCACAGGTGGTGTGCTGGCCATGGGGTGCACCTTTGGTCAAGGCCTGAGTGGTCTGTCAACCTTGAGCTTGGGCAGCCTGCTGTCGGTGCTGGGCATATTTGCAGGCACTTGGGCCGCATTGCATTGGCAAATGCGCCAAGATTAAGTCTACTCATTGTCGCTTGGCCGTTGTTTTACTTTTTTGCAAGATCAGCCCATGCGCGAGACCCCAACATTGGAAATAGTCAACGATGACGACACTCGCCGATTCGGCGGTCTGCAACGCCTTTATGGCGTGGCAGGGTCAAAGCGAATCCGGCAAGCGCATGTTGTCGTGGTGGGCATCGGGGGTGTTGGTTCCTGGACGGCAGAGGCACTGGCTCGAAGTGGCGTGGCGCGCTTGACCCTCATCGACATGGACCACATTGCTGAGTCCAACATCAACCGTCAAATCCATGCGCTGAGCAGCACCACAGGGCAATCCAAAGTGCTGGCCATGGCTGAGCGCATTGCTTTGATTCACCCACAATGCCAAGTCGATGCGGTGGACGATTTTGTTGGCCCTGAAAACTGGCCCGCGCTTTTGCCTTGTATGCCCGACGCCCTGATAGACGCCTGCGATCAGGTCAAAGCCAAAGTCACCTTGGCGCAATGGGCGCTGAGTGAAGGTGTTGGCTTCATCACGGTGGGGGCTGCGGGCGGTAAACGCATGGCACACAAAGTTGATGTGGACGACCTCTCGCGCATCACACACGACCCCCTTTTGGCGCAACTGCGTTACCGCCTGCGCAAACACCACGGTGCGGCCAGAGGCGACAAGCGCATCGGCCTGCAAGGTGTCTTCAGTCGCGAATCGGTGGCATCACCCGATGCCTCGTGCGCGATCGAAGGGGACGGTTCGCTCAACTGCCATGGCTACGGATCGGTGGTCAGTGTGACCGCCACCTTTGGCATGTGTGCGGCGTCAGAAATTTTGAATTTTTTAGCGATTACCCCCGAGAGGGTCAAAAAATGACGCTATAATTTAAGACTTGCTGCAGTGCATCACACAGCAGCAAAGGGACCATAGCTCAGTTGGTAGAGCAGCGGACTTTTAATCCGTTTGTCGTGGGTTCGACCCCCGCTGGTCCCACCAGTCATCAAGTAAAAACACCCGTATGAAAGTGCTGGGTGTTTTTTTTCGTCCGTGCTGCAACACTAAAACACTCTGCCAGCACTTTAAGTTCCACGCTGTTGTTCGTCGTTGCTAAATGTCTCGCCAGCAACGCACAACCAAAAACACATCACAGCACCTCTCACCTCAAAACACAGCACAGGTGTTTGCGTTGCTGACCACAGCAAATCCACAACACATTCATCTGCGTGATGGTGAAGTGGTGCTTTACAGACGAAGCCGTAGCCTGTTGTATCAGTGCCGCTACAAATTGGCTGACGGCACTTGGCACCGCCAAACAACAGGCAAGGCCAGCATAGAACATGCCGTTGCCGTTGCCTGTGATTTGTATGACCAAGCCAGGTATAGACAGAGGCTGGGTTTAGCACACCAAACACACTCTTTCGCACAAATAGCGGCGGTAGCGTTGGCAGAACTGCGGGTGAAAATTGACGCCAGCACTGGCAGAACTGCCTACAGTGACTACGTGGGCTGTATTGAGAAGTATTTTTTACCCTACTTCAAAGACAAGCGGCTGGAAGAATTGACGCACACAGACATCGTTGAGTTTGAACTGTGGCGGGACAGGCAGATGGCACGTCGACCAAAAGCCAGCACATTGATGAACTTTGCCAGTGCTTGGAATAAGTTGTTGGCGGTGGCTGTTGAACGCGGCTACATCTCAGAGCGTGTGCCCGTGCCAAAACTAACGACAAAAGGGGAGAAGGGCACCACACGCCCAGCGTTCAGCGAAGAAGAAATCGTCAAGCTGCTGGCGTTTATGGAAACTTGGCAACACGAAGGCTTGCGAGCAGTGGAAAAAGAAATGCGCCCACTACTGCGTGATTATGTGGAAATGTTGCTGCTGACAGGTATGCGGCACGGCACAGAAGCAATGGGCATCTGCTGGCGGCACTTGGAATGGCACACGGACAAAGGCGTTCGCTACCTGCGTATTTGGGTGGATGGCAAAACTGGTGGGCGGTGGCTCATTGCCAAACACCGTGCGGTGGATGTGCTGAAACGCTTACACGCAAGACAACGGGACATCTGTGAGTTGTCGTTTGAAACCGCATTCGCTGAACGAGTGCCGCACAAGTTGTTCAGGTTCAGTGACGGCTACCAACCCCCAAGTTTGAACGGCACATTTAGACGCTTGATGCGTGAAACAGGGTTGTTGAAGAACGAGGACGGACAGACACGCACACTCTACAGCTTACGGCACACCTACGCCACGCTGGCTATGCTACGCGGAGAAGTAGACATACACACGCTCAGCAAACAGATGGGCAATAGTGCGGCAATGATTGAGCGGCACTACTCAAAGTTGACGGCAACGATGGCAGCGGATAGGTTGGCATAGAATTCATACTCAAATATAAAACTGCATCACAACCAACCAATTTCTCAACACGAAATTTTGATTGAAAATGAATAAAATAATTTGTCTTCTTGCAGTCCTAGTAACTTTTCTTTCTGGCTGTGGCGGTGGAGGAAGCGCAACCCAAAATCAGTCCTCACAAACAAATGTAAATACGCCAGATGATTGCTATTTTGCAAGCTATAAGATAGGCGAAGTAAAATATCCATCAGAATATATTGGTAAATACACCTTACCCACACCAACCAGAACATTGCCAGCATCTATAACAAGAGCAATGAACTTAAAAGATGTCGACATAAACTGGGTAAAGCCCAACACATCAAAATGCTCGGACGCAAATCAATTCAGATTAAATTCAGCAAAAGAGAGTCTTCATCGGCTACAACAGTTAGGCGTTAGTGAAGTTGAAATTTATAATTATGCACCATGGGATGACATAAAAGCAGATGTTCTAACCATATCAGAATTAAGCTACGTTTTACCCAAAACTGTGCTCAAATCAATAGTAGAAGAGGCACACAAGAGAAATATTAAAGTAAGCTATGTTTATCAATGGAACGCCTGCGATCTCAAATCCAGTTGTTTTTCAGATTCAGATATAAATGTTTCCACCCTCAATAAAATACTTGATGCATTTAACAGGCAGATAGTATCCGATGCAGCGTATGGTGAAAGTATTGGCCTAGACTCCATAAAGGGTCAACTGGATGCAATTATGCCAAAACGCCTCCCTATTTACAAAGAAAACGAAATGCAGGTGAGAAACTTATGGATAAACAAGACAACCTCGACGTTAGATGAAATTCGCAAAGTATTCAAAGGCAAGATCAGCTACGGAACATATGACGCAATATGGGACAAAGAAATATTTTCCAAAATTGACTCTTTAAAGATCAAAATATTTACAGGCAATTTAAGCAGCAAGGTTGAATTCACAACATCTTTTTGGCGAGATTACTCTAGAGACAATATATCGAATTACGAATATTGGATTAAATCGGAGTCTGGGTTAGACCAAATCACAACTCCCATTGATTGGGAAATTTACATATCAAGTTCTATAGATTTTTACACAAGCATATGGAATGACGATTACTGCACACTGACAATGATTTCAAACAATCAATGCCCGCAAGAAAAATATGCCACCGATTTTTCAGCACAAGCCATTGTCGGAGATGCCATATTATATTCAATAGCCGAACAAAATAAATTTAATACTCGCTCAGTTGCTTTCGATGGCTACGCACATACTGACAACATTACACCGTATCTTGTAAGCGGCGGCGGCGCATACTATTATCCAAACTGGAATCTTTCGATAAGAAACAAGTCTTTAGAGCCAATTGTCAAAACATGGTTTGCAAAATGAACGAGGGAAACAAAATGAAATTAAAACCACACACATCCAATTTTAATATGCTTTTCATTGCATCCATCGCACTCATATCACTTTCCTGCTACGGTCAAGAGCCTCTGAATTTCAAAGGACCAAACAAAGACTCAGAGTTAATCTATGAAGACCAAAATAGAAAAAGAATTTCGCGCAAAATCGTTGATGTCTCTAAAAACTCGTATTTTTATCAACAAGGTCATAATAAGATTGAGGTTGTTGCTGGAATAATACCCATTCGGCCTTCCAAAGACAGCGGAATCTCTGATTCCGAGAGAGATAAAGCATCCAATTTTTTCCCAATATCGATTGGGAAATCAGCTTCATTTAAGTATTATGGCTACACTGTTGGTAGATGGTATGAGAATGTAAAGATTGTTGCAAACAAAATTGAAGAAATCAGTTTTTTAGATAAAAAAATTAACTCAATTTTAATCAGCTATGAAACTTCAGCACCAGGCTGGTATGAAAGAAAAGGCGAGTGCTGGTATTCAGTTGAGCACGGCATTTGTATAAAAGAAAATTACAAGGTCTACAGCAAGCGCAATCCAGCAGCTTCCGGTGAATTTAGCATTAAACTAACAGAAATAAGTTCGAACAATACGGCCAACTAACACAATGATTGTTACACCGGATAATGGTCTGGCGGATTCAAGTACGAGGTGCAACAAAGATGAACCCGGTGATGGGTGGCTGAGGATGTCAAGGCATCATTGCCACTCAAACCGCCAAGTCCAAGTTGCCAGATGTACAAGCACCTC